>NZ_VCKY01000025.1 GCF_005889735.1 Nonomuraea turkmeniaca
CCGCCAGCGTTCGTCCTGAGCCAGGATCAAACTCTCCAAACAATGAACATGTCCGGACAGATCTGTCCAAGCAAAACCGTCAAAAATGACGGGGTCATACATGTGATGATGCACATGCACTGGCTTTTAACACACTGTTGAGTTCTCAAGAAACGGACGCGTACATCCCCACCAGAATCTCTTCCGAGATGCCGATGTGGAGGCTCCACATACTTCGTTTCTTCTACACTACCAGATCAGGACGATTCTTGTCAAACCGCTCGTTCCGGGAGCTTTAGGACCTGCCTCTCTTCGAGGCAACCCTGCTAACTTACCCTGACTTTGGGCTCTTGTCCAACCGCGTGGTGGACACGACCCGAAGCCTGGGCTTGATCAGAGGGATGTCAGGGCTAACCAGCCCCGCGTTGAAAACTGTAGCAGCCTCTGCGGGTGCGGATGGTCCATCTTCGGTAACGAATGGACCTTCCCATCGTACGTACGGTTCAAACCCCGAGCCCGGCGAGCTGTGCCTCCAGCCGCGCGATGTCGGCGGACGCCTGGTCGGCACGGGTCCGCACCTTGGCCACCACGTCGTCCGGCGCCTTGGCCATGAACTGCTCGTTGCCCAGCTTGGCCGCCGCCTGTGCGGCCTCCTTGCGCGCGGCGGCCAGGTCCTTCTCCAGCCGCTTGCGCTCGGCCACGACGTCGATGGCGCCCGCGGTGTCGATCTCCACGGTCACATCGCCCACCGAGAGTTGTGCTGTGGCGTTGAACGACTCCGCCGGCTCCGTCAGGCGCAGCAATGCCCGGACGGCCGTCTCCTGACCCGCCAGCGGCGTGCCGACGAGACCGAGGCGGGCGGCCACCTTCTGGCCGGGCTTGAGCCCTTGGTCCGAGCGGAACCTGCGGACCTCGGTCACCAGCTCCTGCAGTGCGCCGATCTCCGCCTCGGCGGCCGCGTCCGCGTAACGAGCATCCGCGACCGGCCACGGCGCCACGACGATCGACTCGCCGCCGGTGACGGCCCGCCACAACTCCTCGGTCACGAACGGCACCAGCGGATGCAGCAGGCGCAGCAGGGCGTCGAACACATGGCCCAGCACCAGCCGCGTGTGGTCCAGCCCCTCGCCGAGCTGGATCTTGGCCAGCTCCAGGTACCAGTCGCAGACCTCGTCCCACGCGAAGTGGTAGAGCATGTCGGCCGCCTTGGCGAACTCGAACTCCTCGAAGGCCTCGTTCGCGGCCGTCACCACGGTCTGCAGACGCGACAGGATCCACCGGTCGGCTGCTGTCAGATCGGCGCCGTCAAGTGACCCGACGGTGGCACCGTTCATGAGCGCGAATCTGGTGGCGTTCCAGATCTTGTTGCAGAAGTTGCGTGAGCCCGCCGCCCATTCCTCGCTCACCGCGACGTCGGCGCCGGGGTTGGCGCCGCGCAGCAGGGTGAAGCGGGTGGCGTCAGCGCCGAAGCGCTCGATCCAGTCGAGCGGGTCGACCACGTTGCCGAACGACTTGGACATCTTCTTGCCGTATTGGTCGCGCACCATGCCGTGCAGCGCCACGACGCGGAACGGCGGCTCGCCGTCCATGGCGTACAGCCCGAACATCATCATCCGGGCGACCCAGAAGAACAGGATGTCGTAGCCGGTGACGAGCACGGACGTCGGGTAGAAACGGGCCAGCTCCGGCGTGGTGTCCGGCCAGCCCATCGTCGAGAACGGCCACAGCGCGGACGAGAACCAGGTGTCGAGGACGTCGGAGTCCTGCGTGTAGCCGGCGGGCGGTTCCTCGTCGGGGCCCACGCACACGACCTCACCGTCCGGCCCGTACCAGACCGGGATGCGATGCCCCCACCACAGCTGGCGGGAGATGCACCAGTCGTGCATGTCGTCGACCCAGTCGAAGTAACGCTTGGCCAACTCCGGCGGGTGGATGCGGGTGCGCCCGTCGCGAACGGCGTCACCGGCCGTCTTCGCCAGCGGTCCGACGTTCACGAACCACTGCAGCGACAGCCGCGGCTCGACGACGGTCTTGCAGCGCGAGCAGTGACCGACCGAGTGCAGGTAGGGGCGCTTCTCGGCGACGATCATGCCTTCGGCGCGGAGCGCGGCGACGACGGCGGGCCGGGCCTCGAAGCGGTCGAGCCCCTGGAACGGCCCGTGCGCGGTGATCACGCCGCGCTCGTCCATGACCGTCAGCGACGGCAGGGAATGACGCCGCCCGATCTCGAAGTCGTTGGGGTCGTGGGCCGGCGTGACCTTGACCGCCCCCGTGCCGAAGGCGGGATCGACGTGCTCGTCGCCGACCACAGGGATCCGCCGGCCGGTGAGCGGCAGCTCGACCGTCGTGCCGATCAGGTGGGCGTAACGCTCGTCCGAGGGGTGGACGGCCACGGCCGTGTCGCCGAGCATGGTCTCGGCTCGCGTGGTGGCCACGACGATCTCGTCGGAGTAGCGGATCGAGACCAGCTCGCCCTCGTCCTCACTGTGCTCCACCTCGATGTCGGAGAGCGCGGTGAGGCAACGCGGGCACCAGTTGATGATGCGCTCGGCGCGGTAGATCAACCCGTCGTCGAACAGGCGCTTGAAGATCGTCTGCACGGCCCGCGACAGGCCTGTGTCCATGGTGAAGCGCTCGCGCGACCAGTCGACGCCGTCGCCCAGCTTGCGCATCTGGCCGAGGATGCGGCCGCCCGACTCCTCCTTCCACCGCCAGACCCGCTCGACGAACGCCTCACGTCCCAGGTCGTGCCGCGACAGACCCTCCTTGGCCAGCTCGCGCTCGACGACGTTCTGCGTCGCGATGCCGGCATGGTCCATGCCGGGCAGCCACAGCGTCTCGCGCCCCTGCATACGGGCCCGGCGCGTGAGCGCGTCCTGGATGGAGTGGTCGAGCGCGTGCCCGATGTGCAGGACGCCTGTCACGTTGGGCGGAGGAAGGACGATGCTGTACGGCTCGCGCGAGCTGCCCGGGTCGGCGCCGAAGTGGCCTTCGGATACCCAGCGGTCGTAATTGCGGGTCTCGACGTCGGCCGGTGTGTATTGCGTAGGCAGCTCTGGCGTTGTCACAGTGACCAATTCTAGGGAGGCGAGCGAGCGGATAATGCCCCGAGCCCCGAAGCCGCTCCATGCCCCGGTCCACGCCCCGGTCCACGTCAGGTCTCCCGGCCGTCACGCTCCCGCTCGCCACGGCCCCATACGGCCCAGTGGCAAGGGAGCGCGCTGTCCGTGGCTTCAGCACCACGCTGTCGAGCTCCATGCCGCGGCGAGTGCAGCCCCCACGGCAACAAGCCCTCGCGGCTCTGACCACGCCATCTATGGGCAGCACCACCGGCGGCGGCCCACGTTACGACACGACCAGCGTGATCGTGCGCGCGCCCAGGTCGCGTCGGAAGCCGGCGACCAGAGCGACGGCCGCCCAAGACCTTGAAGGCTCAGGACGCGGATGGCGCCCGCGTGGCGTGAAGGCTCAGGACGCCGAAAGCGCCCGCGTGGCGGGCTGCCACGGGGCGCTCGGTGTGCGGGAAAGGCGGGTCAGGCCGACTTCTCGCGAGGCGTGCGCTGCTGCTTGGCGGCCAGCTGGTCGCGAGGTACGAGCGTCGGGATCGCGTGCTCGATCACCGACTCGCGGGTGATGACCACCCGGGCGACGTCTTGCCTGGACGGCACCTCGTACATGACCGACTGGAGCACCTCCTCCAGGATCGCGCGCAGGCCGCGGGCGCCGGTGCCGCGCAGGATGGCCTGGTCCGCGATGGCCTCGAGCGCGCCGTCGGTGAACTCCAGCTCCACGCCGTCGAGCTCCAGCAGCTTGCGGTATTGCTTGACCAGCGCGTTGCGCGGCTCGGTGAGGATCTGGATGAGGGCCTCGCGGTCGAGGTTGTGCACAGAGGTGATGACCGGCAGGCGCCCGACGAACTCGGGGATCATGCCGAACTTCAGCAGGTCCTCAGGCATCACGTCGCCGAAGATGTCGGCCGTGTCGACCTCTTCCTTCGACCGGATGATGGCGTTGAAGCCGATGCCCTTCTTGCCGATGCGCGACTCGATGATCTTTTCCAGACCCGCGAACGCGCCGCCGCAGATGAACAGCACGTTGGTCGTGTCGATCTGGATGAACTCCTGGTGCGGGTGCTTGCGGCCGCCCTGCGGAGGCACCGAGGCCGTGGTGCCCTCCAGTATCTTCAGCAGCGCCTGCTGGACACCCTCGCCTGAGACGTCACGCGTGATCGACGGGTTTTCGCTCTTGCGGGCGATCTTGTCGACCTCGTCGATGTAGATGATGCCGGTCTCGGCCTTCTTGACGTCGTAGTCGGCGGCCTGGATGAGCTTGAGGAGGATGTTCTCCACGTCCTCGCCGACATAGCCCGCCTCTGTGAGCGCGGTGGCGTCGGCGATGGCGAAGGGCACGTTGAGCATCTTCGCCAGGGTCTGCGCCAGCAGTGTCTTGCCAGATCCTGTCGGCCCGAGCAACAGAATGTTGCTCTTGGCCAGCTCCAGGCCGTCGTCCCTGCCCCGGTCGCCGGACTGCACCCGCTTGTAGTGGTTGTAGACCGCCACCGAGAGGGCCTTCTTCGCCTTGTCCTGACCGATGACATAGGCGTCGAGGAACTCGTAGATCTCTCTCGGCTTGGGCAGGTTGTCCCACTTGAGCTCGGAGGACTCGGACAGCTCCTCCTCGATGATCTCGTTGCAGAGATCAATGCACTCATCGCAGATGTAGACGCCTGGACCGGCAATGAGCTTCTTGACTTGCTTCTGGCTCTTTCCACAGAAAGAGCACTTCAGCAGGTCTCCCCCGTCGCCGATGCGTGCCACCCCAGATACTCCTTTGCGTGGGACCGCCCTGCTCTCGCGAGCAGTGTCTCCGGACATCCTCCGGACTTGGCCGAACCGCTCAGGTTTCGACGTTACCGTCTTCTGGGCCCTCAGTGAGCCCCCTAGCGGCGAGTCGCACCGGAACGTGCCCTATTGGGCAGCGCCCCGGTGCGTCACATCCCGCCTAGGAAGCCACGGCCTGAGCTCGTTTCTTCCTGGACGGAATGATGTCGTCGATCAGACCATACGCCTTTGCCTCGTCCGCGTTGAGAATTTTGTCGCGTTCGATGTCCTTGCGGACCTCAGCGGAGGACTTGCCCGTGTGCCGGGCCACGATGTCCTCCAGCAGAGTCCGCATGCGCAGGATCTCTCTAGCCTGGATCTCGATGTCGCTGCCCTGGCCGCCGCCCTCGGTGGACGGCTGGTGGATCAGCACCCGGGCGTTGGGCAGCGCGAACCGCTTGCCCGGGGTGCCGCCGGACAGCAGCACGGCCGCGGCGGACGCGGCCTGGCCGAGGCAGACGGTCTGAATCTCCGGCCGGACGAACTGCATCGTGTCGTAGATCGCCGTCATGGCCGTGAAGGAGCCGCCGGGCGAGTTGATGTAGATGCTGATGTCACGGTCGGGATCGAGCGACTCCAGCGTCAGCAGCTGGGCCATCACGTCGTTGGCCGACGCGTCGTCGATCTGCACTCCGAGGAAGATGATGCGGTCCTCGAAGAGCTTGTTGTACGGGTTCATCTCCTTCACGCCGTAGGACGTGCGCTCGACGAAGGAGGGGAGAACGTAACGGCTCTGGATATTCATGTCAGCTCCCCCTAGGAGACCGGGCCCTGTGAGGGCACCTGACGCGCGCTCCGGACGACGTGGTCGATGAAGCCGTAGTCCTTGGCTTCCTCGGCCGTGAACCAGCGGTCGCGGTCGGAATCGGCCTCGATCTGGTCCAGCGGCTGCCCCGTGTGGAAGGCGATCCGCTCGGCCAGTGTCTTCTTCACGTAGAGCATCTGCTCGGCCTGGATGGCGATGTCGGCAGCGGTGCCGCCGATGCCGCCAGACGGCTGGTGCATCATGACGCGGGCGTGCGGCAGGCCGAAGCGCTTGCCCCTGGCCCCGGCGGTGAGCAGGAACTGCCCCATCGAGGCCGCCATGCCCATCACAACCGTCGATACGTCGTTCGGCACGTATTCCATCATGTCGTAAATCGCCATACCTGCACTCACCGAGCCCCCCGGCGAGTTGATGTAGAGCGAGATGTCGCGGTCGGGGTCGTCGGCCGCGAGGAGCAGCAGCTCGGCGCAGATGCGGTTGGCGATCTCGTCGTTGACCTCCTGCCCGAGCACGATGATGCGTTCCCTGAGCAGGCGCTGGTAAAGCTGGTCTTCAAGCCGGAAGGCGGAGCCGTTCTCACGGCCTCGAGACTCAGGCTGATAGAAGGTCGGCGGGCTGGTCACAGCGTCACCTTCCGATGCGTCGTAATCGATTGGCTTTGCTTGTGACCTTAACGCGCGCCGCCCACAGGTCATGCCCGGTCCCCGTACTGTTCGCTGACGGCGCATGTTCGGGCCTTGTACGCGTCCGCCGGGTTCGTACGGGAAGTCGACGACGCCCCTGGCGCGCCCTGAGACGGCGGTCTACGGCCGGCGGGCGGCGAGTCGGCGGTCGGGAGCGGCCTCGCCCCTTCAGCGCTCCTCCTGAGCCGCCTGAGCGCCCCAGCGCCATCCGGATGGCCCAGACGCCCCGCGGCACGATGGCAGTCGGCATGCCGGGCGACGGCTGCGCGCATCTCGGCACACCGGACGACAGGAGGGGCCGCTGCGCCACTGGCACGTCGAAGCCCCCGGACCGTTTCGGCGCGGGGGCTTCGCGTTGGAGGGCGGGAGGGCTTACGCCTCGGGCTTCTCCTCGGCCTCTGCCTCTTCCTGAACGGCCTCTTCACCGCTGATCTCGGTGTAGATCGCCTTGAGGTCGACCTCGTTGCCCTCGGAGTCCACGATCTTGGCGGAGTCGCCGATCACGGACTTGGCCTTGTCGCGGACGATCTCGACCATGGCCATCGTGAGCTGGTCGTTGTCGGCCAGGTGCTTGGCCAGCTCGTTGGGCTGGACGCCCATGTCCATGGCGCGGCGCACCACGAAGTTGGTCAGCTCCTGCTCGGAGACGCCCAGATCCTCGGCCTTGACGATCTTGTCGAGCACGAAGCCGACCTTGAGCGCGCGGGCGGAGTTCGTCTCGAACTCGGCGAAGCGCTCCTCCTCCGTCGTCTGGTAGAGGCGGAAGAAGGCGTCGCGGCTCAGGCCGCTCTCGGCCACCTGGTGGTTCAGGTTGTGCTTACGGGCGTCGATCTCGGCCTTGAGCGCGCTCTCCGGCAGCGGGATGTCGATCTGCTCGAGCAGCGCGTCGAGCGACTTCTCGCGGGCCTGCACGACCTGGTCGATGAGCTTGTTGCGGCGGGCCTGCTCGCGGATGCTGGCCTTGAGCTCGTCGAGCGTGTCGAACTCGCTGGCCAGCTGGGCGAACTCGTCGTCCAGCTCCGGCAGGACCTTCTCCTTGACCGACTTGACGGTGATGATCACGTCGGCTTCCTCGCCGGCGTTCTCGCCGCCGACCAGCTCGGTCTTGAAGCTCTTCTCCTCGCCCGCGGACATGCCCTCGAGCGCGGCGTCGAGGCCCTGCAGCACGGAGCCGGCGCCGACCTCGTAGGACACCTCGCTGGCCTGCTGCTCCTCGATGTTCTTGCCGTCGATCTCGGCGCGCAGGTCCATGACGACGAAGTCGCCGTTGGCGGCCGCCCGCTCGACACCGGTCAGCGTGGCGAAGCGCTGGCGCAGCGCGTCGAGCTGCGCGTTCACGTCTTCGTCGGAGACCTCGGCGGAGTCGACGGTGACCTCGATGCCCGCGTAGTCGGGCACCTCGAAGTTGGGCCGGATGTCGACCTCGGCGGTGAACTCGATCTGCTCGCCGTCGTCGATCTTCGTGACCTCGATGTCCGGCTGGCTGACCGGGAACACGTCGACCTCGTCGACGGCCTGGCCGTACAGCTTGGGCACCGCGTCGTTGAGGGTCTCCTCCAGCACTACCGCCCGGCCGAAGCGCTGCTCGATGATGCGGGCCGGAACCTTGCCAGGTCGGAACCCGGGGACGCGCACCTGCTGCGCGACCTTCTTGTACGCCGCATCCATGCTCGGGCGCAGCTCGTCGAACGGCACCTCGACAGTGAGCTTGACCCGCGTGGGGCTGAGCTCCTCGACAGCGGTCTTCACGGAATGGTCTCCTTGATCAAGCTACGAGTGATCGCGGGCGCGTCCAATCGGTACGGCTCACGCGCCGCGCCCACATGTGCGGTGTTGGGCATGCTCCGCCAGGCGGCGTCCAACGCCGATGGTCCAGTCTAGGGCAGATGCACACCCAACAACGACGTCCGCCGCCGTCAGAACTCCTCCGAGATCGTCCGCAGTAGCTCGATCGTCTCATCCGGGGTGGTGCTCACCGCGCACAGCCGTTCCATCACCTCGGTGTATCGGTCCACGTCCTCACGCTTGTCCAGGTAGAGCGCGCTGGCGAGCTGCTCGACGTACACGACGTCGGGCAGGTCGGGATCGGGGAAGCGCAAGATGCTGAAAGCCCCGCCCTCGGCACTGTGCCCGCCGAAGCTGAACGGCATGATCTGGATCGTGATGTTCGGCTGGCGCATGAGGTCGATGAGGTGCTCCAGCTGAGCCCTCATCACCTCGGCTCCGCCGATCGGCCGCCGGAGCGCGGCCTCGTCGATCACCGCCCAGAAGACCGGCCCGTCCGGCTTGTCCAAGATCCTCTGGCGCTCCAGCCGGAGATCGACCCGCCTGGCGATCTCCTCGGCTCCGATGCCCGCCGCTCCGGCGGTCACCACAGCCCTGGCGTACTCCTTGGTCTGCAACAGTCCCGGCACGAACTGGACTTCATAGGTCCTGATCCTGGCGGCCGCCTCTTCGAGGCCGACGTACGCCTGGAACCACGTGGGCAGGACATCGTTGAACCGGTGCCACCAGCCCGGCTCGTTGGCGGTGGCGACCAGGTCGAGCACGGCGGAGCGGGCCTGCTGATCCACGACCCCGTACAGGGTCAACAGGTCTGCCACGTCGCGTTCTTTGAACCCCACTCGGCCCAGCTCCATGCGGCTGATCTTGGATTCCGAGCCCCGGATGAGGTGGCCCGCCTCCTCACGAGTGACGTTCTTCGCTTCCCTGAGCTTGCGCAGCTGGGAGCCCAGGAGGATGCGCAGCGCCGTCGGCCCGGAACCCGGCTGGTTCTGCGTCACTTTGCCTCCTATCAAGGTCCGCACACACAGTGACACCTCTCCGCCTTGAATGACAAGGTCTCAACCTGGTGTCCGGTTCTGGAGATCTGTGCCCAGAAACGCCGCTTGCTATTGCACATTGCAGCTGCACGTGCATTTGGGTCTTGCAGCGGCGGCGGTCGTGACCCATGATGGCTTAGTGCATATTGGGCCAAACATGCACTAACCAAGGCTGAACGGGGAGGTATCGGCGGCATGGTGGAGGATCCTCTGGCCACTGCCGATTGCCTGCAGATCACCCGCGAAGTGGGCTTCGACCACCTGCTCATGGGCGGTGGGAAGCCGTACACGACCGCGTGTCCGTTGCCTTTCCAGGCCGACTCGGTGAAGACCGCCAGGGACGTGACCCGCTCCACGCTGCGAGGCTGGGGGCTCCACGACCTGAGCGACGACGCCGCGCTCGTGGTGTCTGAGCTGGTGACCAACGCGGTCAGGTACGCGATGTACGCGGCCGGGCGCCGGGAGATCGAGTTACTGCTCATGCGGGTCGCTCCGCACGTGCTGCTGGCGGTGGCCGACCCGAGCGACGAGGTGCCGCGCCGCAAGGAGCCCGATTTCATCTCCGAGAACGGGCGTGGCCTTTACATCGTCGAAACGTACAGCCAGTGCTGGGGCTGGGACCCCCTGGCTCGCGGCGGCAAGGCCGTCTGGGCGCTCTTCCGCACCGAATCCTGAGCCTTCCTTTAGATCTGTTGCACTTCGCCGAAGTGGGCCACCACCCGCCGCACGTCGGTTGGTGGGCCTTCTCCATGGGCTCGTTCGTGACCAGGATGCTAGATTGGTCATCGGTCAACAGTCACGAGGAGGGCTTTGTGGGTGCCGATCATCGCGGGCGGGCCGATCGGATCCTGGACGCGGCCAAGGAGTTGTTGCTGCGCTGGGGGTACCGGCGGGTGACGATCGATGAGATCGCCAAGCTCGCCGGGGTCGGGAAAGGCACGGTCTACCTGCACTGGCGTACCCGCGAGCAGCTGTTCTTCGCGGTCGGCGCCAGAGAGGCGGCGGCCATGCTGGACGCGGTCGTCGCGGGCATGCGGGCCAATCCAGATGAGATCGCGCTGCATCGGTACATGCGCCGGTTCTTCCTGGAGGCGATGCGGCGGCCGGTGCTGCGGGCGATCTTCACTCGGGACGCGGAGACGCTCGACAAGTTCCTCGCCAGTCCCGCCAGGCAGCCGCTCGTGGGTGCCAAGTTGCTCGCCTCGCGCGAATACCTCGGTGTGCTGGAAGGGCATGGGTTGCTGCGGGACGGCCTGCGGCCCGAGGACCTGGACTATCCGCTGCCGACGATCGTGTTCGGGTTCTTCGGGATCGAGCCGCTGCTGCCGGCCGAGGTCACGCTCGGCCTGGAGGAGAAGGCCGATGTCCTCGCCGACACGCTGCGGAGGACGTTCGAGCCGGAGCGGCTGCCCGACTGCGCGCCGGCGGCCGAGCGGGCGATCGAGATCTTCGAGGGGCTCTCCCGTGACTTCCGCGACGCGGCTTATGGAGGCGGAAATGGGACATGACGTCAGCGGGCTGCACCACGTGGGGCACATCGTCCACGACATGGGGCAGGCGCTCGAGCGGTACCGGCGGATGGGGTTCGCGCTGCCGGGGCCCGCGTATCCGGTGGTGGGCGAGCCTCCCGAGCCGGTCGGGGTGGGCAACACGCACGCCTACTTCGCGGGAAACTTCGTCGAGCTGGTCGCCGTCGCGGGCGCGGGGCGGGTTCCCGCGGACGCGCGGCTGATCCCGCTGCGGGCGCCCGCTGAGCGGCTGCCCGCGCTCAAGGAGGCCGTGCGGGGCACGGCGGCGAACCTCGAGGCCTGCTTGCGGCGCTTCGAGGGCGTGCACATTCTCATGTTCGACTCCCCCGGCATCGACGGCGCCGCCGCGCGGCTGGCGGCGAGCGGTGTCGGGCACGGCGGGGTGCAGGCGGCCCAGCGGCCGGTCGAGACGGCTGACGGCGTGCGGATGGAGCCCGTGCGATGGTTGGAGATCGACGGCGTCGGGCCGGGCCTCGTGCCGGAGGGGCGGGTCGGGCTGGCGGAGAACACCTCCGCCCATGACACCGCCGGCCATCCCAACGGCGCGGTGGAGCTGGTCGAATGCGTGTTGTGCGTGGCCGACGACGAGCTTGACGCCGCCGAACAGCGTTATCAGCGTTATGTGGGGCGTACGGCGTCGCGGGACGGGGCCGTGCGGACGTTCACACTGGGCGAAGGGCGCGGTCGGATCACGCTGGTCGGCGCTTCGGGGCTGGACGGGCTGCTGCCGGGCGAGGGTGCCACGGCGTTGCCCGGGTTCGCGGCCTACGCGGTGGCGGTGCGGGACGTCGCGGCGACCGGGCGGTTCCTGCGCGAGGCCGGGGTGCCGGTCGCCAAGACCGACGCGGGCGAGATCTTCGTGCCCGCCCGCGAGGCGCTCGGCACCGCGATCCTCTTCCGCCAGGTGGGGTGACGACAGGACGCCGGGACCGTTATTCGCCGGTAACGCCGTCGATACGTTCACGTAGAAGATCGGCGTGACCGTTGTGGCGGGCGTACTCCTCGATCATGTGGACGAGGATCCAGCGGTGTGTGCAGTCCTGGCCGTTGCGGTCGCCGACGGCGTCCAGCGGGTTGGCGGCCGAGATCGCGCGGGCGCGCTCGATCTCGGCCTGCCATGTGGCGAACGCCTCCTCGACCGAGGCGGTGTCGACGTCGTTGAAGTCGGCGTCGTTGTCGCGGTCCTTGTCCCACAGCCGGGGGATGTCCTCGCCGTTCAGCACGCGGCGGAACCAGACGCGCTCGACGTGCGCCATGTGCCTGACCAGGCCGAGGAGGGACATGGTCGAGGGCGCCGCGGAGCGCAGCCGCAGCTGCTCGTCCGACAGGTCCGCGCACTTGACGGCCAGGGTGGCGCGGTGCCATTCGAGCCAGTTGTTGAGCACCGTCAACTCGTCGCCGGTGAGCGGTGGTGGGGTACGGGGGTCGATCACGAGGCCTGACCTTACCTTTCTTGGGGGGCGGTGCCGGCTCTTCCGCCGCCTGTTCAGGCGTGCGCCGGGACCTGCCGTTCGTCACGCCACCTTGGACGCCGACGCTTTCCAGGTGTTGCAGGCGCTCGGGCCACCCGCCTTGTAGCCCTGGTCGAACCAGTAGAGCTGGTTGCCCTTCAGCTTCCAGCCCTTGGCGGGGCGGCCGAGCGCCTTGGCGGCGGCGCCAGCCAGGCAGTCCTGCTGGTAGGAGTACCGTCTTTCTTGCTGCTCGAGCAGCTTCTCGTCGCCGCCGTAGTCCAGGGTCTTGGCGGCTGTGGCGATGCCGGTCTGGACCTGCACGACCTCGCCGTAGACGGAGGCCATCGCGTGGAAGACGGGCAACTCGTTCTTGGTCTTGACCCAGTCGTCGGCGAGGCCGACGTAGATGCCCTCGCCGGTGACGAAGGGCCAGGACTTGTACTTCTTCTTGCCGTCCTTGTGGTAGGAGATCTCGACCTTGACCGCGTCCTTGCGCCATGCCTTGCCGAGGCAGCCGACCAGGGTCCGGATGTACTTCTCCGTGGCGGCCTTCGTGGTGCCCTTCTTCGCGGTGCACGACGTCTTGGCGAGCTTGCCCGCCTTGTAGAGGTCGTTGGCGATGAGCTCGGCCGCGGTGATGGGGTCTGCCGCGGCCGTGCCGGAGAAGACGATGAACCCGGCGGCTGCGCCGGCTACTACGCGCATGATCATGGACGGGGATCCTAGCGGCGCGCGATCAGTTCATCGAGATGTGTACGTGGTCGAAATGGTTCTCGGTAATGCTGCCGCGGTCCGACATCGCGCTCCAGCCCGAGCCGTGGTTGATGCGCTGCTTCCAGATCACGTACTTGACGCCGAGCTTGTTCATGTTCTTGATCGTCCATTCCGCGATCCGGTCGCCGAGCGCGAGGTTCGCGGCCGTGGGCATCGAGCCGCCGGTGCTCATCATGAAGTCGCAGGCGCGCCCGAGCGGGTGCTCGCCGCTGGAGCCTGAGCGGAAGCAGCCTACTTCGTACGGCAGCGTGAAGTTCTTGCGCACCTGCTCCCGCATGATCCGGGTACGGGAGGTGATGTTGTCGGTGCCTGAGGGAAGTTCGGGGGCCCAGCTGCCGTCGGAGTTGCGGCCGGTGCCGAACGGCACGAGATCCTCGAGCTTCTCCTTGATGTCGTCGATGACGTCCTCGGCGTCGTCGCGCTGCCTGTCCACCTCGGCCGCGCTCTGGCGGATCTCGGCCGCCAGCGCGGCGGCCTCCTCGGCGGCCTTCTGCCTGTCGTCGCGGGCCTTGGCCACATCCAGCACGAACGCCTGCTGCTCGGTGGTCAGCTGGTTGAGGACGGCCGCGCTGCCGCCGTCCTCGGGCAGGACGAATCCTGGGACCGGGGGATTGCCGTTCTGGTAGCGCAGCATGGCGATCTCGGAGACCCGCTGCTGGGCCGTGGCCAGCCTCCGCTCGGCGGTGAACAGGCGCTTGTTGGTCGTCTTGACGGCCTGCTGGGCCTTGGCCAGTTCGACGCGCTTGAGGTTGTACTGCTCGATGAGCTTGTCGACCTTGCTGTTGAGCGTCTTGAGCTGAGTGCGGAGCTGGGACTCCGTCGGTTTCGGCGCCGCCGACGCCGCGGTCGCCGGGAAGAAGGCGACGGCAGCGGCGGCGATGAGGCCGATGGCAAAGCTCGCGGGGGACGAAGCCGCCACGTAGATGTTTCCTCTCCCTCTGCCGACCGGGTTAGCTGACGGGTTCGGGATGGGAGGTCCCTACCACCGAAGTGGATTCACCCCAAGTGCATTGGGTCCCCGGCTCCTGGGCAACACGCCCAGGATTAGGCGAGCAACAGCCGTTTACGGCCGGTGCTTATCGGGATATTAGTGGTAGATCACAAGTCATGCGAGCTTAAGGCGACATAAATTAGTGATCTACTTGTGATCGAAGCATGCGGGCGGCCTCCTCCGGCAGCACGTCGTTGACGAAGGCCCCCATCGCCGACTCCGACCCCGCCAGGTACTTCAGCTTCTCCGGCGCCCGCCTGATGCTGAACAGCTCCAGGTGCAGGTACGCCAGCTCACGACCGTCCCGCACGGGCGCCTGGTGCCAGGCCGCGATGTACGGCATCACGACGCCGAACAGGCCGTCGAACGCCCGGAGCACCGACGTGTAGAGCGGCGCGAACGCGGCGCGCTCCGCCTCCGTCAGGGCCGCCAGGTCGGGCACCTGCCGGTGCGGGTAGATGTGCACCTCGAACGGCCAGCGCGCGGCGGCCGGCACGAACGCGGTCCACAGCTCGTTGGCGGCCACCACCCGCGTGCCGGCGGTGCGCTCGGCTGCCAGCACGTCGGCGAACAGGTTCCCCTTGTAGCGGGAGGCGGCGCCCAACTGCAGCTTGGTCCGCGGGGTGACGTACGGGTAGGCGTAGATCTGGCCGTGCGGGTGCGCGAGCGTGATGCCGATCTCCGAGCCCCGGTTCTCGAAGCAGAACACCTGCTCCACGCCCTCGACGGCGGACAACTCGGCCGTGCGGTCGGCCCACGCCTCCATGACCAGCTCGACCTGGGCGTCGGACAGCCTTGAGAAGGACGAGGAGTGTTCGGAGGTGAAGCAGACCACCTCGCAGCGGCCCGCCGCCGAACGGACCTCACTCAGGCCCCCCACATCCTCATAAGTCCCAAAATTTCCGGAAAAAGAGGGGAAGCGGTTCTCGAACACCACCACGTCGTACTCGTGCGCCGGGATCTCCGTCGACCGCGTGTCCGACGAGGGGCACAACGGGCACTCGGCCGCCGTGCCGGTCGGCTGGTGCGTCCGCGTCTGCCGGTGCCCCGCGATCGCGATCCACTCCTCCGTCAGCGGGTCGTAACGCAGCTCGGAGGCCACCGGCCGGGGGTCGAGGGTCCGCCGGTCGATCGCGCTCCTGTCGGCGTCGTCCCGCCGGTCGAAGTAGATCAGCTCCCGGCCGTCGGCCAGATGGGTGATGGTGCGCTTCAAAACGAGCCCTCCGCGATGATCAGTTCTCCGGCCGCTTCGGCCAGGTGCGTACGTGCTTCCTCAGGCAACCCCGCGTCGCTGATGACCACGTCGGCCTCGGTCAACTCGGCGATGGTGCTGATGCCCACCGTGTTCCACTTGGTGTGGTCTGCGGGGACCACCAGGCGGTGCGCGGCCGTCACCAGCTCCCTGTCGGTCTCGGACTCGAGCAGGTTGGGGGTGGTGAACCCGGCCCGCACGCTCATCCCGTGCACGCCGAGGAAGAGCGTGTCCACGTGCAGGCGCCGGATCGCGGCCACGGCCACGGGCCCTACTAAGGCGTCCGACGGCGTGCGTACGCCGCCGGTCAGCACCACCGTGCGGTCGGCGCGCGGGTTGCGGTGGAAGACGTCGGCGACGGGGATGGAGTTCGTGATCACGGTGAGCTCGGGCACGCCGATCAGGTGGTGCGCCAGCGCCCAGGTGGTGGTGCCCGCGGACAGCGCCACGGCGGTGCCGGGGCGCACCAGCTGCGCCGCGGCGCGGCCGATGGCCTGCTTCTCCTGCTGCTGGCGGGCGGACTTGGCGGCGAAGCCCGGCTCCTCGGTCGATCCCGGGCCGAGGGCGGTCGCCCCGCCGTGCACCTTTTCCAGCAGGCCGCGCTCGGCCAGCACCTCGAGGTCGCGGCGGATGGTCATGTCAGAGACGCCGAGTTCGCGGACGAGGTCGGCCACCCGGACGCCGCCGTGGCTGCGGACACGTTCGAGGATGGTCTGCTGACGTTGCTGTGCTAGCACGCCCGCTCCTTCCAACAGATTCCACCAAATT
This sequence comes from Nonomuraea turkmeniaca, assembly GCF_005889735.1. Lineage (GTDB taxonomy): Bacteria > Actinomycetota > Actinomycetes > Streptosporangiales > Streptosporangiaceae > Nonomuraea > Nonomuraea turkmeniaca. Next base: position 15,896 of record NZ_VCKY01000025.1, read on the forward strand.
ATGACACGAATATGTTTGGGGATTGTTAGGTCAGGTGGTGTTGCTTGCCTGGTCGGCGCAGGCGCGAGACGGTGAGGGATCAATGCCGTAGCACCCGATCACCGGAGGCGAGCGTATGGCCAGGCGCGCACGCAAGGGCAAGGCACGCAAGAAGAAGAAGGCGAACCACGGCAAGCGGCCCACCGCACGCTGACCAGGGTGGCCGCCGACCGCCGGCGGCCACCCGATTTCATCCCGGCAGCTCGGTGAGCGCCTGGTCGATGCGGTCCTGCGGGAGCGTGTAGTCCTCCATCCGACCGGCCAGGTGGCGGTCATAGGCGGCCAGGTCGAAGTGGCCGTGGCCGCAGAGTGCGGTGAGGATGACCTTCTCCTCGCCGCTCTCCTTGCAGCGCAACGCCTCAGCGATGGTCTCCGCGAGCGCGTGCGTGGGCTCGGGGGCGGGCACGATGCCCTCCGTCCTGGCGAAACGCACGCCGGCCTCGAAGCATTCGCTCTGGGAGCGGGTGACGGCCTCGAACAGGCCGAGCTCGTACATGTGCGACAGCAGCGGCGACATGCCGTGGTACCGCAGGCCGCCCGCGTGGATCGGGTCCGGCACGAACGAGTGCCCCAGCGTGTGCATCTTGAGCAGCGGCGTGAGCCCGGCAGTGTCGCCGAAGTCGTAGGCGTAGACGCCGCGGGTGAACGACGGGCAGGCGGCCGGCTCGACCGCGCGGAACACGGTCTGGAGCCGTCCCGCCAGCTTCTCCCGCAGGAACGGGAACGTCAGCCCGGCGAAGTTGGAGCCGCCTCCCGTGCAACCGATGACGAGGTCGGGCATCTCGGGCAGCTGTTCGAGCGCCTCCTCGCCGATCACCGTCTGGTGCATGAGCACGTGGTTGAGCACCGAGCCGAGCGCGTAGCGGGCGTCGGAGGTGGCGGCGGCCACCTCGACTGCCTCGCTGATCGCGATGCCCAGGCTGCCGGGCGAGTCGGGGTGGTCGGCCAGCACCTTGCTGCCCGCGCCCGTCATGGTGGACGGGCTGGCGTGCACGGTGGCCCCGTACACCTGCATGAGGGAGCGGCGGTAGGGCTTCTGGTCGTAGGAGGCGCGTACCATCCAGATCTGGCATTCGACGTCGAACTGCGAGCAGGCGAAGGCCAGCGCCGATCCCCATTGCCCCGCGCCCGTCTCGGTGGTCAGCAGCCGCACACCCTCCTTGGCGTTGTAGTACGCCTGCGGCACGGCCGTGTTCGGCTTGTGGGAGCCCGCGGGCGAGACGCCCTCGTACTTGTAGTAGATCCTGGCCGGCGTGCCGAGCGCTTTCTCCAGCCGCCGCGCCCGGATCAGCGGCGTGGGCCGCCAGAGCCGGTAGACGTCGAGCACCTCCTGCGGGATCGGGACGAACCGCTCCCCACTGACCTCCTGCGCGATCAGCTCCATGGGAAAGAGCGGGGCAAGGTCGTCCGGTCCTACGGGCTGCCGCGTGCCGGGATGCAGCGGCGGAGGCGGCGGAGCGGGCAGGTCGGGAACGATGTTGTACCAGTTGCTGGGGATCATCGCCCCAGTTTGCGCCTGGAACGGGACGCATTCCAGCATCCCACGGTGTGTTGGTTGAATGACTTCACAACACACGTCCGGGTCATCCGTGCAGTCATCTTCGACCGTGGGTGGAGGGGCGCTGGGGGCGATCGCGGAGGGCCGGGATCAACCCGCCGCTCGGCCGCTGACGGCGAGTCGATGCGGATGATCGGACCGGACGACGACGTCGGCCGCCTCCTGGGGGCGGACGTCCCGCTCATACCGCTCGTACGCGGGGAGCCGCCACCGCTCGCCCCCGGGCGTACCGCGCTCGAGTGCCTTGGCCGACAGCCACAGGTGCACGCTCACCTCGAACGTCAGCCCTCGCCCCAGCAACAACGTCCCGTCGACGAGCACCACCCCGCCCCGGGGCAGCTCCTGGTACGGCAGCCGATACGCCCGATCCACCCGGCTGTCCCAGAGCGCCGGCAACACCCGCCCCGGCCCGCCCGCGTCCAGCGGCTCGCGCACCTCCCTCCGCAGGCCCTTCACATCGAGCCAGTCCTCGTAGAAGGCGTCGGGATCGGTCCTGCCGTGCTCCAGCCGCAACGACGCGGGCCGCAGGAAGTCGCCGGCGGACACGCGCATCACGGGCCGCCCGCGCAGCCGGAGCGGCGCGACGAGCTCGTCAGCGAGCGCCTCGGGCCGCGCGGCAGGCGCCCCGTCCACGGCCACCCGCACCCACTGCTCCCGGGGCCGTCCGGAGATGAGCTCGGCCAGTTCCTCGACGAGGACGTCACGGGAGATCGGTCGCGCACGCATCGTCCCCAGCTTACGATCTCCGATTCTTCGGGGACCTTGTTGGCATGCCCTTGCTGGGCTGAGGATGTGCGGCATGGATGAGCAGGAATTGGCCAAGATCTTCCGTGACACGGACCTCGTTCCCGCCCCTGGGGAGTCGGTGCTGCACAAGGGGGTGGCGAATCTCTGGGCCGGGCCTGAGGCGGTGGGTGGCCGGCTGTGGCTGACCAGCCGGGTGCTCGTGTTCCGCTCGCATGCGGTGAACGTCCAGACGGGTGTCTGGGCGTGGCCTCTCGAGGAGATCGTGTCGACCGCACCGGTCAACACGCTCGGCATCGTCCCGAATGGGCTGGAGGTCGTACTGCGGAACGGGGAGCGGGTGCGATTCGTCGTACGCAAGCGGCGTGCCTGGATGCAGGCCATCCAGCACGCGAACGGCTGACCTCCGAGTCGGCCGGCTCAGGCGAGTGCGCTGATGGCGCGCCGCGTGCACCTCGAGCGCCAGGCGGTCACCACGGACTGCGCAAGCCCGGGAGAGACCCCGTCGCTGGTGTCCACCTCGTAGTCGTACGGACCGAACGTGTGGATGCCGTCCGTCTCGACGTGACCGCGGCCCTCCCCGATCCGCCGATCCCCGCGCTCACGTTCCCTCCGGTCGATCTCCGCGAGGTCGCAGTGCACGCCGACGAGGAACACGTCGAACCCCTCCAGCAGGCGGGCGAGATAACGCCGCCACTCGGGGAACTCGATGACATGCTCGACGATCAGATCGTTGCCGGCAGCCGCCAGAGCAGGCAGGCACCGATGAAAGCCGTCGAAGAACCGCGGCCGCATCTCCTGCCACCACGCGAACGGCCCGACATGGTCGCGCCGCTCGGGCAGCATCCCGCTCTCGACGAACTGGTCGGAGGAGACATACAGAAACGGCTCGTCCAGCGTGCGCTGCAGGATTTTGGCCAGGGTCGACTTCCCGGAACTCGACGCCCCGTTCAAGATGATGACCCGCCCCGGGCCGCGCTCCGGCGGAATGGGCTCCACGCCTCTCCCTCCACCAGGACAGCCACGCGAACCGCCGATCGGGCACGGAAGATCGGAAATAGTAGCGTAGATCACGAAGGCCAGGTCGCCTCAGGGGATGACCTGGCCTTTCGCCGTCAGAGCGGACGACGGGAATCGAACCCGCGTAGCTAGTTTGGAAGACTAGGGCTCTACCATTGAGCTACGTCCGCGCGAACCGGTCGAACTCTGGTCTAGACTTCATCCGGTCGTCAGGGCGTAAGCGTACCGGAGTCCCGGAGCGTATGCGCACTCGGCGAGACGGGGCGTGGCGCAGCTTGGCAGCGCGCTTGCTTTGGGAGCAAGAAGTCGCAGGTTCAAATCCTGTCGCCCCGACCAGCTCAAAGGCCCCTCCCGATTCGGGAGGGGCCTTCTGCTTGTCTATCTGCTTGACGACGCGTGCGTGGCGTGCGAATCAGCTGCTGTCACGGGACGGACGGTCTCGCTTCCGTCGAGCTCCGGACTCAGAGGGTGGTCGCTCGATCTCAGGAGAGCTCTGCTGCTGGGCCGCAAACAACTGGTCCGCCACCTGGCTGGGTTCGGGCTGAAGATTGAGGACACGCATGGCGGTGAAGGACTTGAGCCGATCACGTAGCACGGGGTCGTCCACCCGATCGATCAGTTCGAGAGCCTGAGCAAGGGCGCTATCGGCCTGGATGTTCTCGTGTATGCGCTCTGCTTGCACGGTCAGGTGCTTTCGGGCACGGTTCGCGTGCAGGGCGAATGCACCTCCACAGGTAGTGATGAGCAGACCGCTAAGGCTCGTGAGCAGGGGGAGATAGCTCCAATCGGGGTTTCCTGCGTTGATGAGAGCCAAAACGCCGCCGGTGAGCAGAATCACCGCGCCGGCGGACATGAAGATCACACTCAGCCGAAACGTGGCTTCAGCTTGCTTCAGAGCCTGTCGTAGGAAGTCGAAGAAAAAGGATTGACGCTGTTTGGCCAGCTCGGTCTCGGCCGAAGGCTGTGACTCCGGAGGGAGATAGATGTGTTGATCTCTACCGACCTGATACACCTGGCCAGTGGCTTCGAACCTCACGGGCGGGAGCTCTCCACCGTTGCCGCCGTCTGCTGTGCTGTCCGCCATCTGTGCCTCCTCCGATCGCAGCATGGCCACTGCGCTGCGGTGGCATCCAAGCGTAGACATCGCTGGAGGAGCTTGGGGTGGGTCAGCTGTCATCAGTTGGCCCGGGGTCTCTACGCACCTCCTGGGCAGTGCAAGCGTCCGCCTGGTCTTGGTGTCGCCACTGGCCCGCCCGGAGCGCCACACGGCGACGTACGGCGGTAGGGGCGGGATCGCCTTGGTGGCCCCCGCACAGGTCCACGCAATCCCACCTGAACGCTCTCAGCTCCTCCGTATGACGGCAGCCGTGTCGACGGATCCCGTGCGGATGAAGTGCCGGGCCGCTGGAGCTGCGCTCGTGTGCTGAACCCGATCGGCGCCCCCACCATGAGGCCGATGAGCCACGCCTGGATGCGCCTTCCGCCCGTCATGGGTTGATGACGAACGCTCGCCCCCTGGTCGGGTGGCCGCGGTCAGGGCATGCGGGCGATCAACGTCTTCGGGGCGATCTGGCGGTAGGCGTCGGCGACGATCTCGGCCACCTCCGCCCAGTCCACCTCAGGAACGTCCAGGTAGACGCCGAGCCAGCCACGATGACCCACGTACGGCGGCCGGAAGAACCGCTCGGGGGCCTCGGCCACCAGCTCCGCCTGCGCCCCGGGAGGGGCCGCGCACCAGAACGCCAGGCGGTCGTCGTGGTGGTGGTCGGCGAACATGACGAACGTCTTCTTGTCCCGGATGAACCAGGTCGGCTCTCCGTGGCTGAGCCGTTCGGTGACCTCCGGGAGCGCGAGGCAGAGGTCGCGCAGCCGGTCCAGGGCGGCGGTGTCCACGGAGGGTCAGCCCGTCAGTGTGAGGGGGTTGACGAGGTCCGCGTAGACCAGCAGGCCGGCCATGATCATCATGACGATGGCGATCGCGTACGTCAGCGGCAGCACCTTCGCGATGTCGACGGCCTTCGGCTCGGGACGGCGCATGATCTTGGCGTACGCCCGCTTGAGGCCCTCCCACAGCCCACCGGCGATGTGGCCGCCGTCGAGCGGCAGCAGCGGGATGAGGTTGAACATGCCGATCGCCAGGTTGAAGCCGGCCAGCAGGTTGACGAAGATGGCGATCTTCTTCTCGTTGGACAGGTCGGAGGCGAGGATCTCGCCGCCCATGCGGCCCGCGCCCACGACGCCGACCGGGCCCTCGGGGTCGCGTTCCTCGCCCGAGAAGGCCGCGTGCCAGACGCCGACCATCTTCTCCGGCAGGTTGAGCAGGGAGCCCGCCACGCGGGCCGTCAGCGCGCCCATGTAGCCGACGACCTCGCCCATGCTCTGCTGCTCCATGACCTCCGTCGGCAGGACGCCGAGGAAGCCGACGTTCTTGTCGATCTTCTGGGGGTCCTGGAGGTTGGGGCGGTCCTGGGCGATGAGGGTGACGTCGAGCGTCATCGGCTTGCCGTCGCGGACGATGCCGAGCTGGACCGGGCCGGGGCCGTGGCCGCGGATCAGGCGGGTGGCGTCCTCCCAGGTGGTGATCTTCTGGCCGTCGAAGGCGACCATGCGGTCGCCGGGCCTCAGGCCGGCCTGGGCGGCGGGGGTCTGCTGGTCGGTGGGCTTGCACGCGGTGCGCTGCTCAGAGATCGGGATCACGCACGTGTTGGTCTCGGGGGACACGACGGGGGCCCAGGTGGGCAGGCCGATGCCGACCAGCAGGATGCTGAAGAACACGAACGCGAGCACGAAGTTCATCAGCGGCCCGCCGGACATGATGATGACCTTCTGCCACCACTTCTTGCGGTAGAAGACGCGGTCCTCGTCGCCGGGCCGGACCTCCTCCTGCGCGGCGTCGCGGGCCGACTCGATGAGGGCCTGGAACGGGCCCGTCGAGGTGCTCCTGACCTTGGTCGGGTCGTCGCCGGGGCGCGGCGGCAACATGCCGATCATGCGGATGTAGCCGCCGAACGGGATCCACTTGATGCCGTACTCGGTCTCGCCCTTACGCCGGGACCACGCGGTCGAGCCGAAGCCGACCATGTATTGGGTCACCTTGACACCGAAGATCTTGGCGGGCACGAGATGGCCGATCTCGTGCAAGGCGATGGAGACCATCAACCCGAGCAGGAAGATGAGGATCCCCACCAGATAGAGCCAGTTCATCTATGTGCGCTCCAGGGCAAGGCGGACGGTCGCGACAGCCCCAGGGTAGTCGAACTCCCCCGACTCGACGCGGCGGTCGCGGAGGCGGGTATGGCTACGGCCGCCAGATCAGGACGAGGGCGCAGTCGTCGTTGTGGCCGGAGGCCATGGCGTTGACCAGGGCTCTCGCGCCGTCGCGGAACCCGGACGGCAGCAGCCGCTCCGCCTCGCCGAGCAGCCGGTCCAGCCCGGCGTCGATGTCGCGGCCCGGCTGCTCGATCAGCCCGTCGGTGAACAGCAGCAGCGCGTCGCCCTTGCGCAGCGTGCCGCTGTCGGGCTCGCAGTGCAGGTCGGGCACCACGCCGAGGACCACGCCCTTGGCTGAGGCGACCTGCCAGTTGCCCGTGCCCGCGTCGAACTTCACCACCGGCGGATGCCCGGCCGACGTGATCGTGTAGTCGCCCGTGGCCAGGTCGAGGCGCACGTGCACGGCCGTGACGAATCCCTCGTCGCCCCGCTGACGGTGCAGGTACGTGTTGCAGGCAGGCAGGAAGTCGTCGACCGAGCCGAGCAGCCCGCCGAACGTCCCCGACAGCAGCAGCGCCCTGGTGCCCGCGTCCACACCCTTGCCGGACACGTCCACGAGGGCGATCTCCACAGTGTCCCCGTCGCGCATGGAGACCAGGAAGTCGCCGCCGAACGAGGACCCGCCGGCCTGCTTGAGCACCACCTTGCCGCCCCAGTCCTTGGGCAGCGGGGGCAGCTCGCCCTGGCTCTTGAGCCGGTCACGCAGCTCCAGCAGCATCGCGTCGCCACGCAGCCCCTGCACGCCGAGCTTGCCCCTGGTGCGCGCCATGAGCACGGCGAGCACGGTGGTGAACCCGATGGTCACGGTCAGCCCCAGCCCGATCCTGCCCACGCCGAGCATGATCGCGATGAAGCCGAGCGCGGCGCCGACCGCCAGGAGCAGCTTGACCAGGCTGCGCAGCCGCAACTGGAGCCCGCCGACCAGGGTGACGAGGATGAGCAGCGAGGGTGAGAAATACTCGGTCGAGACCCTCGCGGCCAGCAAGCCGATGACGATCGCGAGCGTGGACAGGGCGATGAGCAGGTTGCGGTCGCGGGCCAGCGGACCCCTGCGGATAAAGCGGACAATGGACACGAGGAAGGGCACCCGCACCAGGACCGCACGGACCCGTGGCGGGATCAGCGGCGCCGGATGGGAACTCATGATGCGCCTGACTGTATCGGTCTGGCCCGTGTTTTGGCAGCCCACTTGACCAAGGCCTTGATCATTAAGGACCGATATTCAGTGGCCCTCCCCCTATGCCCACTCCTACCGTGGACGGATGACGTACCCGATCCGTCCGATTGGTGAGGCCGAATGGCCGGCGTTCACCCGGGTTCTCGAAGAGGGGTTCAATTGGACCCCGCATCCCCAGCAGGCTGAGCGCTGGAAGGCCGAGACGGAGTTCGACCGCACCCTCGCCGTCTTCGACGGCGATCTCATGGTGGGGGTCACCGCCGTGTTCAGTTTCCGGATGACGGTCCCCGGCGGGCAGCTGCCCGTCGGCGGCGTGACCGCCGTCAGCGTGCTGCCCTCGCACCGCCGCCGCGGGGTGCTGACCTCGATGATGCGCAGGCAACTGGCCGACATCCGCGAGCGCGGCGAGCCCGTCGCCGCGCTGTACGCCTCCGAGTCGGTGATCTACGGCAGATACGGCTACGGAAGGGCCGCGAGCCTGCTGTGGTTCCGCGTCCACAAGCACGCCTCGGCGTTCGTCAAGAACGCGCCGGTCGACCCGTCGCTGCGGATCAGGGTCGCCAAGCCCGCCGACGCGCGTGCCGACCTGGAGAAGGTGTACGCGTCCGTGGTGACCGCACGCCCGGGGCGCTACGAGCGCAGTGCGGCGTTCTGGGACAGCTCGCTGGGCGACGAGGAATTCGACCAGCGGGGGTCGGGGCCGCTGCGCGCGGTGCTGGCCGAGGACGACCGGGGTGTGCGCGGGTACGCGCTGTTCCGGGTCAAGGGCTCCTGGGACGAGCACGACCTGCCCACTGGAGAGGTGCAGCTGCAGGAGCTGGAGGCGGCCGACCCGGCGGCCTACGCCCTGCTGTGGCGCAGCGTCCTCGACCGCGACCTCACCATGTCGGTGCGGGCGCCCAGGCCGGTGGACGACCCGCTGATCTCGTTGCTGGCCGACCAGCGGCAGCTACGCGCCGGCTGGAGCGACGAGCTGTGGGTACGCCTGGTCGAGGTAGACCGCGCGCTGGCCGGCCGCGCCTACTCCGCGCCGGTGGACGTCGTGATCGAGGTGGAGGACGAGGTGTGCCCGTGGAACGCCGGCCGCTGGCGGCTCACCGCGGACACGACGGGCGCCGAGTGCAAGCAGGTCGACGAGGAGCCCGACCTGACGGTGCCGGTGGCCGCGCTCGGGTCGGCGTACATGGGCGACGGGCAGCTCACCCAGCTGCTCGACGCGGGGCTGCTGCGCGAGCACCGGCAGGGCGCGGTGCGCGCGCTGGCCACCGCCATGTCGTGGAGCCCCAAGCCATTCGCCGGACGGGTCTTCTGACCTCGTGGGAAATCTGCTGAGCAGCCGTCGCTACGGTCTTGGCCGCCCAGTGGGGGCGGCGGTCCGCTCATGCGGGTTTCCTACGAGCTAGGCTCCAAGCATGGCGCTGCAAAGCTTGCAGATCACCGCGACGATCGCCATGCGTGCCCGCGACGTGTCGAGATCGTCGAAGGAGCAGCAGGAGGCCGCCGACCGGCGGCCCCTGCGCGACGAGATGCCCAGGCGGGAGTCCAAAGGCAAGAGTCGAAGCTAGTCACGGCAGCGAGGGCAGCTGGCCGATCGTCTCGTAGGTGGCCAGCTGCGCGATCCGCCTGCTGTGCCGCTCGCTGCCGGAGAACGTCGTGGTCAGGAAGACCTCGACGAACCTGGTGGCCTCCTCGAGGGAGTGCATGCGCGCCCCGACGCTGACCACGTTGGCGTTGTTGTGCTCGCGGGCCAGGCCGGCCGTCTCCTCACTCCAGGCCAGGGCCGCGCGGATGCCGCGCACCTTGTTGGCGGCGATCTGCTCGCCGTTGCCCGAGCCGCCGATCACGATCCCGAGGCTGGCGGGGTCGCCCGCGACGCCCTCGGCGGCACGCAGCACGAACGCGGGATAGTCGTCCTCGGCGTCATAGACGAAGGGACCGCAGTCGGTCACTTCGTGCCCGTGGTCCTTCAGCCAGGACACGAGGTGGTTCTTGAGCTCATAGCCGGCATGGTCGGCACCGATGTAGACACGCACCCGACCAGTCTTCCACAGCCCTGAGGATCGAGCTCGCGGGCTAGAGTAAGGGCCTCACCCGTTGCCCAGTCCTTACGAAGGCAGAAACCCATGCGAGAGATCCGCGTCGTCGGCGATCCGGTCCTGCGCACGCCCGCCGAACCGGTCACGGACTTCGACCGCGAGCTGCGCCGCCTGATCGAGGAGATGTTCCAGGCGATGTACACGGTCAACGGCGTCGGCCTGGCCGGTCCGCAGATCGGCGTGTCGCGGCGATTGTTCGTGTACGACATCAACAAGCGCAAGGGCCACGTGATCAACCCGATCCTGACGGTCGACGACCCCGAGGAGATCGTCGACGAGGAAGGGTGCCTGTCGGTGCCCGACCGCCAGACGCGCCTGCCCATCTACGCCCCGGTCGCGCGGGCCTCGGGCGTGACCGTCGAAGGGTTCGACCGGCTGCAGCGGCCGGTGCGGATCAAGGCCCGCGGCTCGCTGGCCCGCTGTTTCCAGCACGAGACCGAGCACCTCGACGGCAAGCTGTACGTCGACCGCCTCCCCAAGAACGAAGCGCGCAAGATCGTACTCAAGGCATAGGTTGGGCGCATGAGCGTACTTTCTGGGAAGGGCGCATTGGTCACAGGCGGCTCCAGAGGCATCGGCAAGGCCATCGTGGAGCGGTTGAGGCAGGACGGCGCCGAGGTCGTCTTCTGTTACGAGCACTCGGAGGAAGCGGCGCAGCAGGTCGCGAAGGAGACCGGCGCGCACGCCGTCCACGCGGATCTGGGCGCCAAGACCGACCTGGAGCGGCTGTTCGCCGCGGCGGAAGCGCGGCTGCCGGGGCTGGACATCCTGGTCAACAACGCCGCGACCACCGCCGCGCAGAAGCCCATGGCGGAGGTCACGGACGAGGACTACGAGCGGGCGTTCGCGGTGAACACGCGGGCGGTGTTCCTGGCCATGCAGTGGGCGGCGCGGGTGATGCGCGACGGCGGGCGCATCGTCAACATCTCCACGCTCAACACCCAGGTGCCCGCGCCCGCGCTGGCGCTCTACTGCGGCAGCAAGGGCGCGATCGAGCAGTTCGCCAAGGTGGCGGCGCGAGAGCTGGGCGGGCGCGAGATCACGGTCAACGTCGTCTCATCGGGCGCCACGGACACCGACATGCTGCGCAACGCCAATCCGCCGGAGGCGCTGGAGCAGACCTCGGCGTTCACGGCGCTGCAACGGCTCGGCCGGCCCGACGACATCGCGGCCGTGGTGGCGTTCCTGGCCGGTCCTGACGGCCGGTGGGTGACCGGCCACAACCTGCTCGCCAGCGGCGGGCTGATCGTCTAGAGCTGGAGAGACTTGATCTCCAGGTACTCCTCCAGGCCGTGCTCGCCGAGCTCCCTCCCCACGCCGGACTGCTTGTAGCCGCCGAAGGGGGCCAGCGGGTTGAACTTGCCGCCGTTGATGGCGACCTGGCCGGTGCGCAGCCGGCGGGCGACCGCGACCGCATGCTCCTCGGCGCCCGACCAGACGGCGCCGGCCAGGCCGTATTTGGTGTCGTTGGCGATCTCGACGGCCTGGTCCTCGCTCGTGTACGGGATCAGCGACAACACCGGGCCGAAGATCTCCTCCTGCTCGATCGTCATGCCCGGCTCCACACTCGCGAACACCGTGGGCTCGACGTAGTAGCCGCGCTCGTGCGGCCGCTCGGTCCCGCCCGCCACCAGCCGGGCGCCTTCCTCCTGGCCCCGGTTGATGTAGCGGACGACGCGGTCGCGCTGGACCTGCGAGACCAGCGGGCCGATCCTGGTGGACTCGTCGAACGGATCGCCGACGGTGTACTTGCCCGCGGCCGCGACGGCCAGGCGGACGGCGGTGTCGTACTGGTCGCGGTGGACGAGCATGCGGGTCCACGCCGAGCAGGTCTGGCCCGCGTTGACGAAGCAGTTGGCCACGCCGACCTTGACGGCCGTCTCCAGGTCGGCGTCGGGCAGGATGATGTTGGCGGACTTGCCGCCGAGCTCCAGCGCGACCCGCTTGACCGACTCGGCCGCCAGCGAGGCGACCCGGCGCCCGGCCGTCGTCGAACCGGTGAAGGAGACCATGTCCACTTCGGGGTGGGCGGCCATGGCCTCGCCCACGACCGGGCCGCGCCCGCTCAGCAGGTTGAACACGCCCGGGGGCAGGCCCACCTCGTCGAAGATCTCCGCCAGCGCGTACGCCGCCAGCGGCGCGACCTCGCTCGGCTTGAGCACGACGGTGCACCCGGCGGCCAGCGCGGGACCGACCTTGCAGATGATCTGGTGCAGCGGGTAGTTCCACGGCGTGATCGCCGCGACCACCCCGATCGGCTCCTTGACGACGAGCGAGTTGCCGACCCGCGACTCGCGCGGGTGGCTCTCCGCCAGCCGGGCATAGGACGCCAGCACGCCGGCCGGCATCAGCGTCTGGACCTTGAGCGCGAAGCCCAGCGGCGACCCCATGTCCGTCGCGATGGTCTTGGCGATCTCGTCGGACCGCTGTCTGAGCAGCTCGGCCGCGTCGCCGAGGAGCTTGCCCCGCTCCGCGGCGGCCGTCTGCGACCAGGAGAGGAAGGCCCGTCTCGCGGCGTTGGCGGCCGACTCCACATCGTCGGCGCAGCCCGCGGGCACGCGGTCGATGATCTCTTCCGTGGCCGGGTTCACGACCTCGATGGGCTCGTCGGACAACGACGCGACCCAGGAGCCGCCGATGTACAGCTGACGCATGGCCACCATCTTGACAGTCCCCAGGACCGGCCGCGAGTGCCGGACCGAGGGCGGGATAAGGTCTGCTACACCGCTACCAGCTTCTTTTCCCCCGCCAGGGTATGGCTATTGCGCTGACAATACGCATTTGTCAATCGAAAGCCGGGCGGCGCGTCCGGGTGCGCTTCAACTCGAAGAAGTCATCGAACTCCGTGACCGCCAGCACGCCGTCCCACAGCCGGCCCGCGTCCTCGCCCCTGATGATCTTGGTGATCACCGGCCCGAAGAAGGCGTTGGCCCCCACCCGGATGATCGGCGTGCCGACCTCCTGCCCGACGAGCGTGATGCCCTCGTCGTGCGAGGCACGGATGATCTCGTCCCACTCCTCGGACTCCATCGCGTCGGCGAGGTTCCCGTCGAGGCCGACGGCCTCGAGCGCGGCCTCGTTGATCTCCCGCAGGCGTTCGGGCTGCTTGCCGAGGCCCTGGTTGTGCAGGCGCGTGCCGAGCTCGGTGTAGAGGCGCCCGACGTACTCCTCCCCGTGCTTGGCCGCGGCCGCGGCCACCACCCTGACAGACCCCATGGCCTTGGCGGCCCGTGCCTTGTAGTCCTCCGGGACGTCCTTGTCCTCGTTGAGGAAGTGCAGTGACATGAACCGGAAGCGGGGGTCGATGGGGCGGACCTGCTCGACTTCGAGCAGCCACCGCGATGTGACCCAGGCGAACGGACACGAGGGATCGAACCAGAGGTCCACGGGAATCTTCTCAGCCATGTCTGGCCATAACCTGAAGGGGTTCGGGTCCTATTCCCACCGTGACAGGATGACGGACAACCCCGACGAAGTGGTGAAAAGGAGCGCAACTTGGCAGGCAACCTGACCCGGGACGAGGCGCGAGAGCGCGCCCGGCTGTTGAGGGTCGAGTCGTACGAGGTCGCACTGGACCTGACGGAAGGGGACGAGCGCTTCGAGAGCGTCACGTCGGTCCGCTTCAGCAGCGCCACCTCGGGTGCGTCCACCTTCATCGACCTGCACGGCGCGCAGGTGCGCAAGGCGACGCTGAACGGCCAGGACCTCGACGTGGCGGCCTACGACGCGGAGAAGGGCCGGTTCCCGCTCCCGTCGCTCGCCGAGTCCAACGAGCTGCGGATCGACGCCGACTGCGCCTACATGCGCACCGGCGAGGGTCTGCACCGTTTCGTCGACCCGGTCGACCAGCGTGTCTACCTGCACAGCCAGTTCGAGACGGCCGACGCCCACCGCATGTACGCGTGCTTCGACCAGCCCGACCTCAAGGCCACGTTCCAGCTGACCGTGCTGGCCCCGGCGGACTGGGAGGTGATCTCCAACGCCGCCGCCGTCAACGTGGAGGGCCTGCCGGAGCAGGCCGGCAAGCACGGGACCGTGCACGCGGCCAAACGGTGGGAGTTCGCGGTCACGCCGGTCATGTCCACCTACATCACGGCGCTGGTGGCCGGGCCGTATCACAAGGTCACCTCGGAGCACGACGGCATCCCGCTCGGCCTCTACTGCCGGGCCTCGCTGGCCGAGCACCTCGACTCCGACAACCTCTTCGAGGTCACCCGGCAGGGCTTCGACTTCTTCCACCGGGTGTTCGGCGTGCGCTACCCGTTCGGCAAGTACGACCAGGCCTTCGTGCCCGAGTTCAACGCCGGCGCGATGGAGAACGCCGGCTGCGTGACGTACCTGGAGGACTACGTCTTCCGCTCCCGGGTCACCGACGCGGTCGTCGAGCGGCGCGCGGAGACGATCCTGCACGAGATGGCGCACATGTGGTTCGGCGACCTCGTCACCATGCGCTGGTGGGACGACCTGTGGCTGAACGAGTCGTTCGCCACCTACATGTCCGTGCTCGCCCAGGCCGAGGCCACCCGGTGGGGCAAGGGCGCGTGGACGACGTTCGCGAACGTGGAGAAGGCCTGGGCCTACCGCCAGGACCAGCTGCCGTCCACGCACCCGATCGCCGCGGACATCCCGGACATGCAGGCGGTCGAGGTCAACTTCGACGGCATCACGTACGCCAAGGGCGCCTCGGTGCTCAAGCAACTGGTCGCGTACGTGGGGCTGGACAACTTCCTGGCCGGCGTGCGCGACTACTTCGCCGAGCACGCCTGGGGCAACACCGAGCTGAAGGACCTGCTCGACGCCCTGGAGCGGACCTCCGGACGGGACCTGTCCGCCTGGTCGAAGGAGTGGCTGGAGACCTCCTGGGTCAACACGCTGCGGCCCTCGTTCGAGGTGTCGGAGGGCCGGTTCACCGCGTTCGACGTGCTGCAGGAGGCGCCGGCCGACTATCCGACGCTGCGCTCGCACCGCATCGCGATCGGCCTGTACTCCCTGGTGGACGGCAAGCTGACGCGGACCAAGCGGGTCGAGCTGGACGTGGTGGGCGCGCGTACGAGCGTGGCCGAGCTGGTCGGCGAGGAGCAGCCCGACCTGGTGCTGCTCAACGACGACGACCTGACCTACGCCAAGGTCCGGCTCGACGAGGACTCGCTGCGCACGCTGGTGGACGGCGGCATCGTCACGTTCACCGAGTCGCTGCCGCGCGCGCTGTGCTGGTCGGCGGCCTGGGACATGACCCGCGACGGCGAGATGTCCACGCGCGACTACGTCAAGCTGGTCGTCTCGGGCGCGGGCACGGTCACGGACATCACGGTGCTGCAGACGATCCTGCGGCAGGCGCGTATGGCCGCCCAGCAGTACGCGGCCCCGTCGTGGCGGGCGGAGGGCCTGGCGCTGCTGGCGCGGGAGCTGCGCTCGCTGCTCGGCTCGGCCGAGCCCGGGTCGGACCACCAGCTGGCGTTCCTGCAGGCGTTCGCGCCGGTGGCCATCTCGGCGGAGGACCTGGACCTGCTGCAGCGCATCCTGGACGGCACGGAGGTGCCCGACGGGCTGAGCGTGGACGCCGACCTGCGCTGGACTCTGGTGCACGCGCTCGTCACCGGCGGCCGGATGGGCGAGGCCGACATCGAGGCCGAGCTGAAGCGCGACCCTACGGCGACGGGTGAGCGGTCGGCCGCGCAGTGCCGGGCCGCGGTGCCCACCGCCGAGGCCAAGAACGCGGCGTGGGACCGGATCCTGGGCGGCGAGCTGGCCAATCACATTGCCAGGGCGACGATCGGCGGCTTCCAGGACCCGCACCACCCCGAGCTCCTGGAGCCGTTCCGCGCGAAGTACTTCGCCGAGGTCGGGCGCGTCTACAAGGAGTGGACGTACGACCAGGCGTCGTCGTTCGCGGTGGGGTGCTTCCCCTCGCTGCTCATCGAGCCGGTGACCGTGCAGGCCGCCGAGGACTACCTGGCGGCCGAGCAGCCGCCGCAGGCGCTGCGCAGGATGATCCTGGAGGGCGCCGACGGCGTCCGCCGCGCGCTGCGTAACCGCGAGAAGGACGCCGCGTCCGCCTGATCCTCGTCCCTGAAGGCCCCCGCCACGCCTGGCGGGGGCCTTCCGCGTTTCCGGGACGTTTCCGGCTCTTGACAGGAAGTGGCCCGCCAGCCATATTTCAGGACTAACTTTACTTCTAAAGAAAGTCCTGAACCTTCATGGCAGCCACTGACCGCGGCGACCTCACCAGGACGGCGATCCTGGCCCTGCTGGGCACCGGCGGGCCGCTCAGCCGGACCGAGATAGCACGCGAGCTGGACCTCAGCCCGGCCACCGTCACGCAGCTCACGCGCGAGCTCATGGGGCACGGAATGCTGGAGGAGCTCGACCTCAAGCCGTCGCGCGGCGGGCGGCCCGCCGTTCGGCTCGGGCTGGTGGGCGGGGCCGGGCACGCACTGGGCGTCAAGGTGACGGCCGATCATCTGGTGCTGGTAGATGTGCGGCTGGACGGCGAGGTGCTCGGGTCGTGGGAGCGGCCGTTCGACCCGTCATCGGCCGACGCGCTCGACGAGCTGGCGGCGGCCGTGGAGTCGGCGGTGCCGGGCGACGGGCCGCCGCTGCTGGGCGTGGGGGTCGGGGTGCCGGGCAGCGTGGAGGACCAGGCGGCCGGCACGGTGAACGCGCCGACGCTGGGGTGGCAGGCGATGCCGGTCGGCGAGCGGCTGCGGCGCAGGTTGCGGCTCCCGGTGCTGGTGGAGAACGACGTGAACGCGCTGGCGGTCGCCGAGCGGCTGTACGGCCGGGGGCGTACGCACCGGGACTTCCTCGTGGTGACGATCGGCCGCGGCGTCGGCGCGGCGATCGTCGCCGACGGCCGGGTGTACCGGGGGGCGCGGGGCGGCGCCGGCGAGTTCGGCCACCTGCCGGTGGACCCGGACGGACCGATGTGCGGCTGCGGGGCCCGCGGCTGCCTGGAGGCGTTCGTGGGCTCGGCAGGTCTCCTCGCGGCGGCCCGCGCGAAGTCCGCCGGCCGAGTGGAGGCCCCGCTCGGGCAGGCCGCCGCGGCCGGCGACCCGGCGGCGCGTGCCGTGTTCGCCGAGGCCGGGGCGATCCTCGGGCGGGCCACCGCCGGGCTGATCAACGTCGTGGACCCGGAGGTCGTGGTCGTGCTCGGCGAGGGCACGGCGGACTGGCCGCTCTGGCGGGACGGCTTCGAACAGGCGCTCAGGGCGCAGCTCTACCCGGGACGGCGCGACATCTCCGTCGAGGTGGAGAGCTGGGACGACACGAGCTGGGCGCAAGGGGCGGCGGCGCTGGTGCTGGCGACCCCGTTCGACGCGGCTGGCGCGGCCGGAGAGCAGGGCCGCCTGGTGCGTGCCCGGCTGATCGGAGCCACGCCATGAGCGCCCGGTCCGCCCGCACGAACGAGGAGACGATCTCATGACCCTCACCGCGGCCCCGCCGGAGGAGCGGGTCACGCATCAGCGGGCCAGGCCACGCAAGGGCTGGCGGTACGCCGGCACCGTCGCGGTGTTCCTGCTGCCGAGCCTCGTCCCCCTGACGCTCTACACGATCATCCCCATGCTCGGCTCGCTCTGGACAAGCCTGCACGAATGGGACCTCATCACCGAGATGCGCTGGGTCGGCCTGGGCAACTACATCGAGCTGATCGGCGATCCGGGGACCCGGGCGGCGTTCCTGCACACGCTCTCCTTCATCGCCGGCTACCTGCCGCTCGTCTACGCGGGCGGCCTCGGCCTGGCGTTGCTGCTCAACCGGGCGCCCCGATCGACTGGGTCCGGCCGGAGCCTGCTGCGCGGCATCTACTTCCTGCCGGTGATCACCAGCTGGGTGGTCGTGGCGCTGATGTGGAAGTGGCTGCTCAATCCGGCCAGCGGCATCGTCAACTGGGCCCTCGGCCTGTTCGGGATCAGCGGGCCCGGCTGGTGGACCGACCCGGCCTGGGCGATGCCGTCGGTCATCCTGGCCTCGGCCTGGAAGGACCTGGGCTTCGTGATGATCATCCTGCTGGCCGGGCTGCAGGCGATCCCCCGCGAGTACCAGGAGGCGGCCATGGTGGACGGCGCCACGGCGTGGCGCAGGTTCCGGCACATCACGCTCCCACTGCTGTCCCCCTCGACGTTCTTCGTGGTCGTGATCTCGCTGATCAACGGCTTCCAGGTCTTCGACCAGGTCAAGATCATGACGAACGGCGGTCCCGGCGGGGCCACGCAGGTCGTGGTGTCGCAGATCTACGACCTCACGTTCAGGTACGGCCGGGCCGGCGCGGCCTCCGCGTTGTCCTGGTTGTTGTTCGCAGTCGTGCTGATCGTGACGATCATCCAGATCCGGGGCCAGAAGCGGTGGGTGACGTATGGGTAAGGCGCGAGGACGGATCCGCGGCGAAACGAGGACATCCATCGGAGCACGCCGGGCGGTGCTCGGCCAAATAGCCCGCTATCTGCTGGTCGGGCTGGGCGCGCTGGCAATGTTGTTCCCGTTCGGGTGGGCGGTGATCACCTCCATCACGCCGAGCGACGCCGTGCTCGCCGTGCCGCCGGACTTCACGCCGGAGGGCGCGAGCCTGGACGCGTACGGCAAACTGCTGGAGACCCTGCCGTTCTGGCGGATCGTGCTCAACAGCGCCTGGATCGGTGCGGCCTCCACCATGCTGCAGCTGATCACCAGCGCGATGGCCGCCTACGCGTTCGCCCGGCTGCCGTTCCCCGGCCGGGGCGCGTTGTTCGCGGTGTACCTGACGACGTTGATGATGCCGCTGCCGGTGCTGGTCGTGCCGCTGTTCATCGAGATGCGCACGTTCGGGCTCGTGGACACGTACTTCGCGTTGCTGGCGCCGACGATCGCCTCGGCGTTCGGGGTGTTCCTGCTGCGGCAGGCGATCAACCAGGTGCCGCGGGAGTTCGACGAGGCGGCCGTCCTGGACGGCGCCGGGCATTTCCGGATCTTTCTGTACGTGGTGCTGCCGCTGATCCGGCCGGCGCTGGCCACGTTCGCCATCTTCGGCTTCATGGCCAGCTGGAACAGCTATCTCTGGCCGCTGATCATCATCAAGTCGCCCGAGTTCATGACCCTCCCGCTGGGCCTGGCCACGCTGCACGGCCAGTTCACCACGCAGTGGGACGTGGTCATGGCGGGCTCGGTGATCAGCGTCGTACCGATCCTCATCCTCTACGTCTTCGCGCAGAAGCACGTCATCGCCAGCGTCGCGCAGAGCGGGCTCAAGTAAAGGAATCCCCCCATGTCTCATTTTCCAGGGTCGAGAAACGCCGCCATCGCCACTGTGGCAGCCGTAGCGCTGCTCGCCTCCGCCTGCTCCCAGGGGTCGGCCACCAGGGCCCCCTCCGGCGCCGACGGCAAGGCCACCGTGCGGTACTTCACCTTCTCCGCGGCCCCCGACCACCTCAAGGACCTCGACACGATCGAGAAGGCCTTCGAGAAGGAGAACCCGAAGGTGGACGTGGTCGTCGAGACCGCGCCCTTCGAGGAGTACTTCACCAAGCTCCAGACCAGCATCGCGGGCGGCACCGCGCCGGACGCGTTCGAGCTCAACTACGAGAACTTCGTCACCTACGCCAGCGCGGGCTCCCTGCTGGACCTCGGCACGGTGGCCGGTGACGGCGACACCTCGGTCTACGCGCAGGAGTCGCTCAACGCGTTCCAACAGGACGGCAAGCAGTACGCGCTGCCGGCCTCCTTCTCCACGGTCGTGCTCTTCTACAACAAGGACCTCTTCAAGAAGGCCGGGGTGGCCGAGCCCACGGCGGACTGGACGTGGGCCGACGAGCAGGCCGCCGCGGCCGAGCTGACCGACAGGAAGAAGGGCGTGTACGGCGACTTCCAGCCGGTGCAGTTCTTCGAGTTCTACAAGACGCTCAAGCAGGCGGGCGGCGAGTTCCTGTCGGCCGACGGCAAGAAGGCCACGTTCAACAGCCCCGAGGGCGTCAAGGCCGCCAAGTGGCTGGTCGGCAAGGTCGGCAAGTCGATGCCGACCGAGGCCGAGATCGGCGGCGCCGCCGACTACGACACGAACCTGTTCAAGTCCGGCAAGCTCGCCATGTGGCACAACGGCATCTGGCAGTTCGCGGGGCTCAAGGACGTGCCGTTCGAGTGGGACGTGGTCGTCGAGCCCGGTGACGCGAACAAGGCCAGCGCGGTCTTCCACAACGCCGTCGCCATCTCCTCCGGCACCAAGGCCGGCAAGGACGCGTACGCGTGGGCCCGCTTCCTGTCGTCCTCGAACGTCGCCGCCACCACCCGCATCCAGTCGTCCTGGGAGCTGCCGCCGGTCGCCGACCAGCAGGTGCTCTCCGGCTACCTCAAGGACCCGAAGCCGGCCAACCGGCAGGCGGTGTTCGACTCGCTGAAGTCGATCGCGTTGCCGCCGGTCATCAAGCGCCAGCAGGAGATGCAGGACGCGGTGACCAAGCAGCTGACCGAGGCCGCCGCCGGCCGCACCTCCGTGGAGGACGCGCTCAAGGCCGCCGCCGCCGACGTCGACGCCCTGCTCGGCTGAGTTGTCTAGGAGAGATTTCGTTGTCCCTCGTCGCGCACAGCCTCGACGTGATCAAGAGATTGCAGTCGCCCACCGGGGCCTATCCGGCCTCGCCCACCTTCTCCGCCTACCGCGGCTACTCGTGGCTGCGGGACGGTGCGTTCATCGCCGAGGGGGTGAGCAGGCACGGCGACGTGGCCGGCGCTGACGCCTTCCACACCTGGTGCGCCCGCGTGGTCGGCGACCGCGCGGGCCAGGTGGACTCGCTGGTCTCCCGGGCCGCGCGCGGCGATGCCGTGCCCGTCTCCGAGATGTTGCCCACCCGCTTCACGCTGGACGGGGTGGACGGCGCGGACGAGTGGTGGGACTTCCAGCTCGACGGGTACGGCACGTGGCTCTGGTCGCTGCGCGCGCACGCCGGCCGCCACGGCCGTGTGGTGCCCGGCGTCGAGAAGGGGATCAGGGCGGCCGCCAGGTACCTGACGGCGTTCTGGCACCTGCCCTGTTACGACTGGTGGGAGGAGCACGTCGAGCAGCGGCACGTGGCCACGCTCAGCTCGGTCCACGCGGGCCTGCGGGCCGCGGTAGCGCTCGGCGTGCTGAGCGCGACCGAGGAGGCGGCCGCGGTGGAGGCGGTCGAGGGCGTCACCGAGCTGGTCGAGCGGGAGGGCGTCACCGGCGGGCGGTTGCGGAAGTGGCTCGGCAGTGACGCCGTGGACGCCAGCCTGCTGGCGTGCGTGGAGCCGTTCGGGCTGTATCCGGCCGGGCATCCGGTGGGGGCGGCGACGGTTGCCGAGGTCGAGCGGCAACTCGCCCGCGATGGCGGCGTGTACCGGTACCTCGCGGACACCTTCTACGGCGGCGGGCGGTGGGTGCTGCTGGCCGGGTTCCTCGGCTGGAATCACGCCGCGGCAGGACGGACCGCCGAGGCCCGCCGTTACCTGGGCTGGATGGCGGCTCAGGCGACGCGGGAAGGCGATCTGCCCGAGCAGGTGTCGGATCTGCTGCTGGCGCCCGGGCGGCTCCAGGAGTGGCTCGACCGGTGGGGCCCCGTGGCGACGCCGCTGTTGTGGTCGCACGGGATGTATCTGATCCTCGCGGACGAGTTGGAGGTGCGGGCATGATCCGGCATCGGCCGTTCGGGTCCGGGCACCCGTACGCGGCGACCGAGGACCAGCGGGTGCCCGCCAGGCCGCTGGACGGTGAGGCGGTGGAGCTGCGGGTCCGGGCGTCGGCGAGCGTCGTCGCGATGGTGTGCGAGTGGGCCGAGGACGGTGGCGCGCCGGCAGAGCTGCCGCTGGCCCGGCGCGACTCGGGGGTGAATGGCGCGGCGCAGCCCGGGACCGGGGCGGCGGCCGAGCCCGGGGCGGCCACGGAGGCGCAGCCCGGGGCGGTCGATGGCGGGCATCTCGCCGCCGCGCAGGCCAGGGCCGCGCGGGCCGCCGCCGGGTCGTGGGCCGTCCGGACGCCCGTTCTGCGGTCCGGGCATCGGTACGCCTACCGCTTCCGCGCCGACCTGGACGGGGGCGGGAGGCGTACCAGCAGGTGGTTCCACGTGTCGGCGGCGAGCTGGTCGGCCGACGGCGGGAAGCTGGACGTCACGGGTGCCGACCAAATCGTGCCAGGGAGCGTGCGATGGCTGGCGGACGCGGACGGCGTGCTGCGGGTGCGGTTCGAGGTGGCGCTCCGGCCGGAGGAGCACGTGGTGGGGTTCGGCGAGCGGTTCGACGCCGTCGACCAGCGCGGGCGGGACGGAGCTCGGCTCGACGCGGTCGTGTTCGAGCAGTACAAGGCGCAGGGGCGGCACGGGCGCACCTACCTGCCCATGCCGTTCGCGCTGGTCGTAGGGGGCGCGGCGAGCTGGGGTCTGCACGTGGCGACCTCGCGGCGGACCTGGTACGAGGCCGGCGAGCGGCTGTGCGTGGAGGCCGAGGTGGGCCAGGACGGCGTGCTCGGGGTGCGTTTCCACGACGGGCCCGAGCCTGCCGGCGTGCTGCGTGCGTTCCTGGACGAGGTCGGGCGGCCCACGGAGTTGCCGTCGTGGGTGTTCCGGCTGTGGGCCAGCGGCAACGAGTGGAACACGCAGGAACGGGTGATGGACCGGATGGACCGGCACCGCGAGCACGGCATCCCCGTCGGCGCGCTGGTCATCGAGGCGTGGAGCGACGAGACGACGTTCACGGCCTTCCGCGGGGCCGCCTATGAGGCGTCGGAGGAGCCGCATCGCCTGGCCGACTACACCTTCCCCGCCGACGGCCCGTGGCCCGACCCCAAGGGCATGGTCGACGAGTTGCACGGCCGCGGCGTCAAGGTGCTGCTCTGGCAGATCCCGCTGCAGAAGATGCGGCCGCACCCCCGGCACCAGGCGGCCGTGGACGCCCGGCAGCTCGTCGAGCACGGCTACGGGGTGCGGGAGGCGGACGGCCGTCCCTACCGGAACCGGGGATGGTGGTTCCCGCTCGCGCTCATGCCCGACCTGTCGTCGCAGGAGGTCCGCGACTGGTGGACGGCCAAGCGACGCTACCTGGTCGAGGAGGTCGGGATCGACGGGTTCAAGACCGATGGCGGCGAGCACGCCTGGGGGCACGACCTGCGGTACGCCGACGGGCGGGACGGCGCTGAGGGGAACAATCTGTTCCCCGTCCACTACGCGCGTGCCTTCGGCGACCTGCTGCGGGCGTGCGGGAAGGCGCCGGTGACGTTCAGCCGGGCCGGGTTCGCCGGGTCGCAGCCGCACGGGGCGTTCTGGGCCGGGGACGAGGACTCCACGTGGGAGGCGTTCCAGTCCTCGATCCGAGCCGGGATCACGGCCTCGGCCTGCGGGATCGTGTACTGGGGCTGGGACCTGGCCGGGTTCTCCGGCGAGGTGCCGGACGCCGAGCTGTACCTGCGGGCGGCCGGGGCGTCGGCGTTCATGCCGATCATGCAATACCACTCGGAGTTCAACCACCACCGCACGCCCCTCAGGGACCGCACGCCGTGGAACGTCGCCGAGCGGACCGGGGACGAGCGGGTGATCCGGGTGTTCAGGCGGCTGGTGGAGGTGCGTGAGCGGCTGGTGCCGTACCTGGCGGAGCAGGCGCGCAAGGCGGTGGACGGCGGGGCGCCGCTGATGCGCGGGCTGTTCTTCGACCACCCGCACGACCCGGACGTGTGGCGGTTTCCGCTGCAGTACAAGCTCGGTGACGCGCTGCTCGTCGCACCCGTGACAGAGCGCAGCGTCTCGGAGATCTCCGTGTACCTGCCTGAGGGCGAGTGGATCGACGTCTGGACCGCACACGCCCTGGCCGGCGGGCAGGAAGTCACGCTGCCGGCCCCGCTCGACCGCCCGCCCGTGCTCTGCGCCGCCGAGCACTGGTCTCGCCTCTTCCCCGTCTTTGAAGCGCCCTCGTGAGCCGATTAAGGTCGGCCGTCATCGTGGTGGTGATCGCCTTGTCAACATCCTTCGTCTCTGTTCCCGCTCTCGCGCTCGCCGGTGTGCACCACAACCCGGCCGGAATCGACGACCTGTACTCGGCCGAACCGACCGAGCGGGTGCCGCGTGACCCGATGGCCGGCGAGGCGGTCCAGATCAAGGCGACGACCTGGCCGATCGAGCCAGGTCAGACCGTCTGGGTCACCTGGACCAGGAACGGGGCGAACCAGACCCCGATCGGCGCGGCCTGGGACTACAACAGCGGCGACAACAGCTACTGGAAGATCGACTTAGGGACGTTCGCCCGCGGCGACAAGATCACCTACACCGTGAACGCGGACGTGAACGGGGGCGGGCAGAAGAGCGTCGGCCCGTTCTCGTTCGCGGTCACCTCCTGGAGCACGGTGACGAACGTGACCGGCTTCACGGACAACGGCACGTCGGTGGATGTCACGACCGGCGACAGCGCCGGGAGCTTCACGCCGAAGATCCGCTACGCGTTTCCGGCGCTCGACCGGTTCAGGACCCAGATCGCCCCCAGCGGGCAAGGCCTGAACATCTCCGGAGTCTCCGGCTACACGGTGACCGACTCGGCGAGCACGCTCACGATCTCCACGAGCTCGCTCGTGCTGAAGATCCAGAAGTCGCCGTACCGGCTGTCGGTCTACAAGGGCGACGGCACAACGCTGATCACCCGCCAGTACGACCCCGCCACGTTCAGGAACATCGGCTGGGCCAGCGACGGGTCCACCACGATCACCAAGATCGAGGACCACTTCATGTCGCCGGCCGGCGAGCGCTTCGAGGGCTTCGGCGAGCGCTATGACCGGCTGGACCAGCGCGGCACAGATGTGCACAACTACGTCTACAACCAGTACAGGGACCAGGGCGCCACCCGGCGCACCTACCTGAGCGTGCCGTTCTTCCTGAACTCGGCCGGCTACGGCGTCTACATCCCGACCAGCCGGTACGCGATCTTCAACCTCAACACGCACCTGCCCGACCTGGCCGGATTCACCGTGGACACCGGCGGCGGCCTCGACTCGACGCTGGACTACCACTTCTACGCGGGCACGCCGGCCGAGATCCTGGACGACTACACGGCGGCCTCCGGCCGGCCGCTGCTGCCGCCGAAGTGGGCCTTCGGCGTGTGGATGTCGGCCAACGAGTGGAACACGCAGGCCGAGGTCAACGCCGAGCTGGCCAACGTGGCGGCGTACAAGGTCCCGCACACCGCGATGGTGCTGGAGCAGTGGAGCGACGAGGCCACGTTCTACGTGTGGCACGGCGCGACGTACACGCCCAAGCCGGGCAGCGGCCGGCTCGCCTACAGCGACCTGACCTTCCCGGCGGGCACGGCGTGGCAGGACCCGAAGGCGATGGTGGACAACGCCCACAGCAAGGGGATCAAGGTGATCCTCTGGCAGATCCCGGTGTTCAAGGAGAACTTCGACGCCAACCCGCCGACCGCGCCGCAGCAGCACCTCAACGACAAGGCGTATGCGGAAGCCCAGGGCTATGTCGCGAAAAATCCGACTAACGCTCCCTACCGCATCCCGACCGGCCAGTGGTTCGGCGACAGCATGGTCCCCGACTTCACCAGCACGGCCGCGACCGCCTGGTGGATGAGCAAGCGCGACTACCTGATCGACGACATCGGCATCGACGGCTTCAAGACCGACGGCAGCGAGGCGATCTTCGGGCGGGGCGTGCGGTTCGCGGACGGCCGCACGGGCGACGAGATGCACAACGCCTACCCGAACAGCTACACGGGTGCATACAACGCCTATGTGAAGGGCAAGCGGCCCGACGGCACGGTCTTCAGCCGGGCCGGCACGGCAGGCGCCCAGACCAGGTCGATCTTCTGGGCCGGCGACCAGAACTCCAGCTTCGCCGCCTTCCAGGAAGCGGTCAGAGCGCAGCTCAGCGCGGGCCAGTCGGGGGTGCCGTACACGGCCTGGGACCTGGCGGGCTTCACCGGGACCTTCCCCAGCGCCGAGCTCTACCTGCGCTCCGCGGCCCAGGCGACGTTCTCGCCGATCATGCAGTACCACTCGGAGAAGGCCGCCCCGGGCACGTCGGAGGCCCGCACCCCGTGGAACGTGCAGGCCCGCACCGGTGACACGAGCGTCGTGCCGGCGTTCCGCAGGTTCGCCAACGTGCGCATGAACCTGATCCCCTACCTCTACACCGAGGCCAAGGCGAGCGCGACCACGGGCGTGCCGATGATGCGGGCGATGAGCTTCGCCTTCCCCGGCGACGCGACGGCCGCCGCCCTGGACCAGCAGTACCTGTTCGGCTCGCAGCTGCTCGTCGCGCCGATCACGACGCAGGGTGCGATCTCGAAGAACGTGTACGTGCCCGCCGGCGAGTGGCACGACCTGTGGAACGGCGGCCGCTTCACCGGCCCCGGCACCAAGACCTACCACGCCGGCCTGGACACGATCCCGGTCTACGCCAAGCCCGGGGCGATCATCCCGCTCAATCTCGACGCCGACTACCAGCTCGGCGGCGAGATCGGTAACAGCGTCGACAACTACACCAACTTGACCTTCCGGATTTATCCGTCAGGCACCACCTCATACGCCTATTTCGAGGACGCCGCGAACGCCACCCGCACCGTCACCTCGGCCGAGAACTGGGCCGGGCACGCGGTGACGGTCACCGTGCCGCCGCTGACCACGACCAGCACGCTCCAGGTGGCGAGCACGAAGCCGGCCTCGGTGACCGGCGCGACCGCCCGGGCCGCGCCGGCCGACCTCAAGGCCGCCGCCGAGGGCTGGTGGTGGGACCCGGTCCAGCAGCTCACCCACGTCAAGCTCGCGAGCAGCGGCTCCACCAGGACGGTCACGCTCAACGGGGTGGACAAGGCCGCCTACGAGGCCGAGTTCGCGACGGGCACCGGCACCTCGACGAACACCGACCACGCCGGCTACACCGGGACCGGCTTCACCGACGGCTTCGCGACACCGGGCGACGCGGTGACGTTCCAGGTCAAGGCCGACGCGACGGGCGGCCACCAGCTCACGTTCCGCTACTCGGCCACCGTGAACGCCACCAGGACCGTTTACGTGGACGGCGTGTCCGCCGGCACGCTCTCGCTCCCCGCGCTGGCGAACTGGGACACGTGGGGCACGGCCACGCTCGCGACGTCCCTCACGGCGGGCGCCCACGCCGTCAAGATCGCCTATGACGCGGTGAACACCGGCGGGATCAATCTCGACAACCTGGTGGTGAGCCGGCCATGACCCGCGCGCTCGTCTTCTTGGCGGCTCTGCTCATGCCCTCGCTGGTGGCGTCGTCCGCGCAGGCGGCGGTCCAGCGGGTGGAGTTCACCAGCGGCTCGGCGTATCTGATCGTGGAGTTCCTCGACGACGACCTCGTGCACTTCGAGCTCGCCAACGGGACGAGCCCCGGCGTGAACACGTCGATCTTCAGCACCCCGCAGGTGGCGAAGAAGGACTACATGGGCCCGTCCAGCTTCACCCAGTCGGGTGACACGCTCACCACGCCCGCCATGAAGGTCGAGGTGACGGCCGGAACGTTGTGCGTCAAGGTCTCCGACCCGGCTCGGCTGCTCTACGAGGCGTGCCCGCGCAACCTCGCTCAGCCGTGGAAGGGCCTGGCCATCACCAAGGGCTCGATGCAGAACGCCTACGGCCTGGGCGAGCAGTTCTTCATGGGCGGCAGTGCCGACGGCGACTGGGTGGGCCGCACCCGCTCCCCCGGCGGACCGTACGGCAACGCCATGGTCTTCGACACCGACAACGGCCCGGTCGGCAACACGCAGATCCCGGTGCTGTTCGCGGTGGGCCCAGCCAATACGAACACAGCGAACCTCAACTACGGCCTGCTGCTCGACCAGGTCCACAAGCAGCAATGGAACCTGACCGGCGACCCCTGGACGGTGGACACCTGGGGCGACCAGCTCAGGTGGTACACGATGACCGGCCCCGACCTGCCGGACCTGCGCAAGGACTACATGGAGCTGACGGGCCGGCCGCCGGTGCCGCCGAAGAAGGCGTTCGGCATGTGGGTGTCGGAGTTCGGCTACGACAACTGGGCCGAGATCGACAACCGTCTCAACGGGCTGCGGGCGGACGCGTTCCCGGTGGATGGGTTCGTGCTGGACCTGCCGTGGTTCGGCGGGGTGACGGCCGGGTCGGACAACACCCGCATGGGCACGCTCTCCTGGGACACGAACGCCTTCCCCAACACCTCCGCCACGATCAACGACTACGCGACGAACAAGGGCATCGGCCTGATGACCATCGAGGAGTCGTACGTCGGCAAGAACCTGCCCGAACACACCGACCTCGCTTCGCGCGGCTACCTCGTGAGGTCCGGCTGCCCGGGCTGCGCCCCGGCCTACCTGACGACCAACGACTGGTGGGGCCGGGGCGGCATGATCGACTGGACCCAGGACGCGGCCGCCGACTACTGGCACACGCTCAAGCGGCAGCCCCTCGCCGAGCAGGGCGTCCAGGGCCACTGGCTGGACCTGGGCGAGCCGGAGATGTACGACGCCGGGGACTGGACCTCCGGCGTGCTGCCCGGCAAACATGCCCACGCCGACTACCACAACGTCTACAACCTCAAGTGGGCCGAGAGCGTGGCCCGCGGCTACGCCTCCGGCACCAGGCGGCCCTTCATGCTCGCCCGCTCCGGCGCGGCCGGCATCCAGCGGCACGGCGTGGCCATGTGGTCGGCCGACATCGGCTCCAAGCTGACCGCGCTGGCCCAGCAGCAGAACGTGCAGATGCACATGTCGATGTCCGGCATCGACTACTTCGGCTCCGACATCGGCGGGTTCCGCAGGGAGATGCTCAATTCGGATCTGAACGAGCTCTACACGCAGTGGTTCGCCAATGGCTCCTGGTTCGAGGTGCCGGTGCGCCCGCACACCGAGAACCTGTGCAACTGCGCGCAGACCTCACCCGACAAGATCGGCCACAAGCCGAGCAACCTGGCCAACCTGCGTCAGCGATACGAGCTCGCGCCCTACTACTACTCGCTCGCCCACCGCGCCCACCTCTTCGGTGAGCCCGTGATCCCTCCGCTGGTGCACGCCTACCAGAACGACCCGAACGTGCGCGAGGCGGGCCACGAGAAGCTCATCGGCCGCGACCTCCTGGTCGGCGTGGCGGCCGGCGCCGGCGAGCGC
Organism: Nonomuraea turkmeniaca; assembly: GCF_005889735.1. Taxonomy (GTDB): domain Bacteria; phylum Actinomycetota; class Actinomycetes; order Streptosporangiales; family Streptosporangiaceae; genus Nonomuraea; species Nonomuraea turkmeniaca. The sequence goes on from NZ_VCKY01000025.1 coordinate 44,871, forward strand.
GACCGCGACATCTACCTGCCCGCAGGGACCTGGTACGACTACGCCACCGGCGAGAAGCTCACCAGCTCCGGCCAGTGGTTCACCGACCGCCCGCTGTGGGTCGACGGGGTGTTCCGGTTGCCGGCCTTCGCCAGGGCTGGGGCGATCATCCCGAAGGCGCACGTGGACGACAAGACCATGAACGTCGTGGGCAAACGCACCGACGGCACGGCCAGGAACGAGCTGATCGCCCGCGTGTATCCGCACACCACGTCCACTGATTTCACCCTTTACGAGGACGACGGGGCCACGACGGCGTACCAGAGCGGCTCCGTACGCACGACCCGGATCAGCCAGCAGCTCAGCGGCAGCACGGCCACCGTCACCGTGGCCGCCTCCACCGGCGCCTACAGCGCCGCGCCCGCAAGCAGGTCGACCGTGGTGGAGCTGGTCGCCGACACCCAGGCGTCGGCCGTCACGCTGAACGGATCCCCGCTCACCCAGCACGCCACCAAGAGCGCCTTCGACGCCGCCGCCGGCGGCTGGTACAACGCGGGCGGCAACCTCATCGTCGCCAAGGCGGCGAGCGCGAGCGTCACCGCGGCCAAGACGTTCGCGTTCACGCTCGGCCAGGCGCCGGCGTCGATGACGTTCAGGTGCGACAACGGCACCACGGACCCCGGACAGTCGATCTACGCCGTCGGCAGCGTCCCGCAGCTCGGGGCCTGGTCGGTGGCGAGCGCGGTCAAGCTGGCACCCACGGCATATCCGACCTGGACCGGCACGATCGGCAAACTGCCACCGAACACCGCCATCGACTGGAAGTGCGTCAAACGTCAGGAGTCCGGCTACCCCGACACCGCGGACCAGTGGCAACCGGGCGCCAACACCTCCCTCACCACCCCCGCCACCGGCGACGGCGGCACGAGTACAGGAACCTTTTGATACCGGCGGCGACATCGCCGTTTTGTCCTCCCGACTTTGGCCATGTCATCGAACCCCCGGTGTTAGCCTCGATGACGTGCTAGGCGCGGGGACCACCCTCAATGACCGCTACGTGCTGGCCCACCGCCTCGGCGGTGGGGGCATGGGCGAGGTCTGGCGTGCCGACGACACGGTCCTCGGACGCACCGTCGCCGTCAAGGTGCTCATCCCGGCCCTGACCGAAAACCCGACGTTCGCCCAGCGGTTCCAGAACGAGGCCAGGGCCATGGCCACGCTGACCCATCCCGGCGTGGTCGATGTCTACGACTACGGCATCGCCGACGTCAACGGCCGCCAGGTGAGCTTCCTGGTCATGGAGCACGTGCCGGGCGAATCACTCGACCGCGTGCTGCGCCGCGGCCCGCTCGGCACGGACGCCACCATGCGGCTGGTCGCGGAGGTCGGCGACGCGCTGGCCGCCGCGCACGCGCAGGGCATCGTGCACCGCGACGTCAAGCCCGCCAACCTCATGATCAGGCCCGACGGCGGCGTGGCGCTCACCGACTTCGGCATCGCCCACTCGGTCTCGGCCGGACACCTGACGGCCACGGGCACGATGTTGTGCTCGGCCGGCTACTGCGCTCCGGAAATGGCCACCGCCAGCGAGGTGACGCCGGCGGTCGACGTGTACGCGCTGGGCGTGGTGGCGTACGAGTGCCTGACCGGGCGCCTGCCGTTCCAGGGCGACACGCCCGTGCAGATCATCTTCAAGCACCTCAACTCTCCGGTCCCGCCGCTGCCCGGCGAGGTGCCGCCGGGGCCGCGGCAGGTGGTCGAGCGTGCGCTGGAGAAGGCCCCCGACCGGCGCTGGCCGTCGGCGGCGCTGATGGCCGAGGCCGCGCGCAGGGCGCTGGCCGCGCCCGGCACGGCTCCCGCGCCACATCGCGGACGCGCCCTGCGCGCGGCGCTCACCGCGGCCGCCGCCGTGGCCGTGTCCGCCGCCGTGGCAGGCGCCGTCTGGCTGCGTCCGGCCACGCCCACGGTCATCGACGAGGTGCCGCCGACCGTCCACGGCACCTCGGTCACGGCGTCGCCCATCATGCCGACCGGCACCAGGCCGCAGTCCGGACCCCCGACCAGGCGGTCCCCGAGCGCCAAGCCGACCCGCGCGACGACCCCGGCGCCGACCCCGTCGGCGCCGGTCCCGACCACCACGCCGACCAGCACGCCCACCTCCAGGCCGACCACGTCCGAGCCCACGCAGGAGCCGTCTCAGGAGCCGACCACGCCGGGCGCCGAGGAGCCGTCGTCGGAGCCCACGGAGCCCAAGCCGACGACCGACATCCAGTGCATACGAGAGCCGTGTCCGTGACCGCTCTCCGCTCGTGAGAAAGTCGTCGCGTGGACACCACTCGTGATCTCCTCATCGCCCTGGCCCGCCGCTATGCCTTCGCCGACCTCGGCGCGCTCGCGCCGGCGGCGGAGATCGCCGAGGTGTGCGAGTTCGGGCACCGGCTGCTCTCGCTCGACGCGGAGGACTTCGCGGCCGAGGCCAAGGTGGTGCCCGCCGAGCTGAGGCGGCGGGCACGGGCCTGCCACATGCCGCAGACGCCGCGCGAGCAGCCGCGCGGGGCGCTGGAGTCGCTGCGGCCGGCCTACGGGCTGCTCCTCGAGGTGATCGCCGTACGCTGGCACCGCCGCGAGCTGAGCCCGATGATCGCGGCCGTGCACATCGCCAGCGAATACCTGCCGCTCCTGGCCTTCGAGCCGCACCTCGGCCACGCCGGCGACCCCGCCCGCTGGCCCGCCGGCCTGAGCGCGACCGGCAGCAGGTTCGGCGTCATCGGCGACCGCGAGTGCGACCACACCAAGTCGGAGCAGTCCGCCACCAACCGCACGCTGCGGGTGTCCACCGAGCCGAACGAAGGCTGGCGCGCCTACTTCGACCGCCAGCACAGCCAGGTGGCCGGCGCGCTGGCCGTGTGCGTCGCCACCTGCCGCAACCCGTGCGCGGCCATGGACTGGGTCCCTCCGGAGCCCCGCGCCGACCTCCAGCTACGCGCCCGCACCGCCCTCGCCTTCGCCGACACGCCCCTGGTGAGACTGCGCCACGCCGCCCCAGTGGGCCACGGCTTCGGCGTCCCCTCCCCGGAGGAGGTCCTCGACGCCTGGCAGCGCAGCCGCACGGCCCTGGACAAGAACCCGGTAGGCGCCGCAGCCGTCAAGGACGACGACTTCCCCCTCCCGGGCCTGCCGTCCCTCTTCTCGGCGATCGCCGCCGCGCCCATCGAGCCCAGCACACTACTGAACGGCGTGAGCAGCCACATCGTCACGTTGCTGGAACGCCTCTGAACCACGGAGCCGGTCAAGCATGCGTTCGTCACGGCGAGCAACCCGTGAGCCTTCACGACCGGCCATGACAGACGGCAAGGGTTTACGGCGCGTGCGGTGACGCTGGGCGACCGTAAAGAATGCTGGGTTCTAGGATCGGCGCGACGTGGCTGCCTCGCCGAGCGAGGCGATGCCGTACAGCAGGCCGCCGATGAAGTCGCCGACGGAGAACGAGGTGGCCATGGACATCGCGGTCAGCCGGCAGGCGTTGTCGCTGAGGCGACGTCTGGCCTGCTCCCCCGTGACGATCTCCAGCCCCCGCCCCTTGACGTCGACGAGGATCACGACTGCGTTGCCGGCCTCCTCGCCGAGGGCGGCGTGCAGGCGTTCGGCGAAGTGGCGGCGGCCGCCGACCGGCTCCCCGAGAAACAACCCGAACCGGAGCCCGCTGCGCTGCTCGGCAGTGCGCAGGGCCTTCCTGATGTCGTCCGCCTGAGCGGTGGTCAGTCCTCGCATCGTGCAGCCTCACCATCCGGCCGACGCGCCGCCGGCGTGCCGGCCAGGCTCCGCCGTCTCGGCCGCGGCCACCCAGTCGGTCTCGGGGACGGTGGTCCAGTGCGCCACCCGGTCGGCCAGCACCAGACCCGACGTGCTCACGCCGCGCTCGCTGCCCGACGGACCGCCTAGCCACACCGGGCCGGACTCCATCCGCCGCTGCGCACCGCGCCCCGGCACCATGACAAGCAGGCTGATCAGTACGAACAGCCCCATGGACACCCCGATGAGAAAGAGCAGGATCTCTGCCGCGCTGTTCACACCATGAACGTAAACCTCGTGGGCGGGTCCGGCCAGACCCCATCCGGACGACGGGTTAGGATCTTGGATGACCGTAAGCTTCTCTAGAGAAGAACGTTAGTAATACCCCGAAACCGGGCGTAGAACACGATGAGCTGGGCCATAAAACTATGGACAGGGCAACACTAGGAATCCGTCAGATTCGCGGGCTACGGTGAGTGACGTGGACTCCGACAAGCAGCGAGAAGACGGTCACCACGCGTCACCGATATGGGTGAGTGACCGGCCGGAGAGCGAGCAGACCCCCGCAGCGAAGCCATCGGCGCCCACCTCCACGTACGCGCCGATTGAGCGCGCGTCCGTGCGTAGCCTGCTGCAACAACCGCGTTTCCGCCGCCTGCGCAACCGTGTGCTGATGGCGATCGGCGTGGCCTTGGTGGTGGGCTTCCTCGTGAGCGAATGGCGGGTCGGCGTGACCGCGGGCGTGGTCGCGGCGATTGTGGAGGCGGTTTACCGCGCGCGTTCCAACTCGTCCGTGCCCGCGTGGCGGCGCGCGTCCGTGGCGGAGCGGCGCACCGAGGCGCAGTTGCGCAAGCTGGAGCGCCTGGGTTACCGCACGCTGCACGCCAGGGCGATCCCGAACAGCGAGGCCCAGATCGACCACCTCGTGGTGGGCCCGACCGGCGTGTACGCGGTCGACTCCGAGAAGTGGGACAAACGCCTTCCGGTACGCGTCCAGATGGGCAAGAAGCTCTACCACGGCCCCTTCGACCAGAAGGTCAGGCTCAACGAGGCCAAGTGGGAGGCGTCGCAGGCCAGTGAGCTGATCAGCAAGGGCTTCGGCCGCGAGGTGTCCGTGGTGCCCTCGCTCGCCATCTACGGCCCGGCCGTGCCCTGGAAGATCATGACGATCCGCGGCGTGGACGTCTACCAGGGCGACCGTGCCCGCAAGTGGATCACCAAGCGGGAGCGGGCGCTGACCCCCCACGAGATCGACCGGATCTACGACATCGCCGCCAGGGAGCTTCCCGCCCGGTACGGCGAGGGCTGACCACTCGCTACGACAGGTTCAGTCGTGCGCCGAAGTCGTCGAGCGCGGTGACCAGATCCGCGCTCGGCGGGAGGTCTCGCGGCAGGCGGGAGTACACCGCGGTGCCGAAGCCGGCGATCCGCACGATGTGGTCGATGAGCGCCTCCCTGTCGCGCGGCCACGGGAACGACGGCTGGGCGATCAGCAGCGAGACGCACCCGTGCACGGCCGACCAGAGGCCGAGCGCGAGCTCCTCCGGGTCGCCCTCCAGCACCCGCGTCTCCACGCAGGCGGCGACCGCGTCCACCATGTGGCGGAAACACTCGGCGGCGGCCGGCGGGACGCCGGGCCCGGGTGAGGGCCGCAGCATCAGCACCCGGTACTGCACGGGATGGTCGAGGGCGAAGCGGGCGTAGGCACGCCCGCACCGGCCCAGCGCGAGGAACGGGTCGCCGCCCAGGTTCGCGCCGAAGAGCCGGCCGAGCTCGTCCCACACCCGCAGGCACACGGCCTCGACCAGCTCCTCCTTGTCGGCGAAGTGCAGGTAGACCGATGGTGTCGACACGCCGGCCCGCTCGGCGACCGCGCGGAGCGTGAGCGCGTCCTCGGTGCCCGCCTCCGCCAAGAGGTCCTCGGCGGCGCGCAGGATCTCCTCGCGGAGCAGCGCGCCTTCTCCGCGCCTGGCGCGTACCCGTCTGGTGGTCATGGATCTCACGTTGACGCCGTTAGGTTAACGCTGTCAATCTGACATCCATGGGGACTTTTCGGGAAGCGACGGCGTTGACCGCACGGGGTGGCGGTGAGTTCGGCACCACCCTGGACGCCGAGTGGAGCGTCGGGACGCGGCTGCACGGCGGCTATTTGCTGGCCGTGCTCGGGCGGGCCGCCGGCGAGAGCGCCGGCGGCGACGGCCACCCGCACGTGACCGCCGTCAGTGGCACCTTCGTCGAGCCGCCTGAGCCGGGCGACGCGCTCGCGCGCGTGGAGACGCTCCGCGTGGGCAGGAGCGTGGCGCAGGTCAGGGCCGCGCTGGTGCAGGAGGGCCGGACGCGGGTGGAGGCGCACATCACGCTGGGCCTGCTGGACGACGCCGATCCCTGGTGGTCGTCCCAGGAGGCGGTCGAGCTGCCGCGCGAGGAGGACTGCTTCCTGGTCCCCGTCGAGGCGCCGGGCGCCGGGTTCTCCGTCCCGCTGATGGCGGTGGTCGAGGAGCGCATGGACCCGGCGAAGCTGGGCTTCGCGTTCGGCGCGCCGTCGCGGCACGGCGTCATCAGCTCGTGGCAGCGGCTGGCCGACGGCTCGGACTGGGATCCGCTGAGCCTGTTGGTGGCGCTCGACCCGGTGCCGCCGGTCTCGTACGATCTGGGGCTGCCCGGCTGGGTGCCCACCATCCAGCTGTCGGCGTACATCCGCAGGCTGCCCGCGCCGGGCCCGGTCAGGGTGCGGCTGGCCGCCACGGACGTCGGCGGCGAGCGCATGGACGAGGTCGCCCACGTCTGGGACGACAAGGGCCGGCTGGTGGGCCAGGCGACCCAGCTCGCCGCCGTGCGGGTGCCTGCCTAGCCTGGCTTCTATTGCGCCACGATCCGGTAACCAACCGTCCGATGCGTGGACGGTTGTCTCAGTTGCCGGGCGGTGGTCGTAACATGTGAAGACTCGCTAGCGATGGGAGATGCCCAATGCCCGCCCTCAGGTCACGTACAGTCACCCACGGCAGGAATATGGCCGGTGCCCGGGCCCTGCTCCGGGCGACCGGCGTAGCCGGGAGTGACTTCGGCAAGCCCATCATCGCGGTGGCCAACAGCTTCACCCAGTTCGTGCCGGGGCACGTTCATCTCCGCGAGGTCGGGGACGTCGTCTCGGCCGCGATCAGGGAGGCGGGGGCGATCCCCCGCGAGTTCAACACGATCGCGGTGGACGACGGCATCGCGATGGGCCACGGCGGCATGCTCTACTCGCTGCCGTCGCGTGAGCTCATCGCCGACGCCGTGGAGTACATGGTCGAAGCGCACTGCGCGGACGCGCTGATCTGCGTCTCCAACTGCGACAAGATCACGCCGGGCATGCTGCTGGCGGCGTTCAGGCTGAACATCCCGACGATCTTCGTGTCCGGCGGGCCCATGGAGGCCGGCAAGACGCCCGGCAAGAAGCTCGACCTGATCGACCCGATGATCGCCTCCGCCGACGACTCCGTCTCCGACGCCGAGTTGCTGGAGATGGAGGAGAACGCCTGCCCGACGTGCGGGTCCTGCTCCGGCATGTTCACCGCCAACTCCATGAACTGCCTGGCCGAGGCCATCGGGCTGGCGCTGCCCGGCAACGGCACGATCCTGGCCACGCACAAGGCGCGCAAGACGTTGTTCGAGGACGCCGGGCGGCAGCTCGTCGAGATCACCCGCCGCTACTACGAGGACGGCGACGAGTCGGTGCTGCCGCGCTCGATCGCCACCCGCGAGGCGTTCGAGAACGCCATGACGCTCGACGTCGCCATGGGCGGCTCCACCAACACGATCCTGCACATCCTGGCCGCCGCCCGCGAGGCGCAGGTGGACTTCGGGCTCAAGGAGATCAACGAGATCTCGCTGCGGGTGCCGTGCCTGTGCAAGGTCGCCCCGGCCACGGACAAGTACCACGTCGAGGACGTCCACCGCGCCGGCGGCATCCCGGCCATCCTGGGCGAGCTCGACCGGGCCGGGCTGCTGCACCGCGACGTGCCCACCGTGAACGGTGGCTCCCTCGCCGACATGCTGGCCGCCTGGGACGTGAAGTCACCGTCGGCGAAGCCCGAGGCCGTGGAGTTGTGGCACGCGGCGCCCGGCAACGTGCGCACGGTCAAGGCGTACTCGCAGGACAACCGCTGGGACGACCTCGACCTCGACCGCGCGGCCGGATGCATCCGCGACCTCGAACACGCCTACACCGTGGACGGCGGGCTGGCCGTGCTCTACGGCAACATCTCGCGGGACGGCGCGGTCGTGAAGACGGCCGGGGTCGACGAGTCGATCTGGACGTTCAGCGGGCCCGCGGTGGTGTTCGAGTCGCAGGAGCAGGCCGTCGAGGGCATCCTCGGCGGGAAGGTCAAGGCCGGCGACGTGGTGGTCATCCGCTACGAGGGCCCCAAGGGCGGCCCCGGCATGCAGGAGATGCTCTACCCGACCTCGTTCCTCAAGGGCAGGGGCCTGGGCAAGGTGTGCGCGCTGATCACCGACGGCCGCTTCTCCGGCGGCACCTCGGGGCTGTCGATCGGCCACGCCTCGCCTGAGGCGGCCGAGGGCGGCGCGATCGCGCTGGTCGAGGACGGCGACATCATCGACATCGACATCCCGAACCGGTCGATGGAGCTGCGCGTGCCCGAGGACGAGCTGGCCGCCCGACGCGAGCGGCTGCTGAAGGAGCTGGGCGGATACCGGCCGCGGGACCGCAACCGGCCGGTGAGCGTGGCGCTGCAGGCGTACGCGGCGATGACGACGTCCGCCTCCACGGGCGCCTCCCGCGACCTGTCGCAACTCGGTCACTAGGAGCTGTACGGCAGGCGACAGGATTGTCGCCTGCCGTACAGACTTTCGAAAAATGTCGGTGGTCATCCCTATTCTTGGGGTATGACGACAGTCGTGAAGCACGATACTCGCCCGCTGACGACCGCCGAGATCGCCGCCCTCGCACTCTCCCTCGCCCACCTCGGAGCAGGCCCCCAAGCTGTCACCGCCCGGCGCGGCCTCCAGCACGCGCTCGAGCACCTGGAGCTCGACGACGACGTCATCACCACCACGCTCACGACACTGACCGAGCCGTTGCCCTTGGAGGTCGCCTCCCGGGCCAGGCTCATGGCCGACGCCATCACCAGCCGGCTCATGATCCGGCTGCACTACCGAGACGCCTCGGGCACCGTCACCTCGCGCGACGTCGAGCCGGTGACATGCCTGGTCCACCGCGAATACTGGTATCTGGTCGGGGTGTGCAGGATGCGCCGGGCGATCAGGGCGTTCAGGTTCGACCGGATCATCGCGGTCGAGCCCACGCTCACGCCCTCCCGTCCGCATCTCGCCGACCGGTTCCTGCCGTTCCAGCGCCGCCGGCGCAGCAGGGCGGCGTGAGGAAACTGGCCCGCTCTTGACCATCCGCACCCCCGGCCTTTGGGGTTGCGGGTGGCAGGCTCCCGCACATGCGTGTACGGGGGATCTGGCCCTTTGCCCTACTGATCATGGTGCCCGGGTGCGCCGCACCGTCGTCGGGGACGCCGCGCGCGGCCGCCGCGGTGGTCCATGAGCAGGCCCCCATCGTCGTCGAGAGCGCGCTGCCTTCGGAGGAACGGCGCGCGCTCGACCGGGCGCTGGAGCGTTACCTGGCCGACCGGCCAGGGCGGGCTTCGGTGGCCGTGTACGACAGGACGACCGGCGTCAGGTACGCCTTTCGCGAGCGCACGCCGTACATGCTGGCCAGCGTGGCCAAGGTGGACATCCTGCTGGCGTTCCTGCTGGGCAAGCAGCGCGAGGGCCGGCAGCTGACCGCGTACGAGCGCCGGCTGGCCGATCGGATGATCCGCAACAGCGACAACGACTGCGCGCACGAGCTGTACATGACGATCGGCGGGCAGAAAGGACTGGCCCGGGTCCTGCGGGAGATGGGCATCGAACACACCCGGCCCGGCCCGGGTCTCTCCTGGGGATCGACGAGCAGTCGCCCGTCCGACCAGGTCGAGGTGCTGGAGCGGCTCACCGACCCGGACGGCCCGCTGTCGGCCCCCCATCGGCAGTACGCGCTGGGGCTCATGTCGTCGGTCGTGCCCGAGCAGGTTTGGGGCGTCAGCGCGGCCGGCGGCGAGGTGGCGCTGAAGAACGGGTGGCTGCCCGCTCAGGTGCACGGCGGCCTGTGGACGATCAACAGCGTGGGACGGCTCCGCGTGCGCGGGCACCAGCTGCTGATCGCCGTTCTGTCGGAGCGCAGCCCGGACATGGAGACCGGGGTCGCCACCGTGGAGCACCTGGCCAGGGAGACGGTCAACGCCCTGACCCGCACCGGGAAGACGGCCTAGGAGCAGCAGCCCCCGCCGCAGCAACCGCCGCCGGCCGCCCGAGGTGCGGCCGCGCCGCCCGTCATGGCCACCGTGGACAGCAGCTTCACCGTGTCGTCGTGGCCTTCCGGGCAGGCCGCTGGGTCATCGGAGGCTGACATGGGACGGGACACCTCGAAGGTGGAACCGCAGGCGCGGCAGCGGAAGTCGTAACGCGGCATGACCTAAGAGTAAGTGATGTGCGCGTAGTCGGACACGGGCTCGTAGCCGACGGCCTGGTAGATGGCGTTGCTCGTCGGGTTGTCCAGGTCGGTGAAGAGCACCACCTGGTCGCAGCGTTCGGCCAGCCCGCTCTGGCTGGCATAGGCCGTGACGGCGGCGCCGTACCCGCGCCTGCGACACGACGGCGGCGTGTAGACGGGCCCGATGCGGCAGACCCCGCCGGCGGCGGGCGAGAGCCCGGCGAGCGAGACGGGCACGCCGTCCGCCTCCCACAGGAACAACTCCCGAGCCGCGAGCCGCTGGGCGACCCGCTCTGCGGCGTCGCCCTCGGGCAACGCCACCTCGTCGCTGAAGGACTGGTACCAGCTCACCAGCAGCGGATAGTCGGCCGGCACGGCGAGCCGTCCCCGCCCCGGCACGTCGGGAACGGCGAGCGTGCCGAGCTGGTAGAGCCGTTCGGAGATCACCCGGCTGGGCGGGCCCAGCAGGCGCACGACCTCGTCGGTGAGCTCCACCCGGCCTACCACCGCGGGGATGTCCCGGCCGAGCGCCTCCACCAGCGGCGCGACGGCCTCGACCGGCATGACGGCGAGCCCGATCGGGTACGGCGGGGTCCGGAAGGCCGCCCCGCGCACCTCTCCGTCCACCGTCCACCAGCCGAACCGAGGATCCTTGGCGGGCATGCCGGCGCGCAGATTGGCCAGGACGGTCAGCGGGACGGTGTTGCCCACCGGGTCGCCGAGCAGGAAGGGCTCGGCGACCGTGGCGTACTCCTCGGTGTCCGAGGTGAAGGTCCACATGCCTGGCATGGTGTCAGGCCGGGACCGCCTCGTCCAAAGCGGTTTTCCGGGCCCCTTTTATGCTGCGGCCTCGAGGTAAGGCGCCCACTGGGGGTCTCCGACGAGCGACGCGCCGATCAGCCTCCAGTGGGCGCCCCGTGGCACCGCAGGGCTGACGCGTAGCGTCCACCCGATCTCCTCCAGGTATTTGTCGGCCTTCCTGTGGTTGCACGTCGTGCAGGACGCAACGCAGTTCTCCCACGTGTGGGCGCCACCCCGGGACCGCGGGATGACGTGGTCGATGGTCTCGGCCCGCTGGCCGCAGTAAGCGCAGCGGAAGTTGTCGCGGCGCATGAGCGCGGCCCTGGTCAGGGGGATGCGCGACCGGTAGGGGATGCGGACGTATCTGCGGAGCCTGATCACCGAAGGCACGTCGAGCGTGCAGCTCGCGGAGCGCAGCACCGCGCCCCGACCGTCGCGATGCACGACGTCGGCCTTCTCCCGCAGCACGAGCACGATGGCACGGTGCAGCGAGAGGGTGGTCAGTGGCTCGTAAGTGGCATTGAGCAGCAGGACTTGGCGCGTCATCGTGCCTCTCCCTGCTGCGCGCGTATCAAAGGGGACATGCCGCGGCATGTCCCGCCTGTCGGCCCCTCCTGGGGCACTCGTGCTTCCGTCACGTGGACCTCCGCCGGACGGCCCAGCGGATGGTCACCACGGCACCGTCCTGTCACCAAGTTTGGCGTTTGCACCGTCGTCCCCGCCACCCCAAAAAGTTCCGGCCGGAATGACTAGAGGGACGCACGATACGTTTTATGCCCGCTTCACCAGCGCTTTACCCCTCCACGTTGGCAGTAGGGTTCCCTGCATGACGCGAGAGCCGTACCCGACAGCACGCCGCGAAGACATCGTCGACATCCTGCACGGAACACCCGTTCCAGACCCATATAGGTGGCTCGAGGATCCCGACGGTCCGGAGACGAAGGGGTGGCTGCTCGCGCAGGCCGAGCTGTTCGCCCGGAAGAGGGGGCCGCAGCGGTTCAAGAGCCGCATCGCCGAGCTCCTCAGGTCCGGCTCGGTCGGCACCCCGGCCTGGCGCGGTGGGCGGCACTTCTTCAGCCGCCGCACGCCCGACCAGGAGCACGCCGTCTACTACGTCGTCGAGCCGGACGGGACCGAGCGGGCGCTGGTCGACCCCATGGGGATCGACCCGTCCGGGCTGACCACGCTCGACGCCGTGCAGCCCGACAAGGAGGGGCGCCTGCTGGCGTACCAGATCTCGGTCGGCGGCGACGAGGAGTCGGCCCTGTACGTCATGGACGTGGCGACAGGCGCGCGGATCGAGGGCCCGATCGACCGCTGCCGCTACTCCCCCATCGCCTGGCTGCCCGGCGGCGAGGCGTTCTACTACGTGCGCCGGCTGCCGAGCACCGAGGTGCCGGAGAACGAGACGCAGTTCCACCGCCGCGTCTACCTGCACCGCGTCGGCACCTCCACCGAAGACGACGTGATGATCTTCGGCCATGGCCTGAAGATGACCAACTACTACGGCGTGTCGGTCTCGCGGGACGGCCACTGGCTGCAGGTGTCCGCGCACGAGGGCACGGCGCCGCGCAACGACCTCTGGGTGGCCGACCTGACCACCTCCCCGATCGACCGGCCGGAGCTGACGGTGGTCCAGGAGGGCGTGGACGCGCAGACGGGGCTGGCTTTCGGCCGCGACGGCAGGCTCTACGTGCACACCGACCGCGAATCGCCCAGGGCCAGGGTGTGCGTCACCGACCCGGCCACGCCCGGCTACGACACGTGGCGCGAGCTGATCCCCGAGGACCCCGAGGCGGTGCTGAGCGACTTCGCGATCCTCGACGACCTCGAACGCCCCATCATGCTGGTGGGCTGGACGCGTCACGCGATCAGCGAGATCACCGTCCACGACCTGGCGACCGGCGAGCGGATCGGCGAGGTGCCCACGCCCGGGCTCGGCACGATCGGCGGCATCGCCGAGCGCCCCGAGGGCGGCCACGAGGCCTGGTTCGGCTACACCGACAACACCACTCCGCCCACCATCCAGCGTTACGACGCCAGGACGGGCGAGACCACGCTGTGGGCGGCCTCGCCGGGGGCCGTCGAGGTGCCGGAGGTGCGGACCCGTCAGGTCGTCTACCAGTCGAAGGACGGCACGGACGTCCGCATGCTGATCATCTCACCGATCGAGGAGAGCTCGGGCCCGCGGCCCACGATCCTGTACGGCTACGGCGGCTTCGGCCTGTCGATGACCCCCGGTTACTCGGCGTCGGTCCTGGCCTGGGTGGAGGCCGGCGGCGTCTACGCCATCGCCAACCTGCGCGGCGGCGGCGAGGAGGGCGAGGACTGGCACCGCGCGGGCATGCTCGCCCACAAGCAGAACGTGTTCGACGACTTCCACGCGGCCGCCGAACACCTCATCGAGACCGGGGTGACGACGTCCGCGCAGCTCGGGATCTCCGGCGGCTCCAACGGCGGGCTGCTCGTGGGCGCCGCGCTGACGCAGCGGCCCGAGCTCTACGCGGCCGTGGTCTGCTCCGCGCCGCTGCTCGACATGATCAGGTACGAGCAGTTCGGCCTCGGCGCCACCTGGAACGTCGAGTACGGCACCGCCGAGGACCCCGAGCAGTTCGGCTGGTTGCTGGGCTACTCGCCCTATCACCACGTCCAGGAGGCAGTGCCGTACCCGGCGACCCTCTTCACCGTCTTCCAGTCCGACACGCGCGTGCACCCGCTGCACGCGTGGAAGATGTGCGCGGCGCTGCAGCACGCCTCGACGGGTGACCGGCCCGTGCTGCTGCGCAACGAGGCAGAGGTGGGGCACGGGGCACGCGCGGTGAGCCGCACGGTGGACCTGTCGGCCGACACGCTGACCTTCCTCGCCACGCACACCGGACTCTAATCTGGACGCATGAGCACGCTGGGGCTGGCCATGGTGGAGGCCGCCCCCAGCGCTGCGTTGCGGCCCTACGTGACGCGGCTGTGCGCCTACCGCGAGCACTACGGCTCCCCGGTCACGCGATCGGAGGCCGCGCTGCCCGGGGCGGTGCTGATCCTCGCGTTCGGCACGCCGATGGAGGTGGGCGGGGAGCGGCACACGGCGTTCGCCGGCGGGCTGGGCGACCGGTTCACCGTCACCCGTGTCAGCGGGCCGTGCGAGGGCGTGGAGGTGGTGCTCACGCCGTTCGGTGCCAGGCGCCTGTACGGGCTGCCGATGCGGCACCTGACGAACCTCACGGTCCCGGTCGGAGACCTGCTCGGTCCGTGGGCGGACATGGTGGTGGGCCGGCTGGCCGAGACACGGTCGTGGCCGGAGCGGCTGGCGCTGGCCGACCGGCTGCTCGCGGCCCGCATCCACGCAGGCCCCGCGCTGGGGCCCGAGGTGCCGTGGGCGTGGGCGCGGCTGCTGGCGTCGGGCGGGCGGCTGAGCCCTCCCTCGCTGGCGGAGTCGCTCGGCTGGAGCCACCGGCACCTCGTGGCACGTTTCCAGGACCAGATCGGGTTGCCGCCGAAGACGGCCGCCCGGGTCATCAGGTTCGAGCGGGCCGCGCGGCTGCTGCGCTCCGGCACACCCATCGCTCAGGTGGCGGCGGAGTGCGGCTTTTACGACCAGGCGCACATGAACCGGGAGTTCCGGGTGCTCGGGGACACGACGCCCGGTCAGATTCATCCAAGACCGGAGGACGAAGGCCGGGCATCCTGAGCGTCATGGAGCGAACCGTTTACGCACAAGCCCGCTACGAGGACTGCCAGGCCGCGATCGACTTCCTGACCAGCGCGTTCGGGTTCCAGGTGCACGAGGCGTCCAAGAGCGACGAAGGCAAGGTCCACCACGCCGAGCTGCTGGTCGGCAACGACATGATCATGATCGGCGAGGGGCGGCCCGGCGGGCCCGGCATCTACGTCGCGGTCGGCGACGTCGACGCCCATCATGACCGTGCCGAGGCGGCGGGGGCCGCGATCACCATGGAACTGGTCGACCAGCCGTACGGGTCGCGCGAGTACGGCTGCACGGACCCGCAGGGCAACACCTGGTGGTTCGGAACGTACCGGCCATGAGCCTGCTCAAAGCGGAGGCGTTGCTCGGGCGGACGGCCGGGCGGATGGAGGGGTCGTTCCTGGTCGCGGAGTGGAGCGACCCCGGCTCGACCCCCGGATACATCGCCCCGCCGCACCGGCATCTACGCGATGACGAGATCTGGTACGTGCTGGAGGGCACACTGAGGTTCCGGCTGGGCGACGACGAGGTGGAGGCCGAAGCGGGCGCGGCGGTGGTGGGGCCCGCGGGGATGCCCCACACGTTCTGGAACCCGTCGCGCTCGCCGGCCCGATACCTGGTGGTGATGTCGCCGGGGACGGTGCGGCTGATCGAGGAGGTCCACTCGATGCCGGACCGCTCGGGGGAACGGCTGCGGGAGCTGTTCGAACGGCACGGATGCGAGTACCTGCCGGACTTGTGGGCGGAGAGGGGCTAGCGCGGGAAGACGATGGTCTTGTGGCCGTCCAGCAGCACCCGCTGCTCGGCGTGCCACTTGACCGCCCTGGCCAGCGTCACGCACTCCACGTCCCGCCCGATCGCCGCCAGGTCCTCCGGCGAGTGGCTGTGGTTGACCCTGGCCACCTCCTGCTCGATGATCGGCCCCTCGTCCAGGTCGGAGGTCACGTAGTGGGCGGTGGCGCCGATCAGCTTGACCCCGCGGTCGTACGCCTGGTGGTAGGGCTTGGCGCCCTTGAACGACGGCAGGAACGAGTGATGGATGTTGATCGCCCGCCCGGCCAGCTTCCCGCACAGGTCCTGTGAGAGCACCTGCATGTAGCGGGCCAGCACCACCAGGTCCACCTGGTAGTGCTCCACCAGCGCCAGCACCTCGGCCTCCTGCCTGGGCTTGGTCTCCGAGGCGATCGGCAGGTGGTGGTAGTCGATGCCGTACGACTGCGTGAGCGGCCGCAGATCGGGATGGTTGGACACGACGGCCACGATGTCGATGTCCAAAGTCTTGGCCTTGACCCGGTACAACAGGTCGTTGAGGCAGTGGTCGAACTTGCTGACCATGATCAGCACCCGTGGCTTCCTGGCCACGTCGCGCACCGTGAACTCCATGGCGAAGTCGGGCGCCAGCGCCGCGAAGGCGGCGTTGAGATCGTCCTCCCCCAGCGGCCCGGCGAACTGCACGCGCATGAAGAAACGCTGCGCGACCCTGTCACCGAACTGCTGGCTCTCGATGATGTTGCATCCCTTCCCCGCCAGCAGGCCGGAGACGGCGGCCACCACACCGGGCCGGTCGGGGCAGGACAGCGTCAGGATGTATTCGGCTGGGCTGGTCACTTCGTTCACTCTCGCGGACATGAGATCGTCGGGTGCCTTGCGGCTGATCTGGGCAGAGTACCGGTCTCCGGGCGCGTGCACCGCTATCTCCCCCGGTTAAGTGCCGGTGGCCCGAGCTTCCGGACACGATTGAGCGTACCCGGCCCGACGCGGCGTCTCCGGCGTCGCACTGATCGCCCGGATCTTGGGTAGCTATCGGGCATTACGGACATTCGCCGGGGAATCTGGCGCGTCTCGCCACAACCAAGCGAGCAAGGATGGAGTGCATGCCTTTTGGACGCCGCCGTTCTGATCGTGGTCGCGGGCTTGTTCGCGGTCGTGTCCGGGGTCAACGACGGGGGTGCCCTCCTCGCAACCGGGCTCAAGCTGCCCACGGTGCGCCCGGGCGCCGGCATCCTCGCCCTGGTCGTGATGGTGGCGGTCGTGCCGCTGGTCACGCATCAGGTGGCGCGGACTTTCGTGACCAGGCTGGCGAGCTTCCACGACCCCGGCGGCAAGATCGCGACGACGATCGCGGTGATCTCGGCTCTGGCCGTGGTGGCCGTGCTCAGCGCGAAGGGCCGCCCGACGAGCCTCACCCTGGCCATCGTGGGCGGCCTCACCGGTGCTGGGCTCGGGTGGGGGCTGCCGGTCTCGCCGGGTTCGGTGGCTCTGGTCCTGGCGTTCGGCCTGGCGGCGCCTGCCGTCGGCGGGCTGCTGGCGTGGGCGCTCATCCGGGTGCTGGTGGCGGTGACCACGGCGCAGGGGATGGCGCACTGGCATCGGGCGGGGTTCCTGCTCCAGACCGTCGCGTACGCGGCCAACGACGGCCAGAAGATGCTGGCCGTGTTCATGATCGCACTGGGGTTCTCGGACGCGCCGCTCGCGTACACGTCGCTGGTGGCCGCCCTGTTCGCCCTCGGCACCATGTACGGGCTGCCCAAGGCCGGGCGCACGCTGAGCCGCGAGATCATCGTCTTCCGGCCGACGCACGGCGTCGCCGCGGAGCTGGCCGCGGGCGTGGCGGTGATCGGCTGCGCGGCCGTCGGCATGCCGGTGAGCATGACCCAGGCGGTCGCCGGGGGGCTCGTCGGCGCGGGCATCGCCCAGGGCGGCGGCCGGGTCCGCTGGTACGCCGCCGTCAAGATCGTTACGGCCTGGATGCTGACCCTGCCCACGAGCGCGCTGCTGGGCGGGGTGGCGGCCTTCGTGGTGAAGGGGGTGACGCAGTGGTGAACGCGTACGGGAAGGCAGGCGGGCGATGAAGCGGCTGCAGCGGATCAGGGACCTCATGGCCGGCCGCATGGACAGAGTGGTCACCGAGGCCCTGCTCGGGCAGCTTCAGGCCACCAAGGAAGGCGCGTGGCTGGCGATGGCCATGATCGGCGGCGAGGTGGGCCGTACGGGGGCGCACGAGCAGATGCGCTCGATCGAGCACCTCGGCGACGAGGAGCGGGCCCGCCTCATCGAGGAGCTCAAGACCGCCCTGGTCACCCCCATCGATCCGGAGGACCTGTTCCGGCTGTCCCGCTCGATCGATGACGTGCTCGACTCGCTGCGGGACTTCGTCCGCGAGTCCCACCTCTACCGGGTCCCTGACCAGATCCGCTTCACTCCCCTGCTCGACCAGGTCATCGTCGGCATCGACGCGCTCGAGAACGCGGTTCGCGACCTCGCCTCCCGGCCTTCCGGAGTGACGGCCGACGCGCTGGAGGCGAAGAAGGCGGGCGGGGCCATCCGGCGGATGTACCAGTACGAGATCTCGCGGATCTTCTCGGGGGAGCTGACGGCGGACGCCATGAAGGAGCGAGAGCTGGTACGCCGCCTGGAGATCGTCGGCGTGGCCATCGGCGAGGCGGCCGACGCCATCGCCGATGGTGCGATGAAACGCTGATCCCCGGCCATCCCGTGAGCCGCCGCGGCCGGGTCCGGGCACCGCGGATCCAGACCCTCCCGCGGGCCGCGGCGGGGTCGGGCAATGCGGATCGCCCAGCCGGCGGTCTGATCCGGCCCAGCACCTGGCAACCCGAGCAATTTGCCTGGCACGGCAAGCGTCAGCGCGCCCGCCAGCCATCTTGCCCCGCCGCCGACCGCGCCTGCCCTCTGGGCGATGCCCTCACTCAGCAACCCCACCATGAGCGGCCCGACACAGCAGGCCAGCGGCCCTGGAGCGGGCCCGAGATCCCCGCACCCCGGCGCCCCCGACCCTGGACCGGGCCCGAGATCCCACACGTCGGCGGCGCACCGCCCCAGTGGCGTGCCAGGGTGCCCGCACCCCTCGGCAGCGCACGGCCCACTGGCGTGCCAGGATGCCCGCATCCCAGCAGTCCCAGCCAGCGCGTCGCGCAGCATGCCGATAGTGAGACCGTCCGCTTTCCCGCCAGGAGGCGGTCCACCGGCGAACGCGACCCGGGCTGTCGACTCCCCAACCGGTCGCGGGCGGATGCTCGGGGATCAGCGGGTGGGGGCGAAGGCGTTGACGCCGGTCAGTTCGGCCGAGAGCTGCCACAAACGTGCCGCCTCGTCCGGGTCCACCGCGTAAGAGCGGACTCCCGGCCCGGGCTCCTCGTCCGTGATCAACTCCGCGATCTCGCAGTCCTCGCAGTAGACGCCCCCCATGCCGGCCAACTGCGGTGAGGTGGCCGCCCACACCTGAGTCGCCGCACCCTGCTCAGGTGTCTTGAAGCTGGGGTCCAGCGCGTTGCCCGCCTCGTCGATCCACCCGGCCGCGACCATCTCCTCCCTGGGCAGATGCCGCTGCAACGGCGTGAGGATGGCGCCGGGATGCAGCGAGAACGCGCGTACGCCCGCGTCCCGGGCGAGCGCGTCGAGCTGCACGGCGAACAGGATGTTGGCGGTCTTCGCCTGCCCGTACGCCAGCCACTTGTCATAGCCACGCTCGAACTGCACGTCGTCCCACCGGATGCCCGAGTTGCGGTGACCGCCGGACGAGACGGTCACGACCCGGCCCTGACCGCGGGCGATGGCCGGCCACAGGCGGTTGACGAGCGCGTGGTGCCCGAGGTGATTGGTCGCGAACTGCGCCTCCCAACCAGGGCCGACCCGCGTCTCCGGGCAGGCCATGATGCCCGCGTTGGCGATGACGATCTCGGCACTGCGACCGGTGGCGAGGAAACGCTCCGCGAACCGCCGTACGCTCTCCAGGTCGGCGAGGTCCAGCTCATCCACCTCGACGCCGTCGATGCCCCCGACCGCCTGCTGAGCGGTGTCGGGACGGCGGGCGGGAACGACCACGTGGGCGCCGGCGCGGGCGAGCGCACGCGTGGTCTCCAGCCCGAGACCGGAGTAGCCGCCGGTGACGATCGCCAGCTTCCCGGACAGATCGATCCCTTGGAGCACATCGTCCGCGGTGCTCCTGGCGCCGAAGCCCGACCCGATCTTGTGTTGTGGCGTTGTCATGCTCGCCACGCTACGTAATGGAGCGCGCTCCAGGTCAAACGGCCGCGCCGGGCGCAGCAGGCGGCGTTACAGGCCGAGGGACGGCGCCAGGTGGGTGAGTTGGGTGAGGGCGTCCTGGAGGTCCGGGTCGTCCGGGGACAAAGGCTGGATGGCGACGTGGTCGGCGCCTGCGTCGAGGTGGGCGCGGACCCGCTTGACGATGGCGTCCGTGTCGCCCCAGGCCACGATGGCGTCCACCAGGCGGTCGCTGCCCCCGTCGGCGAAGTCGCCGTCCGTGAAGCCCAGTGTGCGCAGGTTGTTGAGGTAGTTGGGCAGGGTCAGGTAGTAGGCCATGTGGGTGCGGGCGATCTCGCGGGCGCGGGCCGGGTCGGACTCGATGACGACCGCCTGCTCGGGGATCAGGAGGCGGTCGGGGCCGAGGATGCGACGGGCCTGGACGGTGTGCTCCGGCGGCACGAAGTAGGGGTGGGCGCCGGACGCCCGGTCCCGGGCCAGCTCCAGCATCTTGGGACGCAGCGCCGCCAGGACCCTGGGGAACTCGGCCTTGGGGAGGATCTGCGCGGCCTCGTCCATGGCGTCGAGGTAGGCGCGCATCGTGGCCAGCGGCTTGTCGTAGTGGTGGCCGCGCTGTCCGACCAGCGGGGCGTGGCTGACGCCGATGCCCAGCAGGAAGCGGCCGGGGTAGCCGTCGGCCAGCGCGACCGACGCGGCCGCCATGGTCGCGGCGTCGCGGACCCAGAGGTTGGCGATGCCGGTGCCGACCGCGATGCGCTCGGTGGCGGCCAGCACGATGGCCGCCACCGTGAAGGGCTCCTTGCCGCCCCAGCCCTCGTTGACCCAGATGGCGCCGTAACCCAACGCCTCGATCCGGCCCGCCGCCCGCCGCACTTCCTCGGCGGGGGCCTTAGCGATCATGGGATGCCACACTCCGACGCGCCCGATGTCCACGGCCGCTCCCCTCGCGTAGGATGTTCGATCGAGATGGAACACTACACGAGTGTTCGACAGACGTCGAACAGGACACGCACCCTCACTCACACCTCTCCCCTCGAGGTCTCGCTCCAAGCCGCTCTCGACGCACTGGGCGACCCCGTGCGCCGACGCATCGTCCGGGAATTGGCTGGTGTGCCCGATTGGACCCGCCCCTGTGGCACGTTCACCCACCTGCCGGTGGCCAAGTCCACGCTCAGCCACCACTTCGCGGTCTTGCGCAATGTCGGTCTGCTGGAGCAGCGGGACGAGGGCAGCCGCAGGCTCAACCGCCTCAGGAAGCCCGAGTTCGATGAGCGTTTTCCCGGGCTGCTGGCGCTGGTCCTGGAGGAGGAGCAACAGGAGCCCGAGTGACCCGCCGGCGAGCGTCGCCCACGCTCGGGGGCGTGAGGAGGCCGGCTGCCCGCCGCGGCAGGCCGGTAATGTCTGCCCCATGGACGCCACAAGCGATCGCCCCGCCGCGCGCGTCGTCTGCCTGGACCGCGATGGCAGGGTGCTGCTGATGCACTGGTACGACCACGTCGCCGGCGCTGACCTTTGGGAGCCGCCGGGCGGCGGGATCGACCCCGGCGAGACGCCGCTGGAGGCGGCCAGGCGAGAGCTGACCGAGGAGACCGGGTTGCCCGGCGAGGCCGTCCTCGAGCGGCATGTCCAGGTCGAGCGGGATTCCACCTGGCTTGGCGTCCGCTACGTCAAGACCGAGCCGTTCTACCTGGCCAGGTTCGACACGCCCCGCCCGGAGGTCGATCCCGGTGAGCTCACCGAGGAGGAACGTCAGGCGTACCTCGGCTACGCGTGGGTCGAGGAGATGCCCGAAACGGTCGAGCCCCCCACCTTGGCGAAGGTCGTCGAGCGGCTCACCGGAGATCGAGGGTGAGGCCGCCGAAGGCGACGGACAGCGGGCCGTCGTAGGAACGGGCCGCCGCCGCGAGCGCGGGTTCCGCAGGAGTGTCGGGCCACAGGTGGGTGAGCAGGAGCCGCCCCACCCCGGCCGGCGACGCGGTACGGCCCGCGTGCGTTGGGCACGTGATGCGGCAGGTCGAAGACGTCCAATCGGAAGGGCCCGAGCTCGATCGGCATGCCGGGACCGAGCTCGTGCAGGGAGAAGCTGCCCGCCAGCATGCGCCGGTTGTCCAGCGCGAGCACGGCGTCCAGCGCGCCCGGCGGGGCGTGGACCGGCAGCGTCCCCGCCGGTACGTCGGCCAGAGCCCGGGCGCGCAGCAGCGCGTTGAGGTCGGCGCAGTGATCGGGGTGACCGTGGGTGACGAGCACCGCGTCCACCTCATCCGCCCGCATCCGTTGGAGTAGCCGCGGCAGGACGGCGTATCCGGGGTCGATGAGGACGCGGAAGCCCTGGTGTTCGAGCACGTACCCGCTGCAGGCCTGTCCGGCCGCGGGCCAGGCGCCGCACCCGCCCAGCACGGTGCATCTCATCAGCCGCCCAGCTCGGTCAGCGTCGTCGTCATCAGTCCGCGCAGCAACGTGCCCGCCAGCTTCTCGTGCGTCTGCTCCACGGACAGCCCCTTGGCCACGCGCTCGCGGTAGATCGCGCGCTCGCGCGCGTCAGTGTAGGGCAGCGCGGTCATCCCGACGATCACGGTGACCCGGGTGCCGCCCAGGGGCAGGAGGGCGACGGCATGCGTACGCAGGCAGGTCTCCTCAGGCGCGCCGAACCACCCGGACTTGATCCGGGCGTCGGCCACCCCGATCGCCTCCCGTATGCCGAACGCCTGCTCCCTCCCGACCTGCCGCATCCACTCCAGCACGGTCGCCGCCACCGGATCACCCGCGACGGCGGACTGGGCGAACGCCGCGTAGGCGGTGGCGACCTCGTCGGCGGCCACCTCGACCGAGCCGAACCGCGACGGGTCGCCGTTGGGCGGCGACCACGCCACGCCGGTGCGCCTGCGGATGTCCTCGAGGATGACGCCAGGCCCGATGGCGAGCCAGAGGTTGAGCGTGTCGGAGTTGGACGAGATGACGACGGCGGGTTCGGCGTGGCGGCGCCACAGGTCGGCGTCGGGCATGTGGGCCGCGCTCACCCACGCGTACAGGGGCTTGAGCAGCGAGGCGCAGCGCAGCCGCGCCAGGCCGGATCTGACCCCGACCGTGCGGGCGGGCGGCCCGCCGTAGCCGCGCCTGATGCCGGCCGCCTGCACGCCGGCGCTGGGATCAAGGTCGTCGAGCAGCTCGTTGAACGCCACGCACCCACCGTAGACCTACGCGCTCTCTCCCCAGCGGCCTTCGTACCACTCCAGGCTCGGCGGGTCGCCGGGCAGCTCGGTCCGTCCCGGCGCGCGCAGGCCGTCGAGCGCGATGGCCAGCAAGCGCTGCTTGACGTGCTGGTGCTGCTCGCTGGGCGGCCCGGGGGCCGGGCGGCTGAACTGCTCGATGAGCAGCGAGACGTCGAGCATGGTCACGTCGTCCCTGAGCACGCCGGCCTCGCGGGCCCGGGAGATCAGCCGGGTGGCCAGCTCCGTGGCCTTTCGCGACGTGCGCCACATCTCGTCGGTGACCTCGATGGTGCCCGCGACCGGCGCGAGCGCGCCGGACCGGAGACCCACGCAGGTGCGTACGTACAGCTCCAGACCGGCCCACGGATCCTCCTCCGCGAGCGCGGCCTCGACGGCCTCGACGACACGTTCCATGGCGATCAGGCACAGCCGCTGGAGCAGCTCCTCCTTGGTGCGGTAGCGGCGGTAGAGGCTGCCCATGCCGACGCCGGCCTGCTTGGCGATGGCCGACACCGGCGCGTCGAAGCCCTGCGTGGTGAACACCTCGTGCGCCGCCTGCAGCAGCCGCAGATCGTTGCGTGCCGCCTCGGCCTGCCTGCCGCGTGTCGCCATGTCGCCCAGAATAGCCCTGTTGCGGAGCGATCCGCTCCGATATAGATTTCGGAGCGAATCGCTCCGATTAAACGTGGAGGCAGGTCATGCGTGCGGTGGTCTTGAGGCAGTACGGAGGACCGGAGTCACTGATCGTCGAGGAGGCGCCGGACCCGGTCGCCGGGCCGGGTCAGGTGCTGGTGGAGGTCGCGGTCGCCGGCGTGACGTTCGTGGAGACGCAGGTACGCGCCGACCGCGGCCCGCGGCGGGCCGAACTGCCCGCGATCCTCGGCAACGGGGTCGCGGGGACCGTGCTGGCGGTGGGCGAGGGCATGGACGAGGCGTTGATCGGCGCCCGGGTGGTCACCACGCTGGGCGGCTACGGGGGTTACGCGGAGCTGGCGGTGGCGGGCGCCGGCGACCTGATCCCGGTGCCCGAGGGCCTGTCCTTGGAGACCGCGGTGGCGCTGCTGGCCGACGGGCGTACCGCCGTGGGCCTGGCCAGGGCCGCCGCCCCGCAGCCGGGCGAGTGGGTGCTCGTGGAGGCGGCGGGCGGCGGCGTGGGCAGCCTGCTGGTGCAGCTCGCCCACGCCGCCGGCGCGCGCGTGATCGGCGCGGCGAGCAGCGCGGGCAAGCGGGAGCTGGCCGCGAGCCTGGGCGCCGAGCTGACCGTCGACTACACCGACCCGGCCTGGACCGACGTGGTACGCACCGCGACGGGCGGCCTGGACGTGGTCTTCGACGGCGTGGGCGGCGAGATCGGCGCCGCGGCCCAGAGCCTCCTCAAGGACGGGGGCAGGCTCAGCGTGTACGGCATGGCAGGCGGCCCCATGACCACCCCGGATCCGCGCGTGACGGCCGTCCCCTGGCCGCAGACGGACCTGCGCGAGTTGTCGAGGGCGGCATTGGAGGAGGCCGTGGCCGGCCGCCTGCGTCCCACGATCGGCGCCGTGCTCCCCCTGGAGTCCGCCGCCGAGGCGCACGCGGCCATCGAGTCCCGCACCGTCACCGGCAAGACCCTGCTCCTGCCCGCACGGGCGCGGACCATCCTCGTCACCGGCGCGACCGGCAACCAAGGTGGCGCGGTGGCCCGTGAGCTGCTCGCCCGCGGCTGGTCGGTACGCGCCCTCGTCCGCGACCCGGACTCCACCCGCCTCCCCGCCGGCGTCTCACCGGTCCAGGGGGACCTCAACGACGCGGACTCCGTCCGCGCGGCCATGGCAGGCGTCCACGGCGTCTTCAGCGTGCAGGCGTTGGCGTGGACGGAGGACGAGCCGGCCGGAGAGGCCCGCCAGGGCACGACGATCGCCGGCGTGGCCAAGGAGCTCCACGTGGCACACCTGGTCTACAGCTCGGTCGGCGGCGCCGAGCGCGACACCGGAATCGCTCACTTCGCCAGTAAGTTCGCCATCGAGCAGCACATCGAGGCGGCCGGCGTGCCCGCCACGATCCTGCGCCCGACCTTCTTCATGACGAATCTGCTCTTCTACGCCGACGCGCCGGGCGGCGAGCGGGTGATCGAACTGCCGCTCCTTCCGGGACGGCGCATGCAGATGATCGCCCCTGAGGACATCGCGCACTTCGCCGCCGAGGCGTTCGACCATCCGGCCGGCTACGTGGGGAGACGGCTGGAGATCGCCGGAGACGCCCCCACCGGCGACGAGATCGCCGAGGTGTACGAGCGGGTCACCGGCGTGCCCACCCGCTTCGAGCCGCAACCGACCGGCGGGGAGCGCATGTACGAGTGGTTCCAGGAAAGTGGCTACCAGGCCGACCTGGAGGCCCTCAGGAAGGAGCACCCGGGCCTCACGACGTTCGAGTCGTTCCTCCGGAGCCGCCTCTGACCGGTCTTCAGAGGCCGGACCTCGCCAGCGACATGGCGAGCACGACCGGCACGAGGGCCACCAGCGCCACCACCGCCGTCACCTTCCAGCGCCTGGCCACCCCCGCCT
>NZ_VCKY01000260.1 GCF_005889735.1 Nonomuraea turkmeniaca
GCCCCCGACTCGTCGTCCAGGACGGCAGTGGTGGCGGGCATGCTGGGGCTGGTGGCCGCGATGGCGATCTGGGTGCTGGCGACGCATCGCGTAACCGGAAGGGATTCAACCTAGCAAGCGCTTGTGTGATACTCCGGCTATGACGCATGCGATCGAGGGCTGGTTCGCCGTCGACGCCGACGGGGTCTTCCTGCTGGGCACCCGGTGCTCGGCCTGCGGCACCGTCTGCTTCCCTCCCCGGCACGGGTTCTGTCCCAATCCTCGGTGCGAGGGCGAGGAGATGGAGGTGACCAGGCTGCCGCGGCGCGGGCGCGTCTGGTCGTACACGAACGCCTGTTATCCGCCGCCGGCGCCGTTCGTGGCGGCACAGCCGTACGAGCCGGTGACGCTCGCCGCGGTGGAGCTCGACGGCGCGGGCATCGTGGTGCTCGGGCAGGTCGCCGGGCTCACGGTGGATCAGCTGGAGGTCGGGATGGAGCTGGAGCTCACCAGCGGGCCGCTGGCCGACGGACCGCTGGTGTGGATGTGGAGGCGGGCGTCATGAGGGTGGTGGTGCTGGGCACGGGCATGCATCCGTGGGGCAAGTGGGGCCGGCCGTTCCTGGAGTACGGTGTCGCGGCCGCCCGCACGGCTCTGCGCGACGCCGGGATCGTGTGGACGGACGTGCAGTACGTGGTCGGGGCGGACACGATCAGGAACGGCTACCCGGGCTTCATCGCCGGAGCCTCCTACGCCCAGGCTCTCGGCTGGACCGGGGCCCGCATCGCCTCCTGCTACGCCGCCTGCGCGTCGGGAGCGCAGGCGCTGGACATCGCCCGTACCCGGATCCTGGCCGGCCTCTGCGACGTCGCCCTCGTCATCGGGGCGGACTCGACCCCGAAGGGCTTCTTCAAGCCGGTCGGCGGCGATCGCCCGGACGACCCCGACTGGCTGAGGTTCCGCCTCCTGGGCGCCACCAATCCCGCCTATTTCGGCCTCTATGCGCGCAGACGGATGGCCCTGTACGGCTCCACGCCCGCCGATTTCGCCGCCGTCAAGGTCAAGAACGCCCGCGCCGGATCGCTCAACCCCATGGCCCGCTACCGCAAGGCCGTCACCGTCGAGGAGGTGCTGGCCTCGCCCATGGTGGCCGACCCGCTGCGCCTCATGGACATCTGCGCCACCTCGGACGGGGGCGCGGCGGTGGTGCTGGCCTCGGAGTCGTACGCCCGCCGCCGTGGCGTCCAGGACCTCGTCTTCCTGTCCGCCGTCTCCACCGTCACGCCCACCTTCCCCAACATGGTCCTGGAGTTGCCGAACTTCGCCACCGACTCCAGCGCCGCCGTACCGGCGCCGGAGAGACCGTTCAGGGCGGCGATCGCCGCTGCGGCGTACGAGGAGGCCGGGGTGGGGCCGGAGGACCTGTCACTGGCCGAGGTGTACGACCTGTCGACGGCGCTGGAACTGGACTGGATGGAGGACATCGGGCTGTGCCCGCCCGGGGAGGCGGACAAGCTGCTCCGCTCCGGCGAAACGGCGCTGGGCGGCCGTATCCCGGTGAACCCGTCAGGCGGCCTGGCCTCCTTCGGCGAGGCGATCCCCGCCCAGGCCATCGCCCAGCTGTGCGAGCTGACCACCCAGCTCCGCGGCCGGGCCGGCCACCGCCAGGTGCCCGCCCCCCGCGCCGCTCTGGCCGCCAACCAGGGCCTCTTCGGCCACGGCTCCGCCCTCGTCGCCACCAGATGACCGGGGACGGCGGCGCGCCGAGCGGGTGCGGGAGCGCGAAGGCCCTCCGAAGGTGTCGGAGGGCCTGGCGCCAGCGGGGTGGTCAGCCGATGTGGACCACGTCGTGCGTCTCGGCGAAGTGGCAGGCGCTTTCGTGCCCGGTCCCCGGCCGAATCTGCAACAACGGCTCCTCCTCGGCGCAGATCTCCTGCGCCTTCCAGCACCGCGTACGGAACCGGCACCCCGACGGCGGGTTGGCCGGCGACGGCGGGTCGCCCTGGAGGATGATCCGCTCCCGCTGCTCCCGCCCCTCCGGGTCGGGGACGGGCACGGCGGACAGCAGCGCCTGCGTGTACGGATGCGCCGGCTTGTCGTAGATCTCGGTGTCCTTACCGAGCTCCACGAACTTGCCCAGGTACATGACCCCGACCCGGTCGGAGATGTGCCGGACCACCGACAGGTCGTGCGCGATGAAGATGTACGCCAGGTGGAACTCGTTCTGCAGCCGCTCCAGCAGGTTGATCACCTGCGCCTGGATCGACACGTCCAACGCGGACACCGGCTCGTCGCAGACGATGATCTCAGGCTGCAGCGCCAGCCCTCGGGCGATCCCGATGCGCTGCCGCTGGCCGCCCGAGAACTGGTGCGGGTACCGGTTGATGTGATCGGGATTGAGCCCGACCACCTCAAGCAGGTCCTGCACCTTCTTGCGGCGATCACCCTTCGGCGCCACCTCGGTGTGGATCTCGTACGGCTCCCCGACGATGTCACCCACGGTCATCCGCGGGTTCAGCGAGGTGTACGGGTCCTGCATCACCATCTGGATGTTGCGGCGCATGCGCTTGAGCTCGGCGCCCTTGGCCCGGCCGATGTCCCGGCCGTTGATCTTCACCGAGCCCGAGGTCGGCCGCTCCAGCGCCATCAGCACCTTGGCCAGGGTGGACTTGCCGCAGCCCGACTCGCCCACGATGCCCAGCGTCTCGCCCCTGTGCAGGTCGAACGAGACCCCGTCGACGGCCTTGATGGCGCCGATCTGCCGCTTGAAGAGGATGCCCTGGTTCAGCGGGAAGTGCTTCACCAGGTCGCGCACCTCGAGGATGCGGTCACTGCTCGCCATCGAGGACCTCCCTCCAGTAGTGGCAGGCGCTGCCGCGCCAGCCGCTGATCTGATAGAGCGGGGGGCTGTCGGTCACGCAGTTGTCCTGCCGGTAGGGGCACCGGGGGTGGAACGCGCAGCCGGTCGGCAGTTCGAGCAGGTTGGGCGGCAGCCCCTTGATGGCGTACAGGTCCTGGCCCTTGAGGTCGACCCGGGGGATCGACTCCAGCAGCCCCTTCGTGTACGGGTGCGCGGGAGCGCGGTAGATGTCGTGGACGGGGGCGTTCTCCACGATGCGCCCCGCGTACATGACGGCGATCTTGTCGGCCACGTCCGCGACCACGCCCAGATCGTGCGTGATCAGGATGAGACCCATCTGGCTTTCGCGCTGCAGGTCGGCCAGCAGCTCCATGATCTGCGCCTGGACCGTCACGTCGAGCGCCGTGGTCGGCTCGTCGGCGATCAGCACCTCGGGGTCAAGCGCGATCGACATCGCGATCATGATGCGCTGCCGCATACCGCCGGAGAACTGGTGCGGGTAGTCGTTGACGCGCTGCCTGGCGGCCGGGATGCGGACGCGGTCCATCAGCTCGACGGCCTTCTTCATGCCGTCGCTCTTGGACATGCCGCGGTGCACCCGGAACATCTCGCTGATCTGCCAGCCCACGGTGAACACCGGGTTGAGCGCCGAGAGCGCGTCCTGGAAGATCATCGCGATGCGCTGGCCACGCACCTGCGTACGGGCCTCTTCCGACAACTTCAGCAGGTCGGTGCCCCTGAAGCGGATCTCCCCCTTGGGGATGACCGCGGGCGGCATGTCCAGGATGCCCATGATGGCCTGGGCCGTCACGGACTTGCCCGAACCCGACTCGCCCAGCACCGCCAGCGTCTCGCCGGGGTTGACCGTGTAACTCACGCCGTTCACGGCCCGCACGACGCCGGCACGCGTACGGAACTCCACGTGCAGGTTGTCGACGGCGAGCAGCGGGTGGTCGCCGTGCCCTCCCTCGGCCGGCAACACATCCGGTGACGTTCTCTTCACTTGATCCCCCCTTCTACCTGAGCTTCGGGTCGAGCGCGTCGCGCACGGCATCGCCCAGCATGATGAACGCGAGCACGGTGACGCTCAGGAACACGGCCGGGAAGATCAGCGGCAGCGGCGCCTCGAGGAACCTGCGCTGCGCGTCCGCGATCATCAGGCCCCAGGAGATCTCCGGCGGCTGCACGCCCACGCCCAGGTAGGACAGCGCGGCCTCGGCCGCGATGAACCCGCCGAGGTTGATCGTCGCGACGACGATCACCGGGGCGAGCGCGTTCGGCAGCAGGTGTCTGAACATGATCCGCGCGGAACCCGCGCCGAGCGCTCTGGCCGCGATCACGAAGTCCTGCGACTTGGCGGTGATGACCGCCGCCCGCATGATCCGGAACGTCATCGGCCAACCCAGGAGGGTCAGTGAGATGACCACCAGCCAGATGCCCAGCCCGCTGCCGCGGAAGGTCGAGCCGATGAGCAGCGCGCCCAGGATGCTGGGGATGGCGAAGAAGATCTCGGTGATGCGCGAGGCCACGGTGTCCGTGGCGCCGCCGAAGAAGCCGGCGATCAGGCCCAGCAGACCACCGATGATCGCCGCGAAGACCGAGGTGCTGATGCCGATCACCAGCGAGTTCGCCGCGCCGTAGATGGTGCGGGCGTACAGGTCGCAGCCCAGGTTGTCGCGGCCGAACGGGTGCCCGGCGCTGGGCAGCTGCCTGGCGGTGGCCAGCTCGCAGGTCCTCGCGTTGAACGGGTCGATCGAGCTGAACAGCGACGGCCAGATCGCCATCACCACCAGCACGGCGATGATGCAGCACGACGCGATGAAGATGGGCCTGCGCCGCAGGTCGCGCCAGGCGTCCGTCCACAGGCTGGCCGGCTTGGAGGACTTGGACACCTCCTTCGGCGGCGTTTCGACTTCCTCTGGGGCGAATACCGGCCCGCCCGGCCGAATGTCACTCATAGCGGATCCTCGGGTCGAGCACTGCGTACATCACGTCGACGACCAGGTTGGCCAGGATGTAGATCAGCACCAGGATGGTCACGATGCCGACGACCACCGGCTGCTCTCGGAGATAGACCGAGTCGAACAACTGGAGGCCGATGCCCGGCAGGTTGAAGATTCGCTCGGTGATGACCGCGCCGCCCATGAGGTTGCCCAGGTCCGCGCCCAAGAACGTGATGAGCGGGATCAGCGCGTTGCGCAGAGCATGCCTGCCGACGACGCGCCGCCGCGACAGCCCTTTGGCGGTGGCTGTTCTGATGAAGTC
This sequence comes from Nonomuraea turkmeniaca, assembly GCF_005889735.1. Taxonomy (GTDB): domain Bacteria; phylum Actinomycetota; class Actinomycetes; order Streptosporangiales; family Streptosporangiaceae; genus Nonomuraea; species Nonomuraea turkmeniaca. The sequence goes on from NZ_VCKY01000260.1 coordinate 5,105, forward strand.
GGCCCGCAATGTCTCGGCCAGGCTGGTCCTGGTGAGACGGGTGAGATAGGCGATCGACACTCCGGCGAGCACGAAGCCGGGCAGCAGGTAGCTGCGCAGGCCGTTGCTGATGCCCGCGATCGGGAAGATGTCAAGCCCTGTCCACTGCTTGAGCTTCACTCCCAGAATGAACTGCAGGATGAAGCCGGACACCAGGGTCGGCACCGAGATCAGCAGCAGCGTCGAGGCGAGGATCATGGTGTCGGTCGCCTTGCCGCGGCGCAGCGCCGCCCACAGGCCCAGGCCGACGCCGATGAACGCCTCGATCAGCAGTGCGGTGACCGCGAGGTTCAGCGTGACCTGGAACTTGCCGGCCATGATCTGGGACACGGGCACCTGGGCGAAGGTGACGCCGAAGTCAAACCGGAAAAGCACGCCGCTGATGTAGTGCCAGTATTGGAGCAACAGCGGATCATTGAGGTGATACTGCTCGCGAAGGATCGCGACGATGTTGGGGTCCGCCCGCTTCTCGCCCGCCAGCGCCGCGATGGGGTCACCGGGCAGCGCGAAGACGATGGCGAAGATGAGCAGGGTGGCACCCAACAACACGGGGATCGACTGGAGCAGACGTCTGATGATGTAACGGCCCATTTAAGCCTCCCGTACATGCGAAGAAGGCCACCCCCTCGACCATATTGGTTCCGGCCGGGGAGCCGCCTCCTCCGCTAACCCCTGGAGGGGCGGGCGCGGCGCCCGCGCCCGCCCCCGGGAACGACCGTCAGGCCTTCTCGACGTCGGCCCACTCAATCTGGTTCAGCAGATTGATCTTGACGTTCTTGACACTGGTGGAGTAGCCGGAGTTGTTCCGGTAGAAGTACACGGGGATGTACGGCAGTTCTTCATTCAGGATGTCGTCGGCCTGCTGGTAGAACTTCAGACCCTCTTCGACCGTGGCGGCCTGGTCACCCTGGGCGATCAGGTCGTCGAACTTCTTGTTGGAGTAGCCACCGTAGTTCGACCCGGTCTGGATGGCGCCGGTGCTGAAGATCGGCGACAGGTAGTTCTCCGCCGACGGGTAGTCGATGGCCCAGCCCATACGGAACAGGCCCTTGTACGTCTTGGCGTCCAGCTCGTCCAGGATGCTGGCGAACTTCTCGAAGGGCTTGGCCTGCGCTTCGATGCCCAGGTTGGAGCGGAGGTTGTTGGCCACCGCCTCCATCCACTCCTTGTGGCCGCCGTCCGCGTTGTAGCCGAGCTCAAGCGTCTTGGGGCCGCCGGCGGCCTCGTACAGCTTCTTGGCCTCGGCCGGGTTGTACGTGCAGGCCTTGCAGGCGCCCTGGCGGTAGCCCGCGATGGCCGGGTTGATGAAGTCGTCGGCCGGCGCGCGAGTGCCGGAGAAGACGGTCTCGGCGATGGTCTTCCTGTCGATGGCCATCGAGATGGCCTTGCGGACGTCGACCTTGTTCAGCTCGGGGTTGTACTTGAGCGGAACGCCGATGTAGCCGACGCCGGCGTCGGGCTGGTCCTGGTACCGCTCGCCGAGGGTGCTCTTGGCCGTGGAGATGGCGGCCGGGCTGAGCGAGTCGTGGATGTCCAGGTTGTTGGCCTGGAGGTCGTTGAACGCGACGTCCGAGTCGGTGTAGAGCTTGAACTGGAGCTTGGTCCAGTTCTTCGGCTTCGTACCCGGGTACTTGTCGTAGACCGTCATGTCGATGGTCTGGTCGGTGCCCTTCTTATAGGGCTTGTCCATCTTGAACATGCCCTGGCCGATGGGCTGCTCGCCGTACGCCTGCGTCACCTTGCCGTCGGGGCCGAAGGCGGCCTTGGGCAGCGGGTAGAAGGCGGTGTAGCCGAGCATGACCTTGAACTGCGAGAACGGCGCCGTGAGGGTGACCTTCAGCGTCGTGTCGTCGACGGCCTCCAGGCCCTTCATGGTCTTGGTGGTGACCGGCTTGCCCTCGCCCGGGTTCAGGTCGGCGAAGCCGTCGACGCGGCCGAAGAAGTAGCCGGCGCTCTGGGCGTTCTCCTGGTTGGCCGCGTAGTTCCACGCGTCCACGTAGTTCTGGGCGATGAGGGGCTCGCCGTTGTGCCAGGTGTATCCGGACTTGAGCTTGATCGTCCAGACCTTCTGGTCATCACTGGTGATCGACTCGGCCGCGGCCTCAACAGCGTTCTTGTTCTCGTCGTAGTTGACGAGGGGCTCGAAAAGCGCGGCGAGGGTCTCAGAGCCCTCGGACTCAGTGGTGTTCGACGGCACCAGGAGCTCCTGGGGCTCACCGAGCTCCATGCGGACCGGCGTTTCTGCGGAGCCGCCACCCGCGGCAGTGCCGCCGTTGTCCGAGGCACCGCCGCCACACGCGGCAACCGCGAGGGCGAGCAGCGCGGTACCGGCGACGATCTGTGCGCCCTTAGTAACACGCATGGTGAAAGAAATTCCTCCCTCTACAGTGGGCGTACAGCACTGAGCTGCGGCGATGTGAGCAGCCTGACGGGAGAGGCCTGGTATCTCCCCCGGGTTTGGCCGACATGGTCATGCCAGCTGAACGCCCTGCCAGTCGATCGCGACTATCTCTTACTACTTGCCACCAGCGAGTCTCTGGCGCGTTGCAGTTCGGTCACACGTATGCCTATCCAACGTCACAGACATTCCGTGCGATCAGTACTAAAGCGTACAAACCACCAACAACCGGTCAAGTCAGGACATGAACAGTCGATGAAAAATACCCCCTACAAGACGGTGCTCGCGCCCTTGCCACCACACCGCGCCGCCCTGGGCTACGGTTGAGCAGGTCTTGACGGCGCCTTGGAACCCCGCGCCCCAAGACTCCGTCCAACTGACTGTCGCCGTCCCGTGCGACAGGCACCCCACCGACCGGGATCCAATAGAGTCCTTGCCATGAGCCAGCCGGAATCCGCTGTCGCGGACGCCCAGGCGGGCGGCCGAAGCGGGCAGGAGCCGCTGGCCAAGCTCGCCAAGCGATATGGGCTTCGCCGTGCCATCGCGCGGCCGAGGTTCCCTGTCTACCTGCGCCAGCTGTGGGAGCGGCGACACTTCATCCTGACGTACGCGACCTCACGCAACGTCTCGAAATACTCCAGCTCGGCCCTGGGCCAGCTGTGGCAGGTGCTCACGCCGCTCCTGAACGCCGCCATCTACTTCGTGATGTTCGGCGTCATCCTGGGTGGCAGCAAGGACATCATCAACTACCCGGCGTTCCTGCTGACCGGGATGTTCGTCTTCACCTACACGCAGCGGACCATCACTGCGGGCGCCAAGTCGATCTCGGGCAACCTCTCGATGATCCGGGCCCTGCACTTCCCCCGCGCCTCGCTGCCGCTGGCGTACACGATCCAGGAGCTCCAGCAGCTCGCCATCTCGATGGGCGTGCTCCTCGCTCTCGTGGTCGCCACTCAGGAATGGCCGACCTGGTACTGGCTCATGATCCCGGTCGTGCTGCTCCTCCAGACGATGTTCAACATCGGGGCAGGCCTGGTGATCGCCCGGCTCGGAGCCACGATGCGCGACCTCAACCAGTTGCTGCCGTTCATCACGCGCACCTGGCTCTACGCCTCCGGCGTCTTCTTCTCCATTCAGGACAAGGTGGTGAAGTCCGCAGAGCTGCCGCAGTGGGTCGCCAACGTGATGTATCTCAACCCGGCCGCGTCCTACATCGAGTGGATGCGCGAGATCCTGATCAAGACCTACCGCCCCGAGTTCGGCCACCACCCCCCGACAATGGTGTGGGTGTCTTGCGTATTCTGGGCGGTGTTCGCTCTCGGCTTCGGTTTCTGGTACTTCTGGCGAGCCGAGGAGAGGTACGGGCGTGGCTGAATTGACCAAGGAGCTTTCACAGGTGAACGGCGAGAAGCCCGCCGTCCCCGGCAAGGATGTGAGGGTGCATCCCAACCCGGAGCCCTCGGGCAAGCGGCCGCTCGACGTCCCCACGGGCACTCCGACCGTCATCGTCGACGACCTCCACATCGTCTACCGCGTCTACGGCGCGGCGTCGGACAACGAGAAGGGCAACGCGGTCAACGCCCTCACGCGCCTCCTGAGGCGCCAGGGGCGTCCGCAGATGAAAGAGGTCCACGCGGTCAAGGGCGTCACGTTCGTGGCCTACCACGGCGACGCCATCGGCATCGTGGGCCGCAACGGGTCGGGCAAGTCCACGCTGCTGCGTGCGATCGCGGGCCTGCTGCCGCCGCACAAGGGCGCCGTCTACACCGACGGCCAGCCCTCGCTGCTGGGCGTCAACGCCGCCCTCATGCGCGAGCTGACCGGCGAGCGCAACATCGTGCTCGGCTGCTACGCCATGGGCATGACCCCGGCCGAGGTCCGGGAGAAATACCAGGAGATCGTCGACTTCTCCGGCATCGATGAGTTCGTCCAGCTGCCCATGTCCACCTACTCCTCCGGCATGGGCGCCCGCCTGCGCTTCGCCATCTCCTCCGCCAAGACCCACGACGTCCTGCTCATCGACGAGGCCCTGGCCACCGGCGACCGCGAGTTCCGCAAGAAGAGCGAAGAGCGCATCCGCCAGATCCGGGAGTCCGCCGGCACCGTCTTCCTCGTGGCCCACGACCTCAAGGTCATCGAGGAGACCTGTAACCGCGTGATCTGGCTGCACAAGGGCAAGATCAAAATGGACGGCGACCCGAAGGAAGTCATCTCCGCCTACAACAAGGGCTGATCCCAACCCATTTGATCTATGACGCGGTGCCGTGGCCTCCCACGCCGCACTTCGGCCGGCCCCGAGACTCGTCTCTTACGCGCCGCCGCGGCCGTAACGACGCCGATCCATTACGCGCTGCCGCGGCCTCCCACCCGCCGCACTTCGGCTGAGGGCCCTCCAGGGAAACGGCCTCTGACCCTTCACCGGCCGAGCGCCGTTACGCGAGCCGACGTTGACCAGGTCCGTGGGCTTGCTGGACTCGCGCACGCTTTCGATCTTGTGTGCGAAACCAGCGCGACTGCTGTGGCGAATGACTGACAGCGAGCCACCAGTTCCGGTAGGATTCGAACGTCGTTTCGAACCTAGGACCGGTGATGGAGTGGGGACGCGCGATGGGAGAACTTTCGGCCGCGATCGACCACCTGGCCACCGAGGACGTGTCCGAGATTCCCCGGATGCGGCTCGCTGAGCAGCTCATCGAGCTGCACTGGCAGATGGCCAGACTGCAAGCACAAATAGCCCGCCGCACAGGCGTCCGCCTACCCTGACACGCAAGGATCCGGGAGGTCGGAGCCATGGGCGGGTAGGGCATCGAGCCCGTGGGCGAGCAAGGTCTCTGGAGCCGTAGGTGGCCCACACCTCCGGCCGTAAGCGGATGACACACTTCAGCCGTAGGGGGTCAAGAATGCGCTCCGTATCGGCGGCCCCGCCGGTGAAGGGTCAGAGGCCGTTCCCTGGAGGGCCCTCAGCCGAAGTGCGGCGGGTGGGAGGCCACGGCAGCGCGTAAAGGATGGGTGGCGTCAGGGCCACGGCAGCGCGTAGAGGATGGGCGTCGTAAGAGCCACGGCAGCGCGTAGAGGATAGGTGGCGTCAGGGCCACGGCGGCGCGTGGAGGAACCGCGCGTAAGAGATCAGATGGATGTCGGGTTGGTGTGCCGCGCCGCCGCCCTGCAGTGTAAGAACGGCGCGGCACACGTAACCCCTGTCGGCGTGGCCTAGGAATTCACGCCGTTGGGCACCGCTAGCGTTCGGAACGAGCTGCCACCACCACGACCGGTTCGTGGGCGTCGGCACCTGTGACGCCCGCGAACCGCCATGCCGGCTCTCGGCGAGCCGCGTTCTCCGCTTTCATCTCGCGTCTACTCGTGAACCCAGGAGTCCCGCACCGAGCTGGTCAGCGCGCTGGAGGTCCACCCGAGGGCGGTCATCAGGTCGCTGTAGGCGCCGGTGGCCGCGGTCCCCTTGGCGGAGACGGCGCCGGAGGCCTCCTCGACCAGCGGGGTGAGCTCGTCCATGGTGGCCGTCTGAGTCGTGCCCGGCAGCGCCTCTACGACCGGGGCGACCTCGGCGGGAGCGACCCGCCCGACCATCGGGGACACCTCGCCCTGCGTGAGGCTGGGCAGCGCGTTCTTGGCCGCCTGGCCGACGCGCGCCAGCATGGATTCGCTGGTCAGGGACTCGAAGCCCTTGGTGGCGCTGCTCATGGTGTCGGCGGCGGCGATGCTGGAGCCCGTCGCGGTCGCACCGGTGTCGGCCAGCAGGCCGGTGCCGGACAGCTTGGTCACGGCACCCTGGACGTAGGAGTCGACCATGCCGCCCACGGACCCGAAGGTGTCGCGCGCGGTCCTGCCGGCGGTGACCGGCTCGCTCTGGCGCTGCCTGGCGGTCTTGGCGGACGGAGTGGCCGGCTTTGCGAAACGGGCCGCGCCCGACAGGACGGGCAGCGACTCGGTCAGGCCGCCGCCGCCGAGCGGAAGCTGACTGACGATGGGCGACAGCTCGGGCAACGGCCCGCCGAGGCGGGTGACGTCCTCGGCCGCGTTGGGATCGGCGCCCGCGCGGCTCCTGCCCTGCGCCGCTATGACGGCGTCGCGCTCGGCCTCGGTCATCCGGCCGCTGGAGGTCGCCGGCGCGGCGTCAGCGGACTTGGGCTTGGCGATGCCGCCCAGCAGCCCGCCGAGCAGACCGCCGCCGGTGACGCCGCTCAGGAGACCGCCGAGCGGACTGCCTGCTAGGTTGGCGCCCTCGCCCAGGCCATCGGTGGGAGCGTACCTGGCGGTGTTGTATTGGACTTCCGCTTGAGCTGGCACGGCCAAAGCCGCCGCCAAGCCGAATGCTGTGACGGCGACCGCCGCCTTGACTACTCGATTCATGATTGCCTTCCCGGCTCGTGATCGATCGCTCTCGAATGCGGTGGAAATGCGAATCGATAACCCCCGTATGCCGCGTCGTGCACGCTATGGGCACCACACGAAGCGTGGCGTCGCGGCTGAGCTACGCAAGCAGTTCTATCACTCGCTGTGATCGACCGCAGGCGCATGAATGCCCATGTAGCAGGGGTTTGCAGCCTGGTTACCGAGTAAAGGGGCGGCGTTGATAGGGAAGACAAAACGGAAATAGGCGGGTCTTGTTTCCGATACAGCGCAGGCGATTGGGGGCGTCCGCAGGAAGCAGCAGAGCACCCCTCCGGCCCGTGCACAATGGGTCGTGAAAACAATTGTGCCGGGCAGGAGGGGTGCAGATTTTCCGGTCAGTGGACGCGCTGGACCTGTCAGGCCGGCAGCAGTGCTTCGGCCGGCTCGAAGGGAAAACGCTCGGCGAAGGCCGGGCGCAGATCGGTCAGCCAGACCGCCGTCGGGTCGTAGCGCGCGAAGAACGGCCGCCCCACCAGCGAGGGGTCGCGCGCCTGAATGAAGTGGAGCATGAAGACCTGCTCCCCGGCGATTTCCGTGACACCGTCGACGCATACCTTGCCTGGCGTGGCAGACATGGACGGGCCCCGGACCGTACGGCAGAGCCCGGACACCGTCGAGTAAGCGTCCCTGAAGATCTCATAGGCGCGAACCAATGGAACGGCGAAGTAATCCTGCGGCCCGGTGTCGCGCTCGATGAACATGTAGTAGGGGATCATCCCCATCCTGTGCTGCTGCCGCCACATGGAGGACCACACGGCGGGATCGTCGTTGATGGACCTGATCAGCGGCGCCTGGGTCCTGATCGTGGCACCGCTGCCGATAATGCGCTTGACCGCTGATTCGACCAGCGGCGACTCCAGCTCGCGCGGGTGCGTGAAGTGGGCCATGAACGCGAGGTTCTTGCCCGCGTTCACCACCTCTTCGAACAGGCCGAGCGTGGCATCCGCGTCGGGATCGGTGATGAAACGCTGCGGCCAGTAGGCCAGCGCCTTGGTGCCGATCCTGATGGACTCCAGTTGCTCCAGATCGAGCAGCGGCTCGATATATCGCCGGATGACGGGCTCACCCATGATCATGGCGTCGCCACCGGTGATCAGGACGCTGGTGACCTCGGGATGCCGGCGAATGTAGCTGACCATCTGGCCGATGTCGTCGGAGGCGAACTTCAGGTCCGCGTCACCGACGAACTGCGCCCATCGAAAGCAGTAGGTGCAGTACGCGTGACAGGTCTGCCCCTGCTTGGGGAAGAACAGCACGGTTTCGTGATATTTGTGCTGCATGCCCGGCACAGGCTCGTCGTCCATCTTCGGGACGTTGAGCTCCTTCTGGCCGGCGGGGTGTGGGTTGAGCTGGGCGCGTACCCGATTCGCTTCGGCCTGGATCTCGGCGTTGGGCGCTTCGGCCTTCAGCAGATCGGCCAGCCTGGCGACGTCGGCAGCGGGCAGCATGTCCTCCTGCGGGAAGACGAGCCGGTAGATGGGGTCGTCGGGCGCTGCCGACCAATCTATGAGTTCATCCACGACGTAGGCGTTCGTCCGGAACGGCAGCACCGTGGCCACGGCGCGGACCTTCAGCCGCTCCTCATCGCCGAGCCCCGCCCGCTGGAGGAGCTCGTCGAGATGCTTGGACGTGTACGCCTTGAAGCGCCGCGTGCCAGCTTGGTTCAAGATCACTAGGCCTTTCCCATCTTTTTTGTTCGATCGGGTGTAAACCTCACGACCCTGTCGCGCGTCTACGGTTCTTAATACCCGGACGCTCCTCGGCGCGTCAGCGGTTCCGCTGGCCTCCAAGTTTTCCCTCAGGTTCACGGAAATGATCAACAATCGGTTCACGGCACTCGCGACATATCGCGAATGGGCTTACACTGATTTTTCGTGACCGACGATCCGGACCTGCGCGCCTCGGACACCGACCGCGACCGCGTGGCCGCGGTGTTGAGCGAGGCGCTCGCCACAGGAAGACTGACCAGCGTCGAGCACGCGGACCGCCTGGACATCGCCTACACGGCGAAGACGGTCGGCGAGCTCGTCCCTCTGACCCGGGACCTGCCCGAGGTGTCCACGTCCAGCGTGCCCGCCACCATCGAGCGGCAGGTGATCGACTCGAAGTTCAGCAAGATCGTGCGAAAGGGCCGCTGGGTGGCGTCCCGCAACACCACGCTCACCGCGCGCTTCGGGGCGCTCATCATCGACCTGTCCGACGCCGTGCTGCCCGGACGGGAGATCACGATCGAGACGAACGCCTGGTTCAGCAAGCTCATCGTACGTGTTCCGGACAATGCCCACGTCATCGACGAGGGCGGATCGATGTTCGGCAAGCGCAGCGTGACGGGCGGATCCCATGCCGACGGGCCGTTGATCCGGGTGACGGGGAAGTCGAAGTTCTCGAAGGTGATCGTGTCCCGAGGTAAGGACGACTGGAACCTGCATTAAGACCCAGCTTTCACGCACTGCCGCCCCCACCCGCCGCACATGGCCGAAGTCCTCAGAACACCCATCCCTTACGC
>NZ_VCKY01000261.1 GCF_005889735.1 Nonomuraea turkmeniaca
CAGTCGGGGCACAGGGGGTCGGGCAGGAACGGGTGCCTGCGTACGAGGCCGGTCGCCACGCTCAGCCGCAGCAGCGCCCCGGCCGTCAACGCGGTGGCGCGGTCCTCGCGCAGCCGGTCCAGCTCCGCGGCGGCCAGCGCGGCGACCGCGGTGGCCATCGCCCGGGTGAGCAATCCGGAAGGGCGCGCCGCCAGCTCCGCGCCGAACCGCTCCCGCATGGCGTCCCTGCCATGGGCGTCGGCCCGGTTCGCGTCCCGCCGCCGCGCCACGCACGTGGGGCAGCCGGCGGCGGGCGGGCGCACGGCGGGGCCCAGCAGCACCCAGCCGGCGTCCACCCGCACCGGCAACCAGGGGATGCCACGATCGGCGGCCAAGCGGGTCAACGCCGGATACTCCCGCTCATCGCTCGCATCACTCACGGTGACCAGCGCCGTCGCGTGGTCCGGGAGAGCCGGCTCATGCGGTGGGGTCGGCTCATTCCACGTGCCCGTCGCGGCCACCCGGCCGGGGGCGAAGGCCGCGGTGATGGCGGCGTGCAACCTTCCCGTGCCCAGCACAGCAGTGTCCGGCGGAGTAAGTGTCCGCAGCACCGCGCTGCCAGGCGTCACAGGAGGACTACCCGGACGGCGCAGGGCAACATCCGGGCGGCGGCCGGGTCGCCGGCCAGGCGGACCGCCACCGGCACACGACCCTGCCGTCGTAACGCGTGGGCCAGGAGGGCGGTGTCGGGCGGGCCGTCCAGCCAGCGTGGTGGCTCCTGCCCGTACACCGGGTTCTGCCAGCGCAGCAGCACCCGCTCCAGACCGTCGTGCATGGCCTGGTACGGGGTGGGCGCGCACGAGACGACCACGCCGTGGCCCGCCAGGCGGAAGCCGAAGGCGGGAACGCCGAGCACATCAGTGAGATCACGCACGTCGACGTCCAGCCCTGCCAAGCCGATCATCCGCCCGAGGTGACTGTCCGGCAGCTCCACAGCCGGGTGGCCGCCGTCGAGCCCGGCCGATATGCGAGCGTGGTCGCCGTCCGGCCCGGCCAATGTGCCGGAGTCGCCGCCGTCGACCCCCTCCTGCAGAAGGTGCTCGCAGTGCGCGCGTAGCCCGGCGGCCACCGCTTGGTCCCAGCTCAGGCCCGCCCCGACGCCGACGGGCGCGGGCTCCTGATCCAGGCTTATCGGCCTGATCCGTCCGGTGAGCAGCTCGACCCCTTCATACACGCCCTCCTGGGTCGTCAAGCCGCCGTAGACGGCCGCGGCGGCGAGCATGGCGCGAAACCGGGCCGTCTGACGGTCCTCACCCCAGCCCGCCACCTCAGGCAGCGGCACCCAGTGCGGCAGTACGGACAGCGGATCGGAGACGCGCGCCCGGCACACGGCGAGCGGGCTCTGCGCGAGATCGCCCTCGTCCAGGGAGGTGAGCGCGCCGAGCCAGGGATCCACCAGATCCGGCACCCGTTCCAGCACCTGCTCAGCGTTCACGGGCGTCACACCACCATCGGGCGCCGGCGCAGTCGTGATCGCGCGCGGATGTGGCAGGAAGCGGTGCGACCTGGTGTCGAGATTACGCAAATCGATCCGGGTCAGACGGGGTGTGCCGTCCTCGAGCGGGCGTTCCATGCCGGTCAGGAAGGAGAAGCACGCCAACCCCAGCACCGCCGCGACCACCGACGGCACCGGCCCGGTCAGCCAGTTCTCCTCGGCCCGCAGCCTGGGCTCGACCGGGGCGGCCGCCAGCCGGTGCCAGCCGGACTCGGCCTGCGTGACGGCGGGTGGCCCGACCTCGCTCACCCACACCTCCGAGGGCCGGACCAGCACTTGGGCGACCGGGGTACCCGATCGATGGCACTCGCGGGAGGTCCGCACCAGCTCGCCGATATCATCACCGATCTGGACGAGCAAGTCGCTCGAACCCGTGTCCAGGGACTCGACCCGCACCCGCTGCCCGGGATCGCGATGTTCCCGGCTGATCAGGGTGGCCAGGCCGGCGGGGTCGGCGGTGACCACCCGCAGGTCCCGGCAGCCGAACCCCAGGAACGCCGTCAGGACCGCCCGCAGCAGCGGCCCCTCCCCGCTGAGGGTGACGCGTGACTGGCGGGCCTGCAGGAAACGCTTTTCCGGCGAGTCGAACGCGTACCCGATGAAGGCGATCTCGTCGGCGTAGAGGCGGCGTTCGGCGTCGGTCAGCCCCTCTGCGGGCTCATTCCGGGCGTCCACCACGAACCGCTGCTCGACGAGGCTGCCCACCAGCCGGTCCACCATGGCCCGCTTGTCGTCGGGCAACGCAACGGTCAGCTCGGCCAGCGTCCGGCGGCCGTCCAGCGCCGGCGCGAGCCGGGCCAACCAGGCATAGGCGTGTGGACCCCGCAGGATGCAGGTGGTCATGCCGCCCTGCACATATGCCCCGTCGGAAGTCTCTACGAATCGAACGTCTTCTCGAAGCCTGGGCTTCATCCCCTTTGGGAGCGCTCCCATGCGGCGGACGATACCGGTCCGCCGTACCCCGGCAACGCTCCTGGGCGGCTCCAGGCTTTACGGCTGTCCCTTTTGCCGACGGCTACACACACCGGGAAAGGCCGCACTATCGGACCGATGCCACCTAACCCCCATTTGGGTCCGATGTCCCCGATCGGCAGGTAAATGAAATTATTCATTACCCGCCGGTACGAGACGAGCGGGCGGAGCAAGATCACCTCAGCCAGGTCGGCGGTGAGTGGTCCAGTGGCCGTCAGGCAACCCGCCGGAACGCGACGATCGCGCGGTAGTGCTTGTCGTGCTCCCCCGTCCATTCGGCCTCCGCACTCATGACGTCCAGTTCGGCGTCAGGACCGAAGAATTCGAGGGCTTGAGCCCGCGCGTTCTCTCTGATCTCGTCGGGAGTCGCCCCACTCACGGTGACGCGCAGGGTGAGCGGGAACCGTGTCACGCTCATGGGCGGCCTTCTTTCACAGAGATAGGTATGTCCCCTGTAAACGGTCACACGAGCGCGACGGCACTTCAACTAAAACCGTCCACAAGCCGTCATAAAACCATTCAAATATAGCTTGGAGGCTCGTCAGGAGTGGACGGCGCGGACTTCCGTCACGGTGAACGCGTCGACGATGTGCCGGTTGTCGATGAGAAACCCCACGATCCCCGCCACCGCCTCCGTCCCGGTGGCGGCCCGCGCCTGTCCGCTGAGGAGGTAGACGAGCGGAGTGGACGGTTGATCGAGCGAGAAGCTGCAGCCGTGGCGGCGCACGTCTTTCAGAACTCTGATCGGCATCGGCCGCGCCGAGGTGAACCACACCGCGACCTCCCACAGCGGCAACGCCGGGTCGGCCTCGGCCGAGTCGTGGTAGCAGGTGACGCAGCCCTGCGCGGCGTGCTGGCCGTGTGGGCAGGTCCATCGGACGATGTCGGCGTGGGGCTGCTCGCGGGCGCTCAGCTTCACCGTCTCTGTCACGCGGCGGCGTACGCGCTGCGCCGGGTGCTCGGACGGGGGAAAGGAACCGCTAACGATGATCAAATCCTTTCGTGGGTGTCGCGGCTGCATACGGGGTCGGCCATGGCGGACATGCGGAGTACGGGGGCGGTCAGTCGGCGGCGGCGTTGTTCGGGCGGGTGAAGGAGACCAGGTGGTCGATCTCGGCGAACCCGGCGGCGTCGAACAACGCTCCGGGTGGCTCCGGGTCGCCGGCCACGTACAGGATCGTCTCCGACGCCCCGTGCTCGCGCAGGACGGCGTCGGCCTGAAGCAGCAGCGCCCGTTCGAGGGCCGGGTCGGCGTGGCTGTCGGCGGCGCCGAACCACCACAGGACGCCGAGGCCGTCGATGGGCTCCTGAACGACGAGTTCGGCGGCGGAATCGTCGTCTCGGACCTTCAGCCACCAGCCAGGTGGGGCCGTGCTCGCGACGACCTCGACCAGCGGGCACGTCGTGGCAGCGAGTTCACAGGAGGTCACACGGCGCAGGTAGCGCCAGGAGTTCCTGGCGCCGAAGCCCGCGTGTTCGAGCACCTTCCGCGTGACGGGCCGACGGCCCGTCGGCAGGGCGGCCAGGCCGAGGCCCAGCGCGGCGGTGAAGGCGTGCACGGGTTTGCCACCGCCCAGCTCGCGAAGGGCGTGGGAGACGAGCGCTTCGACGACGTCGAGGATCTCGCGTCCGTGCAACCACAGGATCTGCCCGGCGCTGCGATCTCGGTTGACCGCGTACGACACGGCGCCCACAGTGTGACCTCCCGGGTCCACCAGCACGACGGTTCTCGGGTGTTCGATGTCGGCCCAGGGATCGGGTTCGCGGTGGGACGTTCCGGCCACGGCCTGATCGAGCAGCTCCGGCCGGCACGAGGGCTGTCCGGGCAGGCGGTCGGCGTCGATGAGCGCGAGCACGGATTCCCTGTCGGAGTCACGGTAGCGGCGGATCCCCGTCCCCGCCGCGGGTGCGGGCGAGTGGCAACGGGTGAGGATCTCGTTCGCGGACATCGTGTTGCCGGTGCGTGCGGCGGTGCGCATCGCGGCGGCCGCGATGGGGCCGGTGGTGTCCGGCGGGATCACCAGGAGCTGGAAACCGTCCTGGTTGCCGCGGATCACCCTGATCGTGTTCGAGGCTGCCGAGAGACCGCTGACACGCAGGAAACGGCCGTCGATGAGCAGGTGGGCCGGAACATCGTCCCATGCGTCCGGATCGAGCCTGACCCGCAGGATGGGACCGAGCCGGTCCTCCAGGATGCGGACGAGAGCAGGCAGTTCACGGTGGAGGTCGGTGGAGTAGGGCCACCAGGCGCCGTCGAGCGTTCCGTCCCGAGTCAGCGTGGGCTCCAGGAACACCCGTGCCGGTTGAAGGGCGATGGGCGTGACTGGTGCGTGATGATTCGGCATCTGACGTGCCGCCTGTCTCCGGCGTGAAGGACCGGCTGAGTCTGGGAAGACGCCGACGCTGCTGCCGGCATGCGGAATATCCCAGGTAATCCACCATACGCCGCCGGGTCCGGCGCACCTGTCACCACACACGAGGACCGGCTGAACGCAGTCCGGGCCCGCACCCCCATGGGGGTACGGGCCCGGACTCATGACCGTGCCACGTCAGGCGGCGACGATGTTCTCCGCCTGCGGGCCCTTCTGGCCCTGGACGATGTCGAAGGACACCTTCTGGCCCTCGTGCAGCTCACGGTAACCGCCGTTGGAGACGATGTTGGAGTAGTGCGCGAAGACGTCGGCGCCGCCGCCGTCCTGCGCGATGAAGCCGAAGCCCTTTTCGGCGTTGAACCACTTGACGGTTCCGGATGCCATGTCTATCTCCTTGAGAAACGTGCAGGGAAACGCAATTCGCACTGCGCGAATTGCCGCGTCGCCGCGATGAGCCCATCCGGAGATGACCGGAAAACAAAAAACGCGCCTGCAGATCCAACTCTGCCAGACGCGCACAAAGCATGTTATGGGTACAACAACTGCAACAGTTAAAAGTCTAGCACACCCTTCTGGTGCATCGCACCAGCCCCGTTCGCGGGCAATCGCGATTGTGAGGAGGGCTCAGCTCCGGACGGTCGTCTCTCTGATGTGCAGCGTGTACGGGAGGACTTCGTGCCGGGACGGCCCCGCGTCAGCGGCCATCCGGCGGAGCAGGATCTCGATGCCGGGGCCGGTTCAGTTCCACCCGAGCAGCACGGGCTCGGGTGGGGACACGGACGCGGCCTCGGAGAGATCCGGAGGCGGCGCCAGGTCGGCGATCTTGCGGGGGGTGGCCGAGCCGTCGACGGGCACGTCGAACAGCGACTGTTTGGTCCCTTGCGCGGAGATGAACACGATCCTCTTGCCGTCCGGCGACACCGCGGGCCCGTAGTTCTCCCGGTCGGTGCTCGGGAGGAGCGCCGCCTTGCTCGCCACCACCCTCGTTCCGTCCTCGCTGAACGTCGTGGTGCTGAACTGGCGACCGCCGCCGTGGCCACACAGGAGCGTCTGGTCGGTGAGCCACAACAGAGGTGCCGCGCACGGCGCTGCGGACCCCTCCAGCTCCTCGGCCACGTAGCTCTTGGTGAGGCTGCGCCACTCGGTCTTCGGCTGGTCTTTCAGCGCGAGATACCTGCCGTTGAAATCGCCCTCGATCGCCCTCTTGCCGTCTGGGGAGATCAGGGTCGAGCCCGCCTGCATCCAGGACGTCAGCCAGAAGCCGGAGGCCACGGGAATGGCCACCTCCGACGTACGCTCGCCGAAGGTGTGCCGGGTCGTCGTCCGGCCGCTGGTGACATCGCGGGATTTGAGCTCGTACGTCTGCTCATCCTTGAACCACAACTCGCCGGTGGCCGGGTGGAAGGCGGGATCCCGTTCGCTCACGGTGGCGACGAACTCGGCCGTGGCCTGCGGCGCCGGAGGGACCAGCGCGCCATCGGCCAGCCGCAGGGCCACGGCCCGGCGGTCCTTGGTGACAGGGTCGATCACGGTGACGGCGACATGCCGGTAGTCCCGGTCGAACGCTCTGCGCACGATCGGGCCGGCTCCTCCGTCGCGACACCAATCCATGTCGTCGAGCTCCTCCGGAAGCACTGCCGAGACTTCGGCGGAGACCTTTCCGTCCTTCATTGACATCGCCTGGAGTAATAATGTCGACGGCTCTCCCCATCCCGGCTGATAGCAGCGCATCATCACCACGGTTCCTGGAGTGGTGAAAACGGGCGGGGCCGGCGTCGAGGGTTCTGTGGAAGGCGGCGAAACCCATGGCTGCTGGATGCTCCCGCCGCAGGCCGTCACGGCGCAAACTGCGGCGAGACAGAGAGCGGCTCTGATCAGGTGGCGCATATTCCCTCGTTTCATCGCTGTGCGGTCATCGGCTTGCCGCCGAGCACCCGGCCGGTCGGGCACGGCCACGCAGAATGGCAGCAGCCGCACTCGTAGGCGCCGCCACCGGGCCGCCGGGCCGGGGCATGCAGATTGCGCAACTCCGCGACGAGCGCTCCCCCGGACGCGGGTAGCTTGCCCTGCAACAGGGCGAACGTGACCGCTCCCCCGGCGACGAACAATATTCCGATGAGAGATCTGCTGATTCCCTGGACGCCGCACTGCTGGGCCAGCCCCACGTCCCATCCGCTTCCGCTCGTGGACAGCAGCCCCATGCTCGCCATCACCGACGGCCCGCAGCTGATTTCCGAGCCCAGAACGGAGATGCCGACGGGCGAGATGATGAATGCGAATCCGATGACCAACCCGATGGTGAGCGCGATCCATTCCCAGCGAACGTTCTTGGCGGTGTTCCCCATGGCGAGCTCCTTTTTGAATCGAGCTGTTTCGAGATACCGCGATTTTCCCGCCCCGCTCGACGCCCGCTCAATGGGAAAGGCTCCCCAGGGGTCATTCGCAGCTGAATGACGAGAAGATGTCCGGCAGCACGTCCGGAGCCCCGGCGAGCTGGGTCCCGAGAAGAATGTGCACGGTACGCAGCCCGCCGGCGGACAGATCGGGTTGACCGGCCACCAGGACGAGATGGCGACAGCCGCGGCCTTCCACGGTGACCGTCGCCTCGCGGATAGCCACCGGATCGTCCGGCGCGACCGGCCGCAGGATGGAGTCGGCGCCCAGGTCGAGCAGCACCTGCTCGGCCACGTCGCCCAGCGGCAGGTCCTCCGGCAGTCGCTCGCCGAACACGACCACGTTCGGCCGGAACCCGGCCCGCTCGGGGCCGAGGAAGGCGATCAGCGCGCCCGGCGGCTCGATGGCGGTCCAGCCGCCGGGAACGCTGATCTGAAACGGCCGCAGCCCGGGCGACGCCTCGTTGGGCCAGGGAACGGTGACCGTCATAGCAGGCCCTTGATCGCCTTGACGGCGTTGCCGGGAGCACCGGTGACCGCCTTGGCGGCGTCACCGGCCCCGCCCGCCACCGCGTTGGCGGCATCACCGGCTCCGCCCGCGAGCTTCCCCACGTCGATCTCCATGCCGCCCGTCACCTTGCCGCCGAGCCCGAGCGCCGCCCCCACGCTGGCCGCGAGCTTGAGCTTGCCGTCGTGGAAGCCGAAGTCGACGCCGGCCGAGGCGCTGACTCCCGCCTGGCCCTCGAGACCCGCGCTGGGTTTGACTCCCGCGACCTCCACGCTGCCGTCCACACCCGCCTTGACCCCGGCGAATGCCCCGGCCTCGGCCCGGACGCGAACCCCGCCGGGGCCCGCGCTCACCTCACCGCCGGCCGAGGCGTCAGCGCCGATCGCCCGCGCGGACGCGTTCGCCGCGACGTCGGCCGGGCCCAGCTTGCGCCGCAGGCGCGCGTCCGCGCTGAGCGCGTACGCCTCCGCGCGGAAGTCGCCGCGGACGCCGTACCGGTCGCCCATGCGGCCGACGCCTCCGGACACCTCGAACGCACGGTGCCCCAGCGCGACGCGCCCGTCCACGGGGCCGAGGCGCCAGGGTTCGTCGAGCAGCGCCCCGTCCTTCCCGTACTTGCCGTACACGAGGGAGGCCAGTGGTGTGGCGGGTGAGAGGCCGTTGCGTCTGAGGCGGCGGAGCTCCTGCGGCGTGAGCCCGCGCCCCCTTGAGGTTCGGCGCCACGGCCGCATGCCCTTTTCCCTGAGTGCGTCGTGGAGCCGCGGCCCGACCACGACCTCGCCGGGCGGCGCGGGAAGGGCTCCCAGCACGGCCGCGCCCTGGCAGGCCACGGCCAGTCCCCGCACCGCGCGGGCCCGCTCGCGGACCGCCTCCTCGTGTCGCCGCCTGGCCTGCCTGACGTCCTGTTCGGCCTCCTCGACCGCGTGCTTGGCCTGCGCCAGCGTGGCGGGGTCGGCGGAGTCGGGCAGGCCGGCCAGCCGCTGCCGGGCCTCGGCCAGCAGCCGCTCGGCCTTCTCGAGCCTGTCGCGAGCCTGCTGCTCCTCCTCGATGGGTGCGACGGTGCGGCGCAACGCGTCGGCGATCTCCTCATGGGCTGCCCTGGCGGTGACGAAAGCGGCCTGTAAACCGTCGAGCGTGGTCAGGAAGCGTGTCGCGCACGGGCCGACGAGCGCGCCGGAGGCGAGGCCCGCGGTGGCCGTGCGCAAGGTGGTGACGGTGCCGTCGAAGGCCCGCGCCCGGGCACCGTTGTCGGCCGACGCGCTCAGCAGCGCGCCGGGAACGGCCGGATCGTGCATGGCGATCAGCCGCCCGCGATCCGGAACGCGAGCGCGGTCAGCTGGGCCTGCCGCGCGGTCAGCCGGACGATCTCCTCGAGCCCTCTCAGGTGATCCGTCCATCGGGCCGTGAACTCGTGGAGGGCGGCGTCGGCTGTCGCGTCCCCGGTCGACGGCCGCCCGTAGCGGGAGCCGGGCAGGCCGGCGGCGGCGCTGCCGAGGTGGGTTCCGATGCTGGTGAGCGCGGCCGGCTGGGCCGCGATCCGCTGTGTGGTCATGGTTGCACGCTAGGAGCGCGCGGCACGGCGGGAAATGGGAAACGTTCCCCATCGGGGGCGCAGCGCGGCGACCACCTTGCTGCCGAACGGCAGCGCGGAGCGGAGCCGGGCCCGTGCCGTGTCGGCCAGTGCCCAGGCTCGTTCGCCTTCGGCGGGGCTGATCTCGTGAGCGCCGTACATGGCCAGGTTGACCAGCTCCAGCAGCTCCCCGGTGGCCGGCGCGGCGGCGGGGAATCTCGTCGCGGCGGCGGTGGCCGCCTCGCCCGCGGTGGTCGTGGCGACCGTGCGGAGGCCGGCGTCGGCGTACCTGTCGAGCGTCTCCCGCCAGGCCGCCGCCACCCGCCCGCGCGGATCGGCCGTACGGCGGCGGCGGGCCCGCACGGCGCCTTTGAGTATCGGTACGGCCGCCATGGCCACCAGCAGCGCTGCGACGGCGAGCAGGGACCACTGCCATGGCGGAGCGGTGGTGGTCGCCGGTTCGGGAGGAGTGGAGGCGGGCGTGGCCGGGTCCGGTTGCCGCGGGTCGCTGTCGGCGGGGGGCGCCGGATCCTCCTCGGGCACCGCCTCGGCCTCGTCCGGGCTCTCCTTGCGGGGCGTGGGATGGAAGGGCACCCAGCCGGCCTGGGCGAAGCGCACCTCCGCCCAGGCGTCCACGTCACGTTCGGTGATCCGGTACCGGTCTCCCTGGCGTTTGGGCGGGAGAAAGCCCACGACAACGCGTACGTCGTAGCCGAGTGACCGGGCCAGGACCGCGAACGCCGACGCGTACTGTTCGGCCGTTCCGTTCTTCGTCTTCTCCATCAGGCGGCGGATCTGCCAGTTGCCGTGCCCGCTCGGCGGAGTGGGCGAGGAGTCCTCGGCATAGCCGCCCCGCGCGAAGTGGTCGGCCAGGCGGCGCAGGGCGTCGTGACCACGCTCGGTCCCGGCGATCTTCTTGGCATCGACGGCGAACGTGGCCACCGTCGGATCCCGCGCCGGCCCAGGGGCCGGTTGGTCCACCGCGAGCCTGGCCGGGTCGGTGGACGGGACCACGCTGCGGACGGTGTATTCGGGTGGCGCCGGGCGGTCGTCGGGCAGCACCACGTCGCCGGTGTCCGGGTTCACCCCCAATCCTGGGGCCGAGACCTCGACCGGTCGGCCGCTGGACACCAGCATGCCCAGCGTGCCGGGCTCTTCGACGCGCACCCGCTCTGTGACCGTGGCGCGGGGGGCGTTGTCGCCGGGGTCGGGCAGGCGGGTGCCCGCCCGCCAGTACGTTCCCGCGGCGGTCCAGTACGTGCCGTCGAACACGGTGAGCGTGGCGTACCGCAACCGGGTGACGGGGCGGTCGGCGGTGACCGTCAGCCTTACCTTGGTCCGGCCCCTGTGCAGCGCGGGGAACTCGGCCAGCGGGCTGGTCACCTGGCGCGGGCGTACCGGCTGGGGCACCAGCTCGCGGGCGTCCACGGGCCGCGCCTGCGGGGCGAGCACGCCGGGCAGGACGAGGCTCGCGGCCACCCCGGCCGCCACGACCACCGGGACCGCGGCCGCGACGATCAGGTGGGAGCGGCGGCCGGTCAGGGCGAGCAGCCGGACGCCGCCGCCACGCGGCCATGCCCCGAGCACCAGGAGCGCGGCCATGACGAGTGCGGCGGCCGGCCCCAGCCAGGCGGCCGAGCCGGAAGCGGCCGACACGGCCAGCCCGGCGGCGGTGCCCAGCAGCGCGACCGGCAGCGCCCATGCCACGGACCTGCCGCGCAGGACGGGCTCGGCGGCCGCCAGCGTGGCCAGGCCCGCCAGCAGCGCCACCGTGGCCAGCTCGGCGCCGTCGAGATCCAGCGGCGGGATCGAGGTCAGCAACCGAAACGGCCCGCTGAACAGGTCCGACGGGGCGACCAGCATCAGGTGGACGGCGAGCGCCAACACGCCGATCGTCAAGCGGGTGACCGGTGGCAACCGGGTCGCCACGGCGGTGACGAGGCACGCTGCCGCCACGACCAGGGCCGCGCCCGCGGTGGGCAGGAGGTAGCGGGGATCGGCGAGCGCCTCGGCGGGGGTCCGCCCGAACGCGCCGGCGAAGGCCACCACGGGCAACATGCCGATGACGGCCGCCAGCGCGCAACCTCCCGCCATGAAGGCGCCCATCCGCCGCCGCCCCCGATCAGCGCGGCCGCCTCCCCCATGGCCAGAGACCGGCGAGTCCTGCCCCACGCCGGGCGTCCTGCCGGCGGCACTTGCGCCCCGGGCCGCGCCCTGACCTCGGCCAGGGGCGACCACGCTCTGAGTCACGCCCTGCCCTTGGCCAGTGGCGACCGCGCTCTGAGTCGTGCCCTGCGCCCGGCCACGGGCGGGGGCGTTCTGGGGTGGTCCAGGCTCGTTGCCGTTCATGACGGACGTGTTCATGCGCGGCCTCCGTCCAGCCGTCCGATCGAGCGGACGGCGGCGGCCGCGGTGGACGCGCGGATCACCGTCGCGCCTCCGCGGCGGATCACCGTGGAGCTCGTGGCGGCGGAGTCCAGCTGAACGATCAGCAGGAGGGAGAACCGGGGCGCCTCCGCGGCGAAGCGGGCCAGCACGCCGGCGTCGGTGCCGGTGACGAGGATGAGCTGCCCGCCGGGCGCGGCGTGCCGGGCGGGCGCGTGCACGGCGGACACGTCGAGCCCTTCGCCGAGACGGGCCGCCGCGAGCCGGTCCAGCGGCCCGCGGGCGCCCATCGCGGCGATCTCGCGGGCGTCCTCACCGGCCACCGCCAGGCCACTCCGCACATGCGCGGCCACGATGGAGGCGGCCACCTCCACCGCCTCCTCGAACTCCACCTCCTCCAGCACCTCTGCCCGGGTGTCCAGCACGACCGTGGCGGCGGGTTCGCTGCTGTCCACCCGCTCCTGCACGAGCAGCGCGCCGGTGCGGGCGGTGGAGCGCCAGTGGATGAGCCGCGGGTCGTCCCCCGGCTGGTATTCGCGCAGCCCGGCGAACGTGCTGGTGCCGTGCGGAGCGTGCCCGCCGAGCTCCCCGTCCATATCGGGCAACGTCCCCGCGGGCAATGCCCGGAGCGGATGCGCACGCGGATGCACCCAGATCGCGGACGCTCCCGCCACCGTCCGGCGGCGGACCGCGAGTCCCAGCGGGTCCCGCCGCTCGAGCACGAGGGGACCGAGGATGAGCAGGCCACGGCGGGTGGTGGGGACGACGTACTCGGCTCGGGCCGAGGCGCCGCGCCCCAGCGGCGCGATGGCCGCCCTGAACTCCTCGCCGCCGATCCGGTCCGCGGCGTCGGTCCACCCCATGGGGAGCCGTCCGGCGTTCCGCACCGAGATGGCGCAGGTGATGCCCGATCCCACCGTGACCCGGTCGTTGGTGACGGTACGGCGGGCCTCGAGCCGGTCCGGCAGCAGCATGATCGCCACGGCGGCCAGCACCAGCACCGGCGCCGCCGCACCGAGACCGGCCAGCGCCGCGTAGCCGCCGACCAGCCCACCCGCCAGAACCAGGGCCCCGCCGCCCAGCACCGCCACGCCCGTGCCGGTCAAGACCGGCACACGACCGCTCACCGTGCCCCGGCCGGGACCGGCACGATCACGCGGGACATGATCTCGCTCACCACGCCTGCCGCGGTCAGGCCGTCGATCTCGGCCTGGGGTGCGAGGACCAGGCGGTGCGCCAGCGCTGCCTCGGCGACGGCCTTGACGTCGTCAGGGGTCACGTAGCCGCGTCCTTCGCACGCCGCCCACGCCTGGGCGGTGCGGACCAGAGCCAGGCTGCCGCGCGGGCTGATGCCGAGTTGCAACTGCGAGGCGGTGCGGGTGGCCTCGGCGATGCGGGCGACGTACTCGGCGACGGGCTCGCTGACGTAGACGCGGCTGACGTACTCGATCATCCAGCGGATCTGGTCGACCGTGACCACGGGGCGCAGCTCGGGCGGGGCGCCGGCGCGGGCTCTGCCCATGATGAGGTCGCGCTCGGCGGCGAGGTCGGGATAGCCGACCGCGATGCGCAGCAGGAAGCGGTCGAGCTGCGCCTCCGGCAGGCGATAGGTGCCCTGCAGGTCGATCGGGTTCTGGGTGGCGACCACGAGGAACGGCGTGGGCACCGGGTGAGCGCGGCCGTCCACCGTGACCTGCCGCTCCTCCATGACCTCCAGCAGCGCCGACTGCGTCTTCGGGGACGCCCGGTTGATCTCGTCCGCCAGCACGACGTGCGAGAAGACGGGCCCCTGACGGAAGTCGAACGTGCCGGTCTTCTGGTCGTAGACGGTGGTGCCGGTGATGTCCGTCGGCAGCAGGTCCGGCGTGAACTGGATCCGGTGCCAGCTCGCCTCGATCGAGGCGGCGATTGCCTTGGCCAACGTGGTCTTGCCCACCCCGGGCACGTCTTCGACGAGCAGATGCCCGCCCGCGAACAGGCAGGTCAACGCCATGCGCACGGCCTGTGGTTTGCCGGACAACGCACGCTCGACGTTGGACCTGACCGCGGCGTGGCCCGCGGCGAAGTAGGCCGCCGGGTCGGCATCGGTGCTGGTGGACAATGATTCCTCCGTCTTCACGGCTGATTTGTGGTGGTGCCGCCGTCGGCCGCCAGGCACGCCGGCTTCGCGGGCGGCGGCAGCGGCTGGTCGCTGACCACGACCACTTGAACGCTGTAGCAGTGCTTCGTGCGCGGATCGACGCCTCGGACGAGGTACGGCGGCACGTCGTCCGCATCCAGCTGGGGAGTGATGAACGTCGAGCCGCGAGTGATGACATATCCCTGGAAGCCGGCCATGGAGGAGACGTCCGCGAAGTGGATCTTGATGTGCCCGCGGCGCGGGCTCGTGAGGGCCACCGGGATGGCGTACAGGCGGGCCGTGGGGCTGGGGGCGGGCGTAGCGGTGGTGGCAGTGGTGGCCGCAGGCTCGGCCTGGGGCAGGCCATACCAGAGTCCGGCTCCGACGGCGGCCAGGAACATCGCGACCAGCCCAGCGATCGGCCACAGCCGGCGGCGACGGGCCGGCGGCTCCTCGGGTGGGTCGGGGATGGCGGCGGTCGGCCCGCTGGTGGTCAGCATCTCGGAAGGAGCGCTGCCGACTGGCGGGGCCACCTGGGACGGCGGGGCCGGCGC
>NZ_VCKY01000262.1 GCF_005889735.1 Nonomuraea turkmeniaca
GGCTGCAACGGAGTCTGGCCCACTGCCATCGCTCGATCTCTCCCCACGCCCGGTGACCAACACCGATCACCCTGGCACAAGAGGACAGACCTAAGCGAGATAGATCAAAAAACACCAGCCACCTAGAGCTTGGTGAAGCAGGGACCGTCGAAGGTGTAGGACTTCGCGGTCTCGCCCGTGAAGAAGTCCTTGACGATGGAGACGCCGGTCGGCGCCTTGTCGTCGACCTTGTTGATCAAGGTTTGGCGGAACGTGGCCGTGTTGGCGTCGTCCGCGAAATTCCCGGCCTCTGGAGGCAGCATGCCCTCGTAGTCCACCGTCTTCAGCGTCTTCACGGCCGCCAGCAGGCCCTTCCTGCTGATGTCGCCGCTCGCCACCATTTTGTCCAGGGCTGCCTTCAGCGGGTACGCCCATGCCCACCCCGACGTGTAGCCGTCGTTTGCCGTCACGTTCGGCAAGGCGTCGCGCAGGGCCTTGTGGCCAGGGGTGTCGGCGGCCCAAGGCTTGCCCGGAGCCGACTGCTCGTACAGGGCCTTCAGCGCGGGTGCGGCGGGGGACTTGAGCAACGCGGGGTTCCAGGTGGGGCCGGTGCCGATGAAGCGGCCCTTGTAGCCGGCCGCGGCCGCCTGGCCGATGATCGTGGCGGCGTCGGCCGGGCCTGTTGTAAGGATCACCAGGTCCGGCTTGTTCTTGGTGATCTCGGTGATGGCGCGGCCCTGCTCGTTCGCGCCGGACGGCGTCTCTACGCTGGTGAACGTCAGGCCGTTGCGCTCGGCGGCGATCTTGGCGCCGGCGGCGGCGTCCGCGCCGTAGTCGCCGGCCAGGTGGACGGCCATGACCGACTTCGGCTTGTATGTCTCCACCGCGTAGTCCACGGAGTTCATGGCCTCCACGCAGTAGTTGGACCCGGTTTCGATGATCACGTCCTCGAACTCCCAGGCCGAGGTCCAGGAGGCGGGGGCGGCGACGATGTTGTTGGTCTTGAGGTCGCCGATGATGGCGGCGGTGGTGGGTGAGCCGAGCGTCTGGGCCAGGCCGAGCACCTGGTCCTTGATCTCGTTGTAGACCTGCCGGTGCACCTCGGGGTTGTACTTGTTGTCCCGTACGTAGCGGGTCACGTCCACTTCGTACTTGCCGCCGACGCCGCCGGCCTTGTTGACGCGGGCCCAGAAGGCCTTCTGCGCGTCGGTGATCGGCACCGCCAGCGCGGCGAAGGGGCCGGAGGTGAGGTCGGAGATGCTGCCGAGGTAGATGCAGCCCTTGTTGCGGTCGACCGCATTCGGGCAGGGCTCCGCGGTCACGCCTGGAGCCTGTGCGCCGCCCCTGCTGCCCTCGTCGTCTCCCCGGAAGACGCCGCAAGCGGGCAGAAGGGCCACCAACGCGGTGAGCGCCACCACATAGCGACTCTTCATGAAAAATCCTCTCTCAGTATGAAAAAGGCCAGGATTTCCAGTAGTTGCGGATCCGGATCCACAGACCGAACAGCCCGCGCGGCTCGAAGATGAGGAACAGCACGATCAGCAGCCCGTACAGCACGGTCTCGACCTGGAACACGTTGGGGGTCTGCGTGGTGTCGCCGCTGACGAACGGCACCAGCGAGGGCAGCGACCTGGTGAGGGGCTGCAACAGCGAGATGAACAACGCGCCCGCGATCGCCCCCGACACGGTGGCCACGCCACCGATGAGGACCATCGCGATGAACTGCACCGACATGAGCAGGCTGAACGAGCCCGGCTCGACGTACCCGGAGATCGTGTAGAGCAGGCCGCCCGCGCACCCGGCGTAGAAGGACGAGATCCCGAACGCCAGCACCTTGTTCCGCGTCAGCGGCACCCCGATGACCGCGGCCGCGATGTCGCGGTCGCGGATGGCGGCGAAGGCGCGGCCGATGCGCGAGCGGGCCAGGTTGCGGGCGGCGACGGCGAAGACGATGAGCAGCACCAGCATGAGGACGTACAAGGTCTGCTCCTTGGTGCCGAGCGGGCCGTCCTGGTCCAGGCGGACGCCGAAGAGCTGCGGGATCGCCGCCTCCCGCCCCACCCCGGGGCCGCCGGTGAGCTCCTGCCACTCCTTGAAGACGTGCTCGCCGAGGAAGACCAGGCCGAGCGTGACCACGGCCAGGTAGAGGCCGCGCAGGCGGGTGGCCAGCGGCGCGACCAGCACCCCGGCCGCGGCCGCGACCAGCCCGGCGGCCGGCAGCCAGAGCCAGATCTCCGCGACCCCGTAGCCGAGCCGCTCGCCGTCGACCGGGCCGGACAGGGCGGCGGCCGTGTAGGCGCCGATGGCGACGAAGAAGGCGTGCCCGAGGGAGACCTGGCCGGCGTACCCGGTGACGATGTTGAGCCCGATCGCGCCGATGGCCAGCACGTACGCCCCCGCCAGCACCTCCAGCGACCGGTCCTGCAGCAGCACCGCCAGCGCGAACGCGAGCACCACCAGCACCCCGGTCGACACCCGCTTGGCGCGGGTGTCGAGCAGCGCCATGTCCTGGGCGTAGGAGGTGTAGAGCAGCGGCCGGCCGCGCACCTTACGAGACCGGCCGGTCGGTATGTCAGGGGCGGCCTGCGCCGCCGCGGAACGTGTCTCGGTCATACCCGCTCGACCTCCCGAGTCCCGAACAGGCCGTACGGCCTGACCAGCAACACGATCAGCATCACTATGTAGGGCGAGACAACCGCCACGTTCTGCCCCAGCCAAGGCGCGAACTCCCCTTGGTACGACTGGAACAGCGACTCCACCACCCCGACCACCAGTCCGCCCACGACGGCCCCGCCGAGCGAGTCGAGCCCACCCACGATGATCGCCGGCAGCGCCTTCAACGCGACCACCCAGGTCAGCTGCTCGATGCCCTGCCCGGTGCCGACGAACATCCCGGCGATCGCCGCCAGGAACCCGGCCAGCCCCCACGACAACGCGAACACCATGCCGACGGACACCCCCTGCGCCAGCGCGATCTCCTGATCGAAGGCCGCCGCCCGCATGGCCAGCCCGTACTTCGTGAAGCGGAAGAACGCGAACAACAACCCGACCAGCACCGCGGTGACCACCAGCATGGCCAGCCAGCGCGACTGCACGACCAGCGGCCCGAGCGAGACCTGCGTGAACCCCCACGGATCGCCCATCTGCCGCACGTCCCTGCCGATGAAGGCGTTGACCACCACCCGCACGACCACGTCGATGCCGAGCGTGATGATCGCCACGACGAAGACGGGCCGCCCCACCATCGGCCGGATCGCGATCCGCTCGATGGCCAGCGCCACGCCCGCGATGAGCAACGCCGACAGCAGCACGGCCGCGTAGAACCCGGTCACCTCGGCCAGATAGCTCACCGCGACGGCACCGGCCAGCATCAGCGCGGGCTGCGCGAAGCTGATCACCCGCGTGGCCTTGTAGATGATCACGAACCCGAGCGCGAGCAACGCGTACACCGACCCGTTGCCCAGGCCCCTGATGAGCGACTCCAGCAGCCCCTTCACCGGGCGTACATCCCTTCCACCAGATCCTCGAACAGCTTGGCGATGGCACTGCGCTTGACCTTCTGCGTGGCGGTCAGCTCACCGTCCTCGTGGTCGAGCTCCTTCGGCAGGAACGCGAACCGCTTGACCTGCTCGACCGACGCGAACCGCTCGTTCACCTCGTTGACGATCCCCCGGACGAGCTCCCGCGTCTCCGGCTTCTCCGACAGGTCCCGATAGGTGGTGTACGGCAGGCCGCGCCGCCGCGCCCACTCCCCCACCGTGTCCGGCTCGATCCCGATCAGCGCCACCAGGTACGGCCGCTGATCCCCGATGACGACGGCCTCCTTCAGGTACGGCGACGCCTTCAGCGCGTTCTCGATCTCGCTGGGCGCCACGTTCTTGCCACCGGCCGTGATGATGATGTCCTTCATCCGGTCGGTGATCCGCACATACGTGCCCTCCACCCACTCGCCCACGTCGCCCGTGTGCAGCCAGCCGTCGGCGTCGAGCACGTCGGCGGTGGCGCGTGGATTGCGCCAGTATCCGGCGAAGTTGCCGGGATGCCGGGTCATGATCTCGCCGGTGGCCTCGTCGATCTTCAGCTCGATGCCGGGGTGCGGCTCGCCGACCGTGCCGAGGCGCACCCGGCCGGGCCGGTTGGCGGTGGCGATGGCGGTGTTCTCGCTCATCCCGTACACCTCGTGCATGGGGATGCCGATCCCCATGTAGAACTTGAGCACGTCGGGCGCGATGGGCGCGGCGCCGGAGGCGGCGTAGCGCACCCGCCGCATGCCGAGCCGCTCGCGCAGCGCGCGGTAGCAGAACACCCAGCCGATCCCGTACGCCAGTCGCGTCCAGAACGTGTGCCGGCCGCCCGTGCGCACCAGCGTGTCGCCGATCCGGTCGGCCACCCGCAGCCAGACCCGGGTGATCGCCCGCTTGACCGGCGAGGCCGACTCCAGCTTGATGTTGACCTGGGCGAGCACTTTCTCCCAGATGCGCGGCACCCCGAACAGGATCGTCGGCTGCACCTCGCGCAGGTTGGCCTGGACGGTGTCGATGGATTCGGCGAAGTTCACCTGCACGCCGGCCGCCGAGTTGAACCACACGGTGAACGCCCGCTCGGCGACGTGGCACAGCGGCAGGTACGACAGCGCGAGGTCCCTTTCCGACGGCGGGGGCGAGGTGAAGCCGCCGCCCGTCACGAGCGTGTCGACGGCGAACTCGACGTTGCCGATGGTGAGCATGACCCCTTTGGGTGGCCCGGTGGTGCCAGAGGTGTAGATGAGAGTCGCCACGTCGTCGTGCGCCGCCTCCGCCATGCGGCGCTCCACCGCGTCCGGGTGCGCCGCCCGGTGCTCGGCGCCCAGGGCGAGCAGCTCCGGCCAGGACATCAGCACGTCGTCGTCGTAGCGGCCGCGGATGCCGCGCGGCTCGATGTAGACGATGCGCCGCAGGTCGGGGCATTCGTCGAGGACGGCCAGGGCCTTGTCGGCCTGCTCCTGGTCCTCGGCGATGAGGATCTTGGCGCCGGAGTCGGCCAGCAGGTAGGCGACCTCGGCGGTGGGGTTCGTCGGGTAGAGGCCGACCGTGATGCCGCGTACGGCGACCGTGCCGAGGTCCCCGTAGAGCCATTCCGGGCGGTTCTCCGAGTGGATGGCCACCCGGTCGCCGGGCTCGACGCCGAGCGCGAGCAGGGCGTGTGCGACCAGCTCGACGTGCGTCCAGTACGCCGCCCAGGTGACCTCCTGCCAGATGCCGAAGTCCTTGTGCCGCATGGCGACCGCGTCGGGCGCCGCCCTGGCCCGCTCACGCACCCTGTCCACGATGGTCATGAGGCTGTCTCTCCTGATGGCCTCACTCCGTCCGGCCATGTGTCCCTCCCAGGTACGCCTCGATCACCTTGGGGTCCTGCTGCACCTCGGCCGGGCTGCCGAGCGCGACGGGGCGGCCGAAGTCGAGCACGAGCACCCGGTCGGCCAGGTCCATGACGAGGCCCATGTCGTGGTCCACCAGCACGATGGGGATGCCCAGCTCGTCGCGGATGTCCAGGACGAACCTGGCCATGTCCTCGGTCTCCTCCAGGTTCATGCCGGCGACCGGCTCGTCGAGCAGCAGCAGCCGCGGCTCCATGGCCAGCGCCCGGCCCAGCTCCACCCGTTTCTGGATCCCGTACGGGAGCAGCCGCACGGGGTGGCGGCGCCAGGCCTCCAGCTCGAGGAAGTCGATGATGTCCTCGACCTTGGCACGGGCGGCCAGCTCCGCGCGCCGGGCGCGGCCGTACCAGAGGAGGGCGGCGAACGCGCCGTACCGGAAATGGTGGTGGCGGCCGAGCATGAGGTTGTCCAGGACGGTGAGGTTGTGGAACAGCTCGACGTTCTGGAACGTCCTGGCCAGGCCCATCGCGGCGATCTCGTGCGGCCGCTTGAGCAGCAGATCCTCGCCGATGAACGTGACCCGGCCGCGCTGGGGCCGGTAGACGCCGGAGAGCACGTTGAAGATCGAAGTCTTGCCGGCGCCGTTCGGCCCGATGACCGCCAGGAGCTCCGCCGTGTTTCCTTCTTCTGGCCCCACCTCGAAGGAGACACCGTCGACGGCCTTGACGCCGGCGAAGCTCAGGTGCACGTCCTCGAACGTCAGGAGAGCCATCGTTTCCTCCGCTTGTAGTGCTTGACCTCGCGGAAGGACCGGACGGCCCCGAGGTAGAACTCCTTGATGTCCTCGTCGGCGAGCAGCTCCTGCGCCGGCTTGTCCATGACGATCTTCCCGGTCTCCATGACATAGCCGTGGGAGGCGATGGACAGGGCCATGGTGGCGTTCTGCTCGACGAGGAGGACCGTGGTGCCCTGCCGGTTGATCTCGACGATGAGGTCGCGTACCTGGCCGACCAGGGACGGGGCGAGGCCCAGGCTGGGCTCGTCGAGGAGCAGGTACGTGGGGCCCGCCATGAGGGCGCGGCCGACGGCCAGCATCTGCTGCTCGCCCCCCGAGAGGTAGCCGGCCACGCTCCTGCGCCGCTCGCGCAGCAGCGGGAACAGGCCGTAAACGCGGTCGAGGTGGGAGTCGGCCGCCGTGTGGCCGCCGACCTTGAGGTTCTCCTCGACGGTCAGCTCGGACAGGATGCGGCGGCCCTCCATCACCTGACTCACCCCACGGCGGACGATCTGGGCGGGTCTGAGGTGGTGGATGGGCTCGCCCTCCAGCGTGACGCCACCCTTGGTGATCTCGCCGTCGTGAACGTCGAGCAGTCCGGAAAGGGCCCGCAGCAGCGTGGTCTTGCCTGCGCCGTTCGCGCCGAGCAGGGCCACGATCGAGCCAGGGGGAACCTTGAGGCTCACGCCGCGCAGCACGAGCATCACGTCGTCGTAGACGACCTCGAGGTTGCGTACCTCCAGCAAGGGCGGCTCCTCGGGACAGTGTGGTCTATGTCACTCCCCCCGATGACCACAATGTCCACGCTTGCTCGGCGGCCGACAAGAGGCCCGGCCGAAATTAGATCGGCACACTGGTCCTAAGATTTCTCTTATGGCAATGTGCGAGCATCTTTCCCAGGCCGACGACCCCATGGCGAAGACGCCAGAGGGCTGCGAGGAGTGCCTGGCCGAAGGTGGCCGATGGGTGCACCTGCGCCGCTGTCTGGAATGCGGCCACATCGGCTGCTGCGACTCCTCACCCGCCAAGCACGCCACCGCCCACTTCCACGCGACGAACCATCCGGTGATCCAGTCGTACGAGCGTGGCGAGGACTGGCGGTGGTGCTTCCTGGACAGCCAGATGGGCTAGCCACGTCCGGTCAGCGCTCCAGGATGGCCTCTTCGAAGTCGAGCTGGGCCATCACCTCGCGCAGCACCTCGTCGTCGAGCCGGCGCTCATCTCGCATGCGCACGAACACCTGGCGTTCGGCCTGCAGCATGTCACGGCGCAGCCTCCGGTAGAGCGAGCTCGGCGTCTCCTCGCCGCCCGGTCCTGTGCCGCCCCCCAGGCGCTCCCACGCGCTCAGCGAACGGCGCCACGACTTCTCCCTGAGCTGATCGATCACCTGCTTGTGGATCTCGTCGGGCTCGCTCTCCTGCTCGGCGACCAGCCGCTCCAGCTCCGCCAGTCCGGCCTCCAGCGCCGCCTGCTGCGCCGCCGCCTCGGCCAGGCGATCCTCGTACTGCTCCCGCTCGCTCGACACGCCCAGCCGCCGGATCAGCGCCGGGAACGTGGTGCCCTGGATGAGCAGGGTGCCGATCACGGTCGTGAACGTCAGGAACAGCAGCATGGCGCGGTCACGCGGAGGGACCTCCGGCGGGATGGCGAACGCCGCCGCCAGCGACACCACGCCCCGCATGCCCGCCCAGCTCAGGATCACGGCCTGCTTCGGCGTGGGCGCGGGCTGCCTGGCGTTTCTGGCCACCAGCTTGACCAGCGAGGTCGCGCCGAACACCCAGACGAACCTGCTGAGGATCGTCACCGCGAGAACGGCCACCGCGTATCCCGCGACCGCCCACAGGCTGTAACCGGAGATGCCTCCGATCACGGTCACGAGCTGCAGCCCGATCAGCACGAACACGATCGTCTCGAGGAAGAAGTCGGTGACCTTCCACACCGCGTCCGACACCAGCCGGGTGCCGAACCCGCGCAGGTGCATGCGGTTGCCCAGGTAGAGGCCGACGATCACCACCGCGATCACGCCGGAGGCGTGCACGGACTCGGCCGCGGAGAAGGCGGCGAACGGGATCAGCAACATCAGCGTGTTCTCGACCAGGGAGTCGCGCGTGTGCTGGAACACCCAGGCGAACACGAACGCCAGCGCCAGCCCGATCGCCACCCCGCCGGCCGCCGCGATCAGGAACGCTCCGATGCCCTGGAACAGGTCCACGGCGCCGCCCACGGCCGCCCCGATCGCCACCCGGTAGGCCGTCAGCGCCGTGGCGTCGTTGAACAGGCTCTCGCCGATCAGGATCGTCAGCGTCCTGCGCGGCAGGCCGAGCCGCCGGCCGACCGCTACGGCGGCCACCGCGTCGGGCGGCGCGATGATGGCGCCGAGCGCGAACGCCAGCGCCATCGGCAGGTCCGGCAGCAGCACGTGCACGAGCAGCCCGACCACGGCCGTGGTGAACAGCACCAGCCCGATCGACAGCAGTGCCACGGCCCGCTTGACGTCACGCAGGCGCAGGTAGGAGCTGTCGAACGCGGCCGAATAAAGCAGCGGCGGCAGGAACACGAACAGCACCAGCTCGGGGTCCAGCGGCACCGCCGGCACCAGCGGCGAGGCCAGCAACCCCGCGGCCACCAGCAGCAGAGGAGCCGGCCATCCCTTACGCCTGGCCACGGCGGCCACCGCGATGGCGCACCCGGCCACCAGCAGCAGTTGCAAGCCCAGGATGGGACTCACCGGCGCTCCTTCTTCCTCGGCCCGATCACCTCGCCTCGCGGAGAGCGTACCTGGGCGCGCCGGCCGGAATTACCACTCCCTGCGGTCGCTCCGCTGGTGGTAGTCCGGGTGCTGCTGCTCGGGACGCAGGCGCTCGCCGGTAGAGAACATGGGATCCCCGACGTACGGACGGGACATGCCCGCATCAGGCTGCTGGGGCTCCTGCCTGCCGAGGGCCAGCAACGGGTCCACCGGGTTGGCCTGCGGGGCCTGCTGGTAGGCGGCATAGTCGTCGTGGGTGGGCTGGGGCGCGCGGCGCCGGCCGGCGCCCGGGATGCCGTGCATGGGGGTGCCCAGCCCGGCCGCGCTCTGACCCTGCGGCTGGAGCTGGGGCTGGGGCTGCTGGTAGGCCTCCTGTCGCCGCCCGAAGGAATCGGACGCGTACGGATCCGCCGGGTACGGGTCGGAGGGGTACTGCTCGGGCCGGTGCTGAGGGGCCGCCGCGTAGGGGTCGGCGGCCTGGGAGGGGAAGCCGAGAGGGTCGGTGCTCAGCGGCGACAGGCGGCGCTGTTCCTCGGGCATCTGGTAGACGGGCTGGTTGTCCGCGTACTGCGAACCGCCGAAACGATCAGGTTGCTGCTGGTACGGCGGGGGCTCGGGGGTGTACTGCGGGCCGCTGAAGGGATCGCCGGTGTACTGCGGACCGCTGAAGGGGTCGCCGGTGTACTGGGGGCCGCTGAAGGGGTCGCCGGTGTACTGCGGTTGCGGGGCGGTCGACTCGACGTACTGGGGCCCGGTGAAGGGCACCGCCGGCTCGCCATAGGCCGGGGTCGTGTCCCTGGGAGCCGCGCTCTCGCCGAACGAGGCGACCAGCTTGTCCTGGGGCGCCGGCCCTCGGGCGACGAGGACGTCGTTGGGCGACAGAGCCGCGGTGGGACGCTCGTCGAGCTGGTGGTGAGCAGGCTGCTGCTGGTGATGGTGCTGCGGAGCAGTGGGCTGCGGCGGCCGCTGGTATTGGCCGGTGCCCGGAATGACTTCGGTGCCCGGAATGGCTTCGGTGCCTGGATCATGCGCGGGCACGGCGGGCTGCTCGCCCGTGGCTTCGGCAAAGCCCTCGTCAAGGGTGTCGAGCAGCCGGCCGACGTCCTCCATCGGCATGCGGAAGCTCGCTGTGCACATCTCCCCCCGCCACAGGCTGAGCACCAAGGTGCCCTCGTGCCACGTGACCCTGAGGCACCGCTCCTGACCTCGTGCATCGAAGAAGACTTCACCGAACGACGGCAACGGGACAACTTCCGACATGGCAGACATACTGCGATAACCAGCCTTTATTCGTCCACTCAACCCCGGAAAACCCTACAGAACCCGGACTTCCCATATACACCGTGAATCCCTCTGGTCACTCACCGGAAGATTGTGTTTGACCAGTTGGAGTCCCGATCGCCCAGTGTGCCATGCGCGCCGGAGAAAGGATTCCGGAATGCCGGGATGCGCATGGCCGATCACACCGCGTTCGGCACGGCGACCCGGAAAATGCGGGTAGCGTACTGCCGTGCCGGACTCCCATCTCCCGCCAGTGGATCAACTCCTCAGCATCGCGGTCGGCGCTCTCGGAGGGAGCGAACGGCAGGGCCAGGTCACCATGGTCCGCGCCGTGCAGCAGGCCATCGACAACGAGGAGCACCTGGCGGTGCAGGCCGGCACGGGGACCGGGAAGTCGCTGGCCTACCTCGTGCCGTCGATTCGCCACGCGATGGACAGCGAGGCGCCGGTCGTCGTGTCCACGGCCACGATCGCGCTGCAGCGCCAGCTCGTGGACCGCGACCTGCCCAGGCTGGCCGAGGCGCTGGCCAAGGAGCTGCCGCACGAGCCCACATTCGCGATCTTGAAGGGCCGCCGTAACTACCTGTGCCGTTACAAGGCCACGGCGGGCTGGCCCGAGGAGGACGAGCAGGACCAGCTGTTCGACCCGCGCGAGGTGAGCGCGACCGGGCGCATGGTGCAGCGCATCCAGGAGTGGGCCGAGGAGACCGAGACCGGCGACCGCGACGAGCTGGTGCCGGGGGTGAGCGAGCAGGCGTGGCGGCAGTTCTCGGTGAGCGCGCAGGAGTGCCTGGGCGCCAACCGCTGCCCGAGCGGCGCCGAGTGCTTCGCCGAGCTGGCCAGGGCCCGCGCGGGCGAGGTCGACGTGGTGGTGACCAACCACGCGCTGCTGGCCATCGACGCCATGGGCGACCTGCCGGTGCTGCCCGAGCACGAGGTCGTGGTCGTGGACGAGGCGCACGAGCTGGTCGACCGGGTGACGTCGGTGGTGACCGGCGAGCTGTCGGAGCTGACGGTGTCGCTCGCGGTGCGCCGGGTGGGCAGGCTGATCGAGCAGGCCGTGGCCGACCAGCTCCAGGAGGCCGGCGAGGACCTCAAGGCGCTGCTGGCCGCCGCCCCGCCCGGCCGCATCGACGAAATGCCGCAGGTGCTCGGCCTGACGTTGCAGCTGATCCGCGACTCCGCCTGGCGCTGCATCACGGCCATGGGGCCGCGCGGCGCCGACAAGGACGACCCGGACAAGGCAGGACAGCGCAAGGCCGCTTTCACGACCCTGGACGACGTGCACGACACGACCGTACGCATGCTGGAGGCCTACGGGCACGACTCCGAGGCCGACCGGGCGGAGGTCGTCTGGCTCGACGCGGGCACCGACCGGCGGCCGCCCATGCTGCGGGTGGCGCCGCTGACCGTCAGCGGCATGCTGCGGGACAAGCTGTTCGGCGAGCGCACGGTGGTCCTCACCTCCGCCACCCTGGCGCTGGGCGGCACGTTCGACGGGCTGGCCGCGCAGTGGGGGCTCGGCGACGCCAAGGGCTGGCAGGGCATCGACGTCGGCTCACCGTTCGACCACCCCCGCGCGGGGATCCTGTACGTCGCCAAACACCTGCCCCAGCCGGGGCGCGACGGGCTGCCGCAGCAGTATCTGGACGAGATCGCCGAGCTGATCGAGGCGGCCGGGGGGCGCACGCTGGGGCTCTTCTCGTCGATGCGCGCCGCCAAGGCGGCCACGGAAGCGCTGCGGGATCGGCTGGACGTGCCGCTGCTGTGCCAGGGTGACGACTCGACGATGCTGCTCGTCAAGCAGTTCGCCGAGGACGAGCCGACCTGCCTGTTCGGCACGCTGTCGCTGTGGCAGGGCGTGGACGTGCCCGGGCCGTCACTGCGGCTGGTCATCATCGACCGGGTGCCGTTCCCCCGGCCCGACGACCCGCTCACGTCGGCCCGGCAGCGCCACGTGGCGGCGCGGGGCGGCAACGGCTTCATGGCGGTCGCCGCCAACCACGCCGCCCTGCTGCTGGCCCAGGGCGCGGGGCGCCTTTTGCGCGCCCAGGACGACAAGGGCGTGATCGCCGTCCTCGACCCCCGCCTCGCCACGGCCCGCTACAGCGGCTTCCTCCTGGGCTCGCTCCCCCCGTTCTGGCGCACCACGGACCCCTCCGTCCCCCGGGCCGCCCTGAAGCGCCTCGCCTCCGAACCGACCACCTGACACCACCCCCGACCACAGGGCCTGCGCAGGAGGGCGACCTGCGTGCTGTGGCCGGGCGTGGCTCCGGCTCCTGCGAGTCGGAAGTGCCCAGCGGGCTGACGTGCGACGTGTCATCGCGGGCGGCGCGTGCGCCGTTACGGCGCTCAGCCGGTGAAGGGTCAGAGGCCGTTTCCTGGAGGGCCCTGCTCATGGTCGCGCTCGCACGGGGCTCCGCTGGTCACGCAAGCTACCGCTCTCCG
Source organism: Nonomuraea turkmeniaca (assembly GCF_005889735.1). Classification (GTDB taxonomy): domain Bacteria; phylum Actinomycetota; class Actinomycetes; order Streptosporangiales; family Streptosporangiaceae; genus Nonomuraea; species Nonomuraea turkmeniaca. The sequence goes on from NZ_VCKY01000262.1 coordinate 12,589, forward strand.
CCCCAGGCTCGCCGCGCCCTGCTCATGGTCGCGCTCGCACGGGGCTCCGCTGGTCACGCAAGCTACCGCTCTCCGCCCCAGGCTCGCCGCTCCGCCAGCCGAAGTACGGCGGGTGGCCGACCACGGCAACGCGTAAAAAATAGTTATGTATAGGGGCTGAGGTCGGGGCGCTTGGGGGAGAGGCCGTCGCCCGAGGAGACGCCGCGCAACCGGCGCGCCACCCATGGGACCAGGTGCTCGCGCATCCACTGGGCGTCCTCACGCCGCCGCGTCCGAGGATCCACCACCCGCGCCGGCCAGTCCTTGCGCCAGTCCTCGAACGGCACCCCCAGCACGTCCAGCACCCGCGCGGCCACCAGCCGATGCCCGTCCTCGTTCATGTGCAGCCGGTCGGCGCTCCACGCCCGCCAGTCCCGCAGCCCCTGCATCGACCACTGGTCGACGAGCCGGCATCCGTAAAGGTCGGCGATGGATCGCACGTGCAGGTAGAAGATCGCGAAGCGGCCGCGCAGCCGCCGCATCAGCGGCGTGTCGCGCGGATCCACGCCCGTGAACAGCAGCACGTCCGCACCGCCGGCCCGAAGATCGCGTACGGCCCGCGCGACCTTCTTGGCCATCACGTCCGGGTCGCTGCCCGGCCTGAGCAGGTCGTTGCCGCCGGCGCAGAAGCTGACCAGGTCCGGCGCCATCTCGACGGCCAGCGGCACCTGCTCGGCGACGATCTGGTCGATGAGCTTGCCACGGACGGCCAGGTTGGCGTAGCGGAAGGACGGGTCGTCGGCGGCGAGCCGCTCGGCCACGCGGTCGGCCCAGCCGCGGTAGTGCCCGTTGACGCCGGGGTCGTTCAGTCCTTCTGTGAAGCTGTCGCCGAGGGCGACGAAGGACTTGTAGTGCCTCATGAGGTGGTGTTCATCTCCGATATAGCCTGCAGCGCAAGGACGTACGACTGTAGTCCGAACCCCGCGATGGTGCCCGACGCCACCCCGGCGACAACCGAGGTATGGCGAAACTCTTCCCTGGCGGCCGGGTTGCTGATGTGCACCTCCACGAGCGGGGCGGTGCGCTGGGCGATGGCGTCGCGCAGGGCGTAGGAGTAGTGGGTGAACGCGGCGGGGTTGAGCACGACCGGGATGCGGCCGTCGCAGGCCTCGTGGATCCAGCCGATCATTTCGGACTCGTCGTCGGTCTGGCGCACTTCGACGTGCTCGCCGAGCTTGCGGCCGGTGTCGCGGCAGAGCTCGGCGAGGTCCTCGAACGTCTCCGCGCCGTAGACGTCGGGCTCGCGGGTGCCGAGCCTGCGCAGGTTGGGCCCGTTGAGCACGAGGATCATGCGGAGATCTCCTTGTACGCGGCTTCGAGCAGCTCTTCGGAGGGGGCTTCGAGGCGGCCGGGCTTGGCCAGGTCGTCGAGGACCACGAACCGTTGCTTGGCGCCGCGGTTCTTCTTGTCCAGCCGCATGTGGTCGCGCAGCTGGGGCCAGGCGTCCGCGCGGTAGGAAATGGGCAGGCCCACGCCGGTGAGGATGGCCCGGGTGCGGTCCACCAGGTCGGCGCGGCCGGAGAGCCTGGACAGCTCGGCGGCGTAGACCATGCCGATGGCGACGGCCTCGCCGTGGCGGATGCCGTAGTGCTCGTTGCGCTCGATGGCGTGGGCGAGCGTGTGGCCGTAGTTGAGGATCTCGCGCAGCCCCGCTTCGCGCAGGTCGGCGCCGACGACGTCGGCCTTGACCCGGATCTTGCGCTCGATGAGCTCGCGGGTGTGGGGGCCGTCGGGGCG
>NZ_VCKY01000263.1 GCF_005889735.1 Nonomuraea turkmeniaca
GCGTCGGAGTGGGGGCCGGGGTGGGAGTCGCCGCGCCCATGCAGGCGACCAGCGCCGATGCGGCGAGCGCCAAGGCATAAGTACGGCGGCGATGCACGATGTCCCCCTCTGTCCGGTGCCTGGGAGCTTACCGGGGACCGGGCCGGGAGGACGCACGTCGCTCCCGACCGGAATCGCGACTTACTTGTTCGTGGGGAAGCCCAGGTTCACGCCGCCGTGCGAGGGGTCGAGCCAGCGTGAGGTGACGACCTTGCCACGGGTGTAGAAGTGCACCCCCTCGGTGCCGTGCACGTGGGTGTCGCCGAAGAGCGAGGACTTCCAGCCGCCGAAGCTGTAGAAGGCCATCGGGACCGGAATCGGCACGTTGATGCCGACCATGCCGACCTCGACCTCGTTCTGGAAACGCCGGGCCGCGCCGCCGTCGTTGGTGAAGATCGCGGTGCCGTTGCCGTAGAGGCCGCCGTTGATGACCTCCAGCCCCTCCTCGTACGAGCCGACGCGCACGATCGACAACACCGGACCGAAGATCTCGTCGGTGTGCGTGCGCGAGCCGGCGGGCACGTGGTCGAGCACCGTCGGCCCGAGCCAGAAGCCCTGTGTCTCCGCCGCCCTGCCGCCGCCGAGCACGGGCGTCTCGCGGCCGTCCACGACCAGCTTGGCGCCCTCCTCGACACCGAGGTCCAGGTAGGAGGCGACCTTGTCGCGGTGCGCCGCGGTGACCAGCGGCCCCATCTCGGACTTCGGGTCGTCGCCCGGGCCGATCACGAGCTTGTCGACCCGCTCCACGATCTTCTGGACGAGCTCGTCGCCGATCGGGTCCACGGCCAGGACGACGGAGATCGCCATGCACCGCTCCCCCGCCGAGCCGAACCCCGCCGACACCGCAGAGTCCGCCACCAGATCGAGGTCGGCGTCCGGGAGCACGAGCATGTGGTTCTTGGCGCCACCGAGCGCCTGCACGCGCTTGCCGTGGGCGGTGCCGGTCTCGTAGACGTACTTGGCGATCGGGGTGGAGCCGACGAACGACACGCCGCGTACGTCGGGGTGCTCGAGCAGCCGGTCGACGGCGACCTTGTCACCCTGCACGACGTTGAACACGCCGTCGGGCAGCCCGGCCTCCGTCCACAGCCGCGCCATCAGCAGCGACGCGGACGGGTCCTTCTCCGACGGCTTGAGCACGAAGGTGTTCCCGCAGGCGATCGCGATGGGGTACATCCACATCGGCACCATGGCGGGGAAGTTGAACGGCGTGATCCCGGCCACGACACCGAGCGGCTGGCGGATGGAGTAGGAGTCGACCCGGGTCGAGACGCCCTCGGAGAAGCCGCCCTTGAGCAGGTGCGGGATGCCGCAGGCGAACTCCACGACCTCCAGTCCGCGGGCGACCTCGCCGAGCGCGTCGGCGTGTACCTTGCCGTGCTCGGCGGAGATCAGCGCGGCCAGCTCGTCGCGGTGGGCGTACATGAGCTCGCGGAAGCGGAAGAGCACCTGGGACCGCTTGACCAGCGACGCGTCCCGCCAGGCGGGGAAGGCCGCGACGGCGGCCGCCACGGCCGCGTCCACGTCGGCGGCCGAGGCGAGCGCGACGTGCCCGCTGACCTCGCCGGTCGCCGGGTTGAACAGCTCGGTGGTACGGGCGCCGCCCTCGTACGGTGCGCCGTTGATCCAGTGCCTGACGGATTTCACTGTGCTGCTGCCTCTGCGTTGATGGTTTCCAGGGCGGTGACGATGATGCCGAGGCCCTCCACGGCCTCCTCCACCGTGAGGGTGAGAGGCGGGGCCATGCGGATGGCGGTGCCGTACAGGCCGCCCTTGCCGGCCAGCAGCCCCGCCCTCTTGGTCACCTCCATGAAGCGGGCCGCCTGGGCGGGCGACTCCAGCTCGACGGCGAACATGAGGCCCTTGCCGCGGACGCCCTTGACCACGGGCAGCCGCTGAGCGGCCTCACGCAGTCCCCGGATGATGATCTCGCCGGTCCGCGCGGCGTTGGCCTGCAGGTCGTGGTCGAGCACGTAGTCAAGGGTGGCGTTGGCGGCGGCCATGGAGATCGGGTTGCCGCCGAACGTGGACAGGCCCACGGCGTGCGGCGCGTCCATCAGATCGCCCCGCGCCACGATGCCGCCCACGGCGAACCCGTTGCCCAGCCCCTTGGCGAAGGTGATCATGTCCGGGGTGACGCCGTGGTTCTCGATGCCGAAGAACGCGCTGCCGGTCCGTCCCCAGCCGGTCTGCACCTCGTCCGAGATGAACAGGATGCCCTGCTCGTCGAGGACCTCCTTGTACGCGGCGAACAGCCCGTCGGGCGCCATCGTGAACCCGCCCACGCCCTGGATCGGCTCGGCGATCAGCGCGGCCACGTCGTTGGAGACCGCGGTGGCCAGCACGTGCCGCAGGTCGTCCACGCAGGCGGCGATGTAGTCGGCGTCCGACAGGCCCTTGAACTGCGCCAGGTGCCGGTCGGCGCCGTGCAGGAAGTGCACGTTGAGCGGGGAGAGCGAGTTGTTCTTCCACGACCGGTTGGAGGTGACGCTGATCGCGCCGAAGCTGCGCCCGTGGTAGCTCTGCCGCATGGCGAGCACCTGGTCGCTCTTGCGGGCGTACGTGGCGAGCAGCAGCGCCGTCTCGTTGGCCTCGGTGCCGGAGTTGGTGAAGAAGACCTTGGCGTCAGGGATGCCGGAGAGCCGCGCGATCTTCTCGGCCAGCTCGATCTGGCCGCGCAGCAGGTAGACGGTGCTGGTGTGCACCACCCCGGTGGCGAGCTGGCGCTCGACGGCCTCGCGCACTTCGGGCACGTCGTAGCCGATCATGTTGGTCAGGATGCCGGCGAAGAAGTCCAGGTAGCTCTTGCCGTCGGCGTCGATGACCCGGTTGCCCTTACCGTTGACGATCTCGATGGGCTCGTTGTAGTTGAGTGCCAACCAGTTGGGCATCACTGCCCGATGGCGCGCGAGTAGCTCCGACATGGTATCGAGTATCCCGTCCTGGTCCTCGTCCTCCTATCCGCAAACTGTCGGCTTGCGGCTAAATCAGGTTACAACCCGTAAATCCACCCCTTAGGGGATCTCCCGTGCGCCTGGCGATGTACATCAGGACCGCTCGCTACGCCGCCGGAAGCACTGGAGAAGACCACTGGCGGGCGACGCCCCGGAGCACCTCTCTCGACCACTATCGGATCATCCGAACCGAAGGAGAGATCGAGATGACCATCACCGTCGACCACCGGCCCGCCGCCCCGTCCGGACCGCCCAAGCTCGACCGCGAGCAACTGCGCCGCGCCCAGCAGGACACCCTGGACACCCCGCGCATGAAGTACAGTCTGCTGGCCAAAATGATGTTCAAGCCCGTGGATCTCATGTACGGCAAGAAGGGCTCGTACACGAAGTTCGCCATGCTGGAGATCATCGCGCGGGTGCCGTACCAGGCGTGGGAGCGGATGGGCTACTGGGCGGTGCACCGGCACGCGGGCCGCTCGGCGCTGGCCAAGCGGGTTTTCGAGCGGATCGTGGAGGCCCGCGCCGACCAGGACAACGAGCAGTGGCACCTGCTGATCATGCAGGATCTCGTGCAGCGCACCGGGCAGCGGCAGAACTGGCTGCTGCACAAGGCGGCGCCGTGGGTGATCGCGTTCTTCTACTACCACGTGTCCTGGGTGTTGTTCCTGGCCAGGCCGGACTGGAGCTACCGGCTGAACGCGGAGTTCGAGGACCACGCCGAGCACGAGTACATGACGTTCGTGGCGGAGAACCCGGACCTGGACTTCGTGCCTGACCCCGGCACGTACGCCGCCGAGTACGGCCGCTACCGCTCGGTGGCCGACCTGCTCCGGCAGATCGGCCACGACGAGCGCACCCACAAGCTGGACAGCCTGGAGAGCATGCGGGAGCCCCGTGTCCGCTAGACCGTCTCGTGCTCGGGGGCCGCGACGGGCTGGGCGGGGCGCAGCACGGACATCGCGAGCAGCGCGGCGGCCACGCAGAACGCGGCGCCCACCCATGAGCCGAGGTGCATGGCGGAGGTGAACGCCTCGTTGGCGGCCTCGGGGAAGCCCATGAGGTGCGCGGCCCCGATGGACTCCCTGGCCTCGGCGGGCAGTTCGGCAGGCATCTGCGAGGTGTACTGCCCGGCCAGCACGCTGCCGAGGATGGCGATGCTCAGCGCCATGCCGACCTGCTGGACGGTGTCGTTGAGCGCGGAGCCGACGCCGGCGTGCTCCATCGGGATGGCTCCCATGAGCGAGGCGTAGGCGGAAGGGCCCGCCAGCCCGCCGCCGATGCCCATGATCACCAGCCCGATGAGCAGCGGCAGGTATCCGGTGGTCATCGCCATGACGACGAACCCTCCCGCCATCAGCAGCAACCCGGCGCCGATCAGCACCCGGTTGCTCACCTTCTGCCCGAGACCGGCGCCCACGCCGTTGAAGACGGCCGCGGCCACGGCATAGGGCAACATCGCCAGGCCCGCCTGCATCTCCCCGTAACCCAGCACGAACTGGAGGTATTGGGTGAGCATCAGCATCACGGCGCCCGCGCCGAACGCCATCAGCAGGATCGAGAACGACGCGCCACTGAAGTTGCGGTTGGCGAACAGGTGAAGCGGCAACATCGGCTGCTCCCGCGTGCGCTCCCAGACCACGAAGGCGGCCAGGGCGATGACCGCCACCGCGATGAGGGGGATGTTCCACTCGCGCTCGATGATCACGTAGACGGCCGCGGTGAGGCCGACGATCGACAGCCCCACGCCGATCGGATCGATCTTCCGCCCGGTGCTGCGGCTCTCGGGCATGAGCACGACGGCGGCCACGATGGCGATGGCCGCGATCGGGACATTCAGCAAGAAGACCGAGCCCCACCAGTAGTGCTCCAGCATGAATCCGCCCAGGGTCGGACCCGACACCATGCCGACCAGGGCCACGGCGCTCCAGGACGCCATCGCTTTGCGCCGCTCGCCCTCGTCGAACACGGTCATCAGGATCGACAGCGTGGACGGCATGACGAGCGAACCGCCGATGCCCATCAGCGCCCGGGCGGCGATCAGTTGCCAGGGCTCGGTGACGAGCACCGCCAGCAGCGACGCGCCGCCGAAGAACGCCAAGCCGATGATCAGGAAGAGGCGGCGGCCGTACTTGTCGGACAGGCTGCCCGAGGTGAGCAGGAGCCCGGCGTAGGCCAGCACGTACGCGTCGATGATCCACTGGATGTCCGACGGGGTCGCGCCCATTTCCTCGTTCAGCGAGGGGATGGCGAGGTTCAGGATGGTGTTGTCCACCACCAGGACCAGCAGCGCCAAGCACAGGACGACGAGGATCCACCAGCGACGGGGGTCTCGTACAGTGTTCGAGTTCACTCGCACACTGTACGACAACTCTCGCACAGTGTGCGAGTGCCTTTATCCTGAGGTAATGAACGCCAAGCAGTTCACCTCCGTCTGGACCCGCGATCCGCGAAAGACCACGAGCCCGGGCCGTAGCCGCGAGGAGATCGTCAAAGCGGCGATCGAGCTGCTGGACGAGGAGGGCCTGGACGGCCTGAGCATGCGTAAGCTCGGCGCGAAGCTCAGCGCGGGCGCCACCAGCCTCTATTGGTACGTCGCCAACAAGGACGAGCTGCTCGAGCTGGCCTACGACGAGATGTGGGGCGAGCTGACGGTGCCCGACCCCGAGGAGGTGGGCTGGCGCGAGGCCGCCTCGGTCCTGGCTTACAGCATGCGCCAGGCGATGCTGCGCCACCCGTGGTCGGCCGACCTGCTCGGCCGGCTGCCTGCGCTCGGCCCCAAAGCGCTCCAGGCGGCCGACCGGATGCGCCGGGTGTTCGCGACGGCCGGATTCAAGGGGATGGACGTCGACTACGCCACCTCCACGGTCACGGCCTACGTCTACGGGACGACGCTTCCCGAGGTCGCCTGGAACAACGCCATGGACCGTCACGAGTACGACCCGGACGAGATGCGCACGATGCTCAGAAAGGCCGCCAGGGACTTTCCCGACATGCTCGAACGCGTCAACACGGAGATGTACGACGATCCGGCCACCGTCCGTGCAGTGGCCTTCGACTTCGGTCTGGTGTCTGTGCTCGACGGCCTTGAGCGGCGGCTGACGACGTAGCAGGATCCGGGACATGGACGATTTCCGTGCCGCCCGCGACTTCCTCCTCCACGCCGACCTCGCCACCGCGCGGCGCGACTTCCGCTGGCCGGAGCTCGCCGAGTTCAACTGGGCGCTCGACTGGTTCGACGGCGTGCTGGCCGCCGAGACGCCCGACGCCGTCGCGCTCAAGATCGTGGGGTCGAGCCGGGCCGCCTACACCTTCGCCGGGTTGTCGGCCCGCTCCAACCAGGTCGCGAACTGGCTGCACGAGCAGGGAGTGCGCCGGGGCGACCGGATCCTGCTCATGCTGGGCAACCAGGCCGAGCTGTGGGAGGCGCTGCTGGCCGCGATGAAGCTCGGCGCGGTCATCATCCCCGCCACGACGCTGCTGACGGACAAGGACATCGTCGAGCGCATCCAGCGCGGCGGCGTCTCCCACGTGATCGCGAACGCGGCCGACGCCGGCAAGTTCGGCACCGGGGAGTTCACGAGGATCGCTGTAGGGGACGCCTACAACTGGTTGCCGTATCACGAGGCGTACGGGGCGCAGGAGGACTTCACCCCCGACGCGCCGACGTCGGCGGGCGACACGCTGCTGCTCTATTTCACCTCCGGCACCACGTCCCAGCCCAAGCTGGTCGAGCACACGCACGCGTCCTATCCGGCCGGGCACCTGTCGACCATGTTATGGATCGGGGTGCGGCCCGGCGACGTGCATCTCAACGTGTCCTCGCCGGGGTGGGCCAAACACGCGTGGAGCAACGTGTTCGCGCCGTGGAACGCCGGGGCGACCGTGCTGGTCCACGACTACCAGCGCTTCTCCGCGCCCGCGCTGCTGGAGGTGCTGCGGGACGAGCGGGTCACCACGTTCTGCGCGCCGCCGACCGTGTGGCGGATGCTCATCCAGGAGGACCTGGCGGCATGGAAGCTGCCGCTGCGTACGGCCGTGGCCGCCGGCGAGCCGCTCAACCCTGAGATCATCGACCAGGTGGCCAAGGCCTGGGGCATCACCATCAGGGACGGCTACGGCCAGACCGAGACCACCGCGCAAATCGGCAACGCGCCGGACGAGCCGGTCAAGCCCGGATCGATGGGCAGGCCGCTGCCCGGCTACGACGTCGTCCTCATCGACCCGGTCAGCGGCGAGCCTGGGGACGACGGCGAGATCTGCCTGCCGCTGGACGAGCGCCGCCCGCTGGGGCTCATGGCGGGGTACGTCGGCGCCTCCGCCGAGGCCACGCGGGACGGCTACTACCACACCGGCGATGTCGCCACCCGCGACCAGGACGGTTACCTCACCTACATCGGCCGGACCGACGACGTCTTCAAGGCCTCGGACTACCGCATCTCGCCGTTCGAGCTGGAGAGCGTGCTGCTGGAGCACGCGGCCGTGGCGGAGGCGGCCGTGGTGCCCGCGCCCGACCCGGTGCGGCTGGCGGTGCCGAAGGCGTACGTGACGCTCGCGCCCGGGTTCGAGCCCGGCGAGGAGACCGCCCGATCGATCTTCGAGCACTGCCGGCGGGAGCTGGCGCCGTACAAGCGGGTGCGGCGGCTGGAGTTCGGCGAGCTGCCCAAGACGATCTCCGGCAAGATCCGCCGGGTCGAGCTGCGCGTGCGGGAGCCTCGGCGGGAGTTCCGCGACGAAGACCTTTACTCCTGACACAACGTAAATGTCTGCATAGCCGTTATTACAGATTGATCGGCTAGGCTCTGCCCCGTGCTGCCCACCATTGCCGACGTCCTTGCCCTGGATACCGTGCGTCGGGGCGGCCCGCGAGTGGTCGCGGGCGGGGACCGGCTGGACACGAAGGTCCGGTGGGTGCATGTCGGCGAGATCGCCGACATCGCCAACCTGCTGCGTGGCGGCGAGCTGGTGCTGACCACGGGCGTCGCGCTGCCCGACGATCCGGAGAAACTCGCCGACTACATCGGCGAGCTGTCCGCCGTGGGCGCGTCGGGGCTGATCGTGGAGCTCGGCCGCAGGTTCGTACGGGAGCTGCCGCCCGCGGTGGTCAAGTCGGCCGAGGAACACGGACTGCCGGTCATCGTGCTGACCCGGGAGACCCCGTTCGTGCAGATCACCGAGTCCGTGCACGCCTGGATCATCGACATCCAGCTGGAGGAGCTGCGGGCCTCTGAGCAGCTGCACGAGGTCTTCACCGAGCTGTCGGTCGAGGGTGCCTCGCCGACCGAGGTGCTCGCTCAGGTCGCCCGGCTGTCCAACCGGCCGGTGCTGCTGGAGAACCTCGCGCACCAGGTGCTGGCCTGCGAGTCCGCGGGCCGCGACGCGGGCGCCCTGCTGGCCGGGTGGGAGACCAGGTCGCGGGCGGTGGCACCGGCCGAGCGCACCGCGTACGACCCGGCCTCCGGCTGGCTGGTCACCACGGTAGGGGCCCGCGGGCAGGACTGGGGCAGGCTGATCCTGATCTGCGACGTCGCGCCGTCGCCGCGCGACCTGGTGCTGGCCGAGCGGGCGGCCACCACGCTCGCGCTGGGCCGGCTGCTGGAACGCCACCAGGAGTCGCTGGAGCGCCAGGCCCATGGCACGATCATCACCGGCATCCTCACCCACGCCTACTCCGACCCGGACGAGGCCGCCGCGCGTGCCCGCGCGGTCGGCGTACCACTGACGGGGCGCAAGCTGATCAGCGTGGTCATCAGGCCGACCGACCCGGCCGACCAGGCGCTGGACGGCCAGGCGCAGCTCGGCGAGCTGGCCGAGGCCACCGCCGGGGCCTGCCGCGACGCCCGCCTGCCCGCCCTGGTCGGTGCGCTCGACCAGGAACGTGTGGGGGTCCTGCTGCCGCTGCCGCCGCGTACCCAGGCAGAGCCCGCCCTGACGGCGCTGTCCGAGCGGCTGCGGGTGTTGTGGCGGCCGGGATCGGCGTTCGTGCTGGCGGCCGGCTCGGTGGTGGAATCCATCAGGGACGTACGCCGTAGTTTCCTGGAGGCCGAGCAGGTCGCCGACGTGGCGGTGCGCCAGCCGGACGGCCGGGCCTTCTACCGGCTGCCGGACCTGCGCCTGCGCGGTCTGCTCCATCTGCTGCGGGACGACGCGCGGCTGCAGACGTTCGCCGAGCGGGAGTTGGCGCCGCTGCTGGCCCACGACGCGCAGCGGGGCGGCGACCTCGCCCGGATCCTGCGCATCTACCTGGACGCGGGGCGCAACAAGGCGGTCGCCGCACAGAAGGCACATCTGTCCAGGCCCGCCTTCTACGACCGCCTGCGCCGCCTCGAGCGCATCCTCGACACCGACCTCGACGACGTCGAGTCGTGTTTGTCGCTCCACGTGGCCCTGCTGGCGCTGGAATCCTTCCGCCGGGAGAACAGGTGACCGCACAGATGTGCTGGAATGGCCGATATGTCTGATGTGCTGATGCCGGACCTGGCCGACCTCGGCCGCATGCTCGCCACCGCAGGCGCGTTCTCCGTGCCCGTTCACGACGTGCGGCTGACCCCTCACGAGCTCGATCCCCAGCAGATCGTCGCAGGCGACCCCACCACGTCGTCTCTGGAGCTCGGCGACGGCCGGGGGATCTGGGAGATCACGCCGGGCGTCATCACGGACGTGGAGCGGGACGAGATCTTCGTCGTGCTGTCGGGGCGCGCCACGATCGCCGTCGAGGGCGGCGCCACGATAGAGGTGAGCCCTGGAGACGTGTGCTTGCTGGCGGAGGGCGCCAGGACGACGTGGATCGTGCACGAGACGCTGCGGAAGGTCTACCAGACCCGCTGACCCCAGGGCGGTGCCGGCATGCGGGCCACGGACTCGCCGACGTCCCCGGTGGCCGGGGTGACGTCGGCGGCAGCGGTGGCCGTCGTCAAAAGCCCATCGCGGCCCTGACCTCGTCGAGGGTACGGACCGCGCGTTCGCGAGCACGCTCGTTGCCCGCGGCCAGGATCTGCCTGGCGTCGGCCTCAGTGTGCTCGCGACGGCGTTGCCTGATCGGCCGCAGGAACTCGTTGACCGCCTCGGTGACCAGGCGCTTGAGCGCGGCGGCGCCGCCGTGCCCGATCTCGTCGGCGATGTCCTGCGGCGGGCGGTCCAGGCAGAGGCCCGCCACCGTCAGGAGGTTCGCCACCTCCGGACGGTGCGTCTCGTCGTACGTGATCAGCCGATCGGCGTCGGTGCGGGCCTTGCGGATGAGCGCGGCCGTCTCGTCCTCGGTGGCCGCCAGGTCGATCGCGTTGCCACGGCTCTTGCTCATCTTGCCGCCGTCCAGCCCCTTGAGCAGCGGCCGCTCGCCCAGCATCGCCTCCGGCAGCGGGAACACCTCGGCGTAACGCTCGTTGAAACGGCGCGCCACCAGCCGCGTCACCTCGATGTGCGGCAGCTGGTCCTTGCCGACGGGCACGAGCGTGCCCTTGCAGAACAGGATGTCGGCCGCCTGATGCACCGGATAGGTGAACATCAGGCCGCTGACCGCCTGCTGCGAGCTGTGCGCGATCTCGTCCTTCACCGTGGGATTGCGGCGCAGCTCGGCCACCGACACCAGGCTCAGGAACGGCAGCAGCAGCTGGTTCAGCTCCGGGATCGCGCTGTGCTGGAAGATCGTCACCTTCGCCGGGTCCAGCCCGATCGCCAGGTAGTCGAGCAGTAAATCGGTGATGTTGCGCTGGATCTCGCCGGGCAGGTCGCGGTCGGTGATCACCTGGTAATCGGCGATCAGGACGTACATGGGGTAGTCATGCTGCAGTTTCACGCGGTTGGCCAGCGAGCCGAAATAGTGGCCCAGATGCAGCCGGCCGGTCGGGCGATCGCCCGTGAGCACCACGTCGTTCATGCCGGTCTTCTCCTTTGAGGTCGATGCCGTCCCGGAGAGGACCCGCGCGCGCATTTCGGTGGGCCGTCTCGGAGACGGCCCATGCATGGGAAATCAGCGGCCGTCTGTCGGCCGCCACCACATGCAGATGCGTGTCATACCCAAATTGTATCCACGGGTGATGTCAATTCTGTAACCCCTCATGTGGATTTCGCGTGTTCTCCCGCCCGGGTGACCTTGATCTCGCCACTATGGTGCGGTCCCTTTACTGCCCTCTGGAGAGTTCATGTCTCGACGCACCATCGCCGGCGGCCTGGCCATAGCCGCGGCGATCACTGTCACCACGCTGCCTGCCGCGTCGGTCGCGGCAGAGCAGGCGTCGGTGAAGTTCCCGTCGGCCAGGTTCCCGCTGGGCGCCAGGTCCGTGCCGACCAAGGCGATGACCACCGTGGCACAGGGTATCGACCTGTACGACGTGAAGGCCGGCAGCTCGACCGACGGCTACACCCTGACCGTACTGATGCCGAACGGCCGCGACACGGGCACGCTCGCGAACGCCGAGACCAAGGTCGCCGAGGTGGAGGCCATCGGGGAGACCCCCAGCCTGCAGGAGATCGTCCGGCCCGCCGTCGCCGACGCACCCGCCAAGACCGAGTACATGGTGCGGGTCGGCCTGTGGTCGCTCAAGGACAAGAAGAAGGCCGACGAGGCGGCCAAGAAGTTCAAGGACGCGGGGCTGAAGGTCAAGGTCGACTACCTCGGCGACGATGGACTCAAGACCACCGGCCCGTGGAACGTCAAGGTCGTCATGATCGACGCCAGGACGTTCCGCGGCTCGTACGCGGCCTCGCTCGGCACCAGCGTCGCCAAGCGGGAGACGGTCTCGTCCATGGCCAAGGCCGCCAAGGCCGTGGTCGGGCTCAACGGCGGCTTCTTCAACATCCACACTGCCAAGGAGCTGCGCGGCGAGCCCGTCGGCGCGTCCGTGGTGGCCGGCAGGCTGCTGAGCGAGGCCGTGCCCGGCCGCTCGGCCGTCGTGCTCCAGGGCCGCACCGCCAAGATCACGGAGCTGAAGACCACGGTCACGGCGATCTCGCAGGATGGCGAGCGGGCCGCGATCAACGGGATCAACCGGGCCGCGGCCACGGACGAGCTGGTGCTGTACACGGAGGAGTACGGAGCCAACACGCCCGCCGGCGGGACCGACGTCGTCATGGACGTCAACGGCAAGATCATCGGCGTACGGGTCTCGGGCGCCGCGGTGGCCAAGGGCACACGGGTACTGCACGGCAACGGCGTGGCCGGCGACTGGCTCAACCAGCACGCCTGGCAGGACTGGACGGTCAAGGTCGACACCAAGGTCGTGGACCTGCGTACCAAGAAGGCACTCAAGCTGACCCCGGACCTGCATGTGGTCGCGGGCGGCGTCGGCCTCGTCAGGAATGGCAAGGTCAAGATCACGGCCAAGCAGGACGGCCACGACTCGATGAACATGATCCTGCGCCGCCACCCGCGCACCCTGCTCGGCGTCACCAGGAACGGCAGCCTGATCCTGGCCACCGTCGACGGCCGGCAGCCCGGGATCACCGTGGGGGCGAACTTCCATGAGGCGGCTCAGTTCATGCGGTGGCTGGGCGCGCGGCAGGCCATCAACCTGGACGGGGGCGGATCGACGGCGATGGTGGTCGGCAACAAGCTGGTCAACCGGCCGTCGGACGGGGCGGAGCGCGCCGTGGGCGATGCTCTCCTGGTCCTCCCGAAGTGATCCGCCAGCAGCACCATTGACATGGTGATACGGGGCTCGCGCGACAACACGCGCGGGCCCCGTCCGCGCGTGCGGCCACCCAGCTCATGGGACCACCGGCAGTCCCGTGTCCGGCTTTACGGCCTTCATCGCCACATGTGAGGTCACCTGTGCCACACCCGGCAGCCCGGAGAGCGTCTCGGAGTAGAACCGCTCGTAGGCCGCCAGGTCCGCCACGGCCACCCGCAGCAGGAAGTCGGGATCGCCGAACAACCGATGCGCCTCCACGACCTCCGGCATTCCTGCCACCTGACGCTCGAACTCCGCCACCGTGTCATGATCCTCATACCTCATGACCACCGTGACGAACGCCTCAAATCCGCGCCCTACCGCGGCCCCGTCCAGCAGCGCCCGGTAGCCGCGGATGACGCCGGTCTCCTCGAGGTGCCGTACCCGGCGCAGGCACGGTGACGGCGTGAGCCCGACCCTGTCGGCCAGCTCCGTGTTGCTGAGCCGCCCGTCCCGCTGAAGCTCTTGAAGAATCCTGCGATCAATCCGATCCACAGCGCAATATTCTGCCATTCCGCCCGCCGGACCAGCACAAATCCACTATCGTGTGCCAACCCTCCTGGACTACCGTCGCAAAGGTCAAGGGAGGTGGAACCTCATGGAACTCGGGTCGCTTCTGCTCTTCCTGGGCATGGACGTGCTGCTCATCTTCACGCCAGGCCCGGACATGCTGTATGTGATGGCCCGCTCGCTCGGCCAGGGCCGCCGCACCGGCCTGACGGCGGTGGCCGGTATCTGCTGCGGTTATGCGGTGCACACTGTGCTGGCCGCGGCCGGTCTCGCGGCGGCGTTGCGTGCCGTGCCCGCCGCCCTGCCCGCGATGCGCTACGCCGGCGCGGCGTACTTGGTCTTCCTCGCCGTCCGGACCCTCATGTCGTTGCGCACTTCGGCCGGCCACCCCGGTGTCGGCCCCACTTCTGAGCAACCGACCGGCGTGGTGCTGCGGCAGAGCATGCTCACGTCCCTGCTCAATCCGAAGGGCCTGCTGCTCTATCTGTCGCTGATGCCGCAGTTCATCTCGCCGGGTACGGGCGTGCCGCTGGCCATCCAGCTGACCGTGCTCGGCCTCCTGCACGTCGTGAACTGTGCCGCCCTCTACGGTCTGATCGCGGTGGCCACGGCGCGCGCCAGCCGGGCCTTGACCGGCACGCCGAAGGCCGCCCGCCGCATCTCGGCCGTGTCGGGCACGCTGCTGCTGGTCGTCGCCGCCGCCACGCTCAGCACCCACTAGCCGGGACAAATGAAAAAGCCCCGACGCGGTGGGCGTCGGGGCTTTCCCATACAAAGATTGTCCGGCGGTGACCTACTCTCCCACACCCTCCCGAGTGCAGTACCATCGGCGCAGAGAAGCTTAACTTCCGGGTTCGGAATGTAACCGGGTGTTTCCTTCCCGCCATAACCGCCGTAACCCTG
>NZ_VCKY01000264.1 GCF_005889735.1 Nonomuraea turkmeniaca
CGTCCCAGCCGGCCCCCGTCCGCGCCCGGCGGCCGCCGCCCCAGCTCGCCGCCCGACATCTCTCCCCCTTCCCCACGCGCGCTCGCGCTCGAAGGGGACAGTCTCATTCCCTGGAGAGGCCCCGCCGGGATAGGGGGTCCGACTTACGTCCACAGCCCGCCCGGCCAGGGGCATGGCGTTGCGGCCGCACACCCCGGCCGGTACTGTCCACGCCCGTAGGGCACACAAGACTGGCCATTGAAGCGTCCCGGTCGAACAGGGCCTGCGCCGTTGCAGCGGCCAGCCCCCGTACGGAAGGCCGCAGCCCGGCGAGCTGTCCCGGTCGGGACAGCTCGCCGGGTGTGGTCACTCGGCCCCTCCCGAGATGATCAGCGCCGTCGCCCAGAGTGCCGCCCGATGAAACGCCTGGTCGAGGGCAAATCGCCCACTGCCGAGCGTCTTCGGATCGTCCCGTCCCTCCCGAGGTAGCCCGAGGCGGAAGTACGCGCCCTTGCCCAGTAGCTCGGCCAGGGCCTCCAGCGTCCAGCGTCGATCGGCCCAGTAGTGCGTTCCGGCGTCGAGCACGAGCGCTGCCGCAGTCCGGCCCGGCCGAAGCCGCAGGCCGATCGCCTTGCAGGTGATCGCGAGCACGACGGCCTTCGCCGCAGTGACGCCGGCGACGTGGCCGGCGCAGGCGAGCTGCCCCGCACGCTGGTGCTCGCCACGCCCTCCCTTCGTTGCCGCCTGGTGGTTGGTCTGCACCCAGTGGTCGCCGATCTCGTGCGCTACGTTCAGGGCGGCCAGGACGGCGGCGAAGGCCGCGGCGCGCTTGATCTGGGGCATCGTTCCCTCCTTCTCATCGGTGTGCTTCGTGTTGATGCCCGGCGGGCCCGCGCCTGTCGCGGTGGCGACGCCGGGCTTGATCTCGCGCCCGCCCGGCACGACCGGCCAGCGCCAGGGCGTTGCACCCCTGCAACGGCCACGGGCAGGCACGCGAAGGCCGCCGACGGTCACCCCGCCGGCGGCCTTCGTCTTACGCGGCCGCGTCAGCGCCTCGCGGCTGCGGACAGCGGCGCTGGCACCTCCTCCGGAAACACGGCCCCGAGCGTGTGCACGTGCGCCTTCAGCGCAGTCCAGGCGCTGTCGCGCAGCACCTGCTCATCCTCATGAACGTCCGGCTCGAGGAGGGCGCCGGGCAGGAGCGTCACCAGCTGCCAGCGCGGATCGGCCTGGCTCGTGCCGCGCGCCATCGTAAACAGGTCGTTGCCGTTCACCGCGCCGCGCCAGACGCCGAACTTGCCGCGCGTCCACACGATGCGGCCATCGGCCGCGACCTCCGGCGCCGAAAAGTCAGTGGCCATAACAGATGCTCCTTCGATAGTGATCAACGGATGAGGGCCGCACGCAGGTCCGGCCAGAACAGGCAGTGGCACACGCAGTCGCACCGGTAGGTGTCGAACGGCGGAGTGAACCCGCTGCAGGCGTCATGGCTGCCGGACCGGCAGCCATATCCACGCTCCTCCTGGTGCCGCAGCTCGCACACCAGCCCATGGCAAAGGCGGCACAGGAGTCGCTGGCGGCCGTGGCCGCACTCCACCGCGCCGGCGTCCAGCCCGAGGCGTGTGATGTCCGGCTCGGCCTGGTCGCCCGGCATGCGGGCAGAACGGGCAGGCACCCAGGTTCCCTTCGGACGAGTTGGGCCCGGCGGGCACCGCCACGAGGACGGTGCCCGCCGGGCGGGTTACATGACGGTCGCGGGCAGTCCCTGCACCTCGTCCGGCGGCGGGTTCTGCTCGACGTAGACGGCCACGACGGCGCCCGGGTAGCGGTCGGACAGCTCCGCCTCGCGCGCCCAGGCGTACACGGTCGCCAGAGAGTGGAAGGCGTTCGGGTCATACCACTCCAGCAGGACGCGGACGCGCTGCCCGGTCGTCGACGGATGGGTCACTGGTCTCCCTCCCAGATTCAGCCCGTGCAAGGCCCACGCCGCGCATGGGACCGCCTGCGGGCAGGAAGTCAGCACGACAGCCGACGTTCCACAGCGGACCGGCCGGAGCGTCGAGGATGCCGCCGAGCCGGTTGAACGGGTTCCCGGCGTGGCCGAGTTGCCAGTCGCCCAGGGCGACGAAGTCGCGCACCACAGGCCACACGTCGCCGAGACGGCGTGGGCCGCCGGTGTTGTGCAGCGGCCGCGGACCGGCCAGCCGGTAGCCGCGCTCGCCGGCGTCCCAGAGGGCGAAGCTCAGGTGGACGCGGCCGTTGTCCTCGTTCCACACCAGTTCGTACTGGTCGGCGATGTAGTCGTGTGTCCCCGGATCGGTCCAGGTGAACCGCGCGCCGCCGCTGGTCCGCTCGAACTCCACTTCGACCGTGGGCATGGCTGCGGCTTCCTGCATGCGTTCCTCCTGGTGGATGAGGTCAACGTGAGGACACCCCTCATGTCACTAAAAAACAATACAAGATAGTTAATTTAATGCCAAAGGAGACGTGCCGCGGCTGCGCCGGATACCCGGAATGCCTGTCCAGCATGACCGGATGAGCAGCGCGAAGGGCCCCCGGCCGTTCCCGATCGGCGGCCCTTCGCGCTGCCCGGCCCAGGTGTTCGTAAGCTGCTACCGCATCGGCCACGGGGCATCGCCGAGCTCCATGATGGCCAGCACCTTCCGCGCGAACCGCTCCGCCCCCTGGGCGCGTGCCGCGTCCCTCGCTCCGAGCGCAGACCCGCCCGCCCGGGTGGGCTTGGGCGTGGCGCTGCGCAGGAACACGTCCGTGGCGTGCCCGTTCATCTCCTGGAGCGCCGCTTCGAACACATCCCTGCTGGCCCTGGCTGCGTTCAAGACCCGCCGCGCGTGCATGGCGGCGTACTGCCGGACAGCAATCTTCTCCCAGCGGCCGGCGATCCGATCGGCCATCGTCTCGCCGCGGGCCGACGTCACGATCGCGACCATCTCCTCGTCGGCGGCATCGCCGGCGTCGAGGAAGTCGTTCATCGCGGCGGCCAGCTCTGCCTCGATGCGCGCGTACCGCTCCATCTCGCCGAGGGGCAGCATGACGCCGGACAGGCGCACGAGCAGGTCACGATACGCGTTCACGACCGCGTCGCGGTCCGCGTCCGCCGGCACGGACATGTCGGCATCCAGGGAGCAGATGGACTGCCGCAGTTCCTCTGTGGTGATGGCGGCCGCGTCGGCGTCCGCGCGGCGGTGAATGTCGGTGATCACAGAGGCCACGTACGGGCGCTCGGCCGCGAGCCGTCTCGCCGAGTCCGACCAGGCGTTGGGCGTGGTCAGATCGAACCGGCGGGGCTGGCGCGGCGTTCCGCGGCGAGCAAGCCGCGCCGGTGGACGGCGTCGCTTGGCGGTCATTGTCGGTGATCCTTCCAGATGGAGGTGGCAGGGAGAGGCGAGCTGGGCGGGGCGCCCGTCGGCCGCCCCGCCCAGGTCGGGCACGGCCGACGGAAAGGTCAGGCGACCTTGTAGAAGCGGTGCGGAGCCAGGCGCACGGGCGGCTTCGGGTAGCGCCGCGGGTAGGAGTCGCCATCCATGGCGAACACCTTCCACACTTCGTCCTCGCCGTCGGCCCAGCGCCGCATCGCGAAGGGGTCGCGGTCCTCCAGTTCCTCACCCACGATGCGCGCGACGACGCGGGCGTCGGCGGCCTCAACGGGCTCCCCCTCGTCCGCGACGGTCTCGGCGGCAACGATCAGGTCGCACAACTGCCGCGTGGGCGTCAGGCGCACGCGCGACGGCAGGACGGCGGCGTCGGCCAGGCGCTGCCGTGCCACGGGCAGGTCGACCATGTGGGCGTAGATGTCGTACACGGCGAACTCCAAGATCGTCGGGCTACAGGGGCATGAGGGTCTGCGCGGTGTCGCGGGCGCGCCTTTCCGCCCAGCGGGCGGCGGCCCATGCGCGGATCTGGTCGGGAGTGCGCGGCTCCCATGTGTGGAAGCCGCGCTGTGGTGCCCACCTGGAGAAATGAGGCAGCAGGCTGCCATCCCGGGTGCCGTGCCGCTGAGCGCCGCACCAGCGGCACCCGCCGGGCGGCGGGAACGGCATGATCGCGGCCGGGGGGCGGATCTCGGGCATCGTGACTCCTTGGGCGGCATCCGCAAGAGAACCCCTCTTGCTCGCATGAAAAGAGTACAAGATAGTTAATTAAGCGGCAATGGGACGGGAGACCTGGCCGAAGTGTCAGTGCGACACGGCCAGCAGCCGAGGTAGGCCGGCGACGTGGTCGAGCGCCGTGACGCGCTCGGGCAGCACCGCGCCCTTGGGCGGTCGTCCGATCAGCACGGCAGCGCCAACGTTGTGCGCCAGAGGTCCGAGCACGTCGTTGACGACGTTGTTGCCCACCCACAGCACCTGCTCGGCCGGCACGTCGCACGCGTCGAGAGCGGCCCGGTAGAACGCCGGATGAGGCTTGCCGACGCCAAGCTCTTGCGACAGCACCAGTGTGGCGAACACGTCCTGGAGGCCAGCCAGCTGCAAGGCCCGGCCGCGGTCCTGATCCGGCCGATTGTTGCTCACCAATACCAGGCGGTGCCCGCAGCTGTGCAGGATGTGCAGCGCGGTGGCGGCGCGTGGATCGACCCGCCGCTGCCTCAGCTCTGGATCGACCGGGGCGTCCGGGCAGGTGATGGTGCCGCCGTAGTCCACGGCGATCGCCGCGTATCGCATGCGTTGGCTTCCCTTCCGCTGCCGGGGACATGGGCGCGCTCAGGGACAGTTCACCCTCGCCGCGCGGCCGAGCCGGCCAGCAGTGAACGGTCCCGGCACCAGCACAGCGCAGCCGGCGGTTCCACGCCAGCACCTTTTGGAAGGCGTCATCGCTGGGCAAAGATGCTCGCCCGCCACACCACCGGTCACTACGGTAAGTAGTCATGCCGAGACTGACCAGCCAAGCCACCATCGACAAAGAGCCCCAGCAGCCCCCGAACGGCCTGCGCCAACCACCGCCGCAGCCGGCCGCGGCCGTCACTGCGCCGGCCGACCCCGCCGACCTCGTCCAGAGTGAGCAAGTCGAGGCCGACGCCATCGCCGTCATCGCTGCCGCGCTCCGCAGCGTCGGCTGCCAGGACGGGGAGCAGCGCGTGCTCGCCTGGGCCCAGGCGTGGCACGCATCCCGCTACGACACTTGACACCTGCGCCTCGGGGATCGGTTGCGGCCCCTGGCTCAGGCACAGAACAGAGCCAGGGGTCATGCCAGGCGGTTACGGCATCGGAACGGGGAGGCAGGGTTCACCGGCTGCGTCAGAGAACAGCCGCATGCACCGGCGGCAGCTCACGGCCAGCGGATCGATCTCTGTACCCGCTGGGAGCTCGAACGCGGGTGGCTGCCCGCTCGCAGTAGCCGAGAGCATGTTACGGATCTGTTCACCGGAGACGGGGACGAAAGCGGCCGCATGCCAGTCGTGCTCGCGCATCTGAGTTTCGATCATGAACACTATCCTGGCCTTCGGCGCGCCCTACTGTCCGCCTCCGGTTGCCGCGGGACACCGCGCCCGGCGCATGCGGGGCCACGTGCCCGACGGTCCTCCGGGCGTCGGGCGTCAGCTCTGCCCGGGCACACTCCGTTCTTCCCAGTCGTCGTCTCGGACGACAGCCTCCCGCTGCTTCGCCAGCACGACGTCGACCCGCTCGGAACGGCTCGGCCGCCACGACGCCACCCGCCGCTGCGCCTTCACCCTCGGCGGCTGTCGAAGCGGCACCGGCGCCGGCATGGGGGCGTTCCTGGCCCGGATGCGCTCGCTTGCCGCGTTCAACGCCACCCGGCCGGCATCAGCGGGCTTGGGCAGGTCGGCGAACAGGTGGGCGTTGCCCACCCTCCGCACATACCCCTGCGCGGCCAGCTCGGCGACAGCTGCGGCCATCGCCTCCTCCTCCACGGACACCAGGTCGGCCAGTAGGCGGATCCACTCCTTGGCCATCAACGGCTCCAATCAGGGGAGGGGGCGGCGGATGGCGGGGCGGCCTCCACCTCGCCGGCGTGATCTCGTGAGCAGCCCGGGCAGTAGTCCACGCCCGTCCTGCCGACAGTCCAGCCGCGATCACGGGCGCCATCGATGACGTCATCCGGGTCGCCGGTGGCGACACGGTAGTAGCTGCCGCAACCGTCAGTGCTGCACCTCAGCTCGTGGACCACCTCGATCGGCATCGTCAGTCACCCACCCGCGTGCACATCATCCACTTCGGTGCCGCCTGCGTCGGCGTCATCTCCAGCACGGCCAGCGCGGTATCGAGCAGGGCGTCCCACTGGCCGGCCTGCGGCGCCCGCGTCATCCAATCCGCTTCCAGGACGACCGGGTCTGCGTCCCAGTCGTGTCGGAGCACGTACGTGGCCAGGAACACCGCCAGGTCTCCAGCGGCGGCGTATGTGCCGAACTCGACGCCGTACCGCTCACGGACGAACGTGTGCGCGGGCCGCACCGGTCCCGACGGCTCGGTGCGCCGCACGAGGTGCGCCAGCGCCTGGTCGATGAACGAGTCGTCGTCGACGTCGTCCTCGGGGGTGATCTCTGCACCGTCGCGCAGCCAGGACAAGGCCGGCAGGCCGCGCGCGTCCACCTCGCGGAACTGCCACCGGCGCGGATCGCCCAGATTGACGCCGTAGTACAGGACGGATCTGGTCAAGGGGTCTTCCTCTCGGGTGTGTCGGCCAGGCGTGGTCCGCCTGGCACTCCGAGGGCCCGCCCCATGGCGGGCGGGCCGTTGGAGGTCAGCCGGCGATGTAGGAGTGCTGAATCCAAGACGGGAGAGCCTGCTTAGGCGTGATTTCGAGAACGTCCAGGACGGCGCGCAGCTTGTCGTCCCAGCGTTCCGCCTCCGGCCGCTGGACCAGCTCGCGCGCGTTGATCAGTAGGGGGTCGTCGTCGCCGTCCGTTTCGATCACGTGGGCCGCCAGGTAGTACGTGCGGTCGTCGTAGTACGCGTAGTGGCTGAGGGTGACGCCGTAGTGGTCGCGCAGGACGGTGTCGGGGTCGGCGTCCGCGTACCGGGCCGGGGCGAGCGCGACAAGCCGCGCCTTCGCCTGGGTGATAAAGTCGTCCTCGGTGTTGTCCTCGTCATCGGCGTCGCGCTCGTCGTCCGCTTCCGCGTCGTACCGGTCGGGCTCGTGCTCGTCGGTGGTGCCGCCGGTCCGCATCCACGACAGGACCGGGTCGCCGCAATCGCTGGCCTCCTCGATCTCCCATGCGATGCCGGAGCTGAGGTTGAAGCCGTAGTAGAGGATGGCGTGCGGGTGATGGGACATCCCAGGGCCTTTCGCAAGCTGCTGGTGAAGGGGCGCGGCGTGGCCGGGGCCAGCGCCGCTCGAAATCCACGGGGCGGCGGGTGCGTCGCCGCCCCGCCTCAGAAGTGGTCAGGTGTCCAGGTGGCTGGTCTCCTGCAGGAAGCGATGACGTGCCTGCTCGGCGATGTGATCCATGTAGGTGCGCAGCGTCGGCGTGAAGCCGGTGGGGTTCTGCAGCTGGGCCTGTGCCTGCTGCTCCTGCCTCACCGTGCGCAGGGCGCCGGCCCAATCGCCGCCCGAAGCTTCAGCGTGCATGGCCACGCCGCCCCAGATGATGACGGTGGCCTGCGTGTTCAAGACCTCGTTCAGGGTGTCGTGGTCCAGCTCCTTCCCATACGCGAGGACATGCCGCAGGTGTTCGCGGGCGCGTCGGTCAGTACCAACACCGACACTGCTCGCCTTTGGATCGTGTCGGCGTCGTTCAGGGAGTCGTTCGAGTGGTTCCGCACGGGATTGTCTCCGGGATCGTCAAAGAGAGGCAGACGGGGAGGAGGGGACGGTGGGTGCGTCACCGTCCCCTGCCGGTCAGGTGAGGAACCGCTCGGTGTTCCGCAGGAAGTCACGCCCCGCCTGGTCACGTACGCGCGCGAGCTCGTTGGCCAAGCCTGAGGCGACGTCCTGGCCGGTCAGGACGCGGCGCAGGGTCTTCGCGCGGACCTCGTGCAGGGCCGCCGTGAGGTCGCCGCCCTGCTCCTGGCCGAGTTCCGCGACTTTCGTCCAGATCTCGTGTCTCGCCTGCGCGATCAGCATGTTGTTGATGAGGACGTAGTCGACGTGCACCTCCGTGTTGAGCACGTCGGCCATCTGCGCGCGGGTGACTTGAAAGTGTTGGCGGGCCCGCGCGATCTCCTCGCCGATGGCCTCGACGGTCGCGCTCATGCTCGTGGTGGCGGCCCGGTTTGTCATGGTGCCTCCGTGAAGGGAGTGGGAAGGAGGAAGCGGTGCGAGGCGGCGGGTGCGTCGCCGCCTCGCACCGCGAGGGGGGAAGAGCTACTCGAAGGCGGCCTTCAGGACGTCCACGACGACCCGCGCGATCTGCTCGCCGTCCCTCAGCAGGGCCTCATCCGTCTGGAGGGCGATGCCGCGCAGCAGCGGCGCAATCATGTCGGGACGTACGCGCAGGTAGGCGTCGAGCGGAGTGTCCGCCAGAAGCCTGCGCTGCGTCTCCAGCGGCAACGGGGCGAGCGCTTCGATGGCGTCGGTCATCAGTCCCCTGCCCGTGCCCGCGCCCCATTCCGCCACGGAGCCGTACGCGGTGCTGCTGCTCATGATGCCGTCCTTTCCATTACATTCCCGGCCGAACAACATAAATAATACAGGATAGTTAATTAGGGCCGCAAGTTCGGCGTCCAAGGGCAGGTGGGCGCTCACCGCGCTTCCGGCCTGACGTGGCCGGGAACGTATGACGGGCCATGCCATCACCTGTGACTTCCCTGCGTGCACCAAACGTGCGACCCAAACCATCGGACCGGCCGCTACAGGTCACCCCACCGCAGCGGCAGCGCGTTCAACTCCAGCGCCCCCATCACGGCCCGGCAGAACACGTGCGCGCCCTTCGCCCGGGCCGCCTCCCGCGCGATCACGCGCGGCTGCGCCGGTTCGGCATGCACGAGGTGAACGAGCGCACGCGCCGCCGGCCGCAGCACCGCCTTCGCCGCGGCGGCGATGTCGGCACCGTACTCGACGTGCGCCTGGGCGACGCGGGCCGCCCAGGCGCCGGCGAGCTGTCGTGGCAGGAGCTCCTCAAGCGACCGCATCAGGTCCTCGGCCATGAAGGCGTGGCCCTGATTGAGGATCGTGGCTCGCATGTGCCGGTCGGCGTTCTCGCCGTCGGCGAGCAGCCCGTTCAGCCGTTCGGCCAGCTGCTGCTCCCGGAGGGCGGCCGTCCGGAGCTCGGCGAGCTTCACAGGTACACCTGCGCTGTCCGCGACCAGCGCGCGATAGGCGGTCACCACCTTTCCACGGTCCATCTGATCGGCTGCGTCCACGGGGTGGCCGGCGTCCGCGAGCCGCGCCGCGAGCTGCATGGTGTCGTACGCCGCAGCGTCGGCGTCGGCGTGGGCGTGCAGCGCGGCCAGGTCGGCCAGCAGGCCGGGTTCGAGCTCGGCCAGCGTGCGCGTGGCCTTGGACCACTGGGAGGCGTCGTCCAGGGGGAAGCGCCAGTCCATCGCGGGTGGCTCGACGTGACGCTGGTCGGCTGAGAGGAGCGGGACGGCCATGGTGTGATGTCCTTTCGGCACGGGGTGCGGATCAGGGAATGCGTTCGATGTGCGCCCAGATCACGTCGTCGGCGGACTCGGGCTCGAACGAGCGCTCGGCTCCGTGGTACGTGACCTTGTACGTTCCAGCGGGCACGTCCACGACGGTGTCGCACCAGTCGAGCGTGGAGGGGTCGCCGCCGCGTTTTTGCCAGCTCTCGAAGTCCACCATCGAGTACGCCCACAGGTCGGTGACGATGTCGGCCAGACAGGCGCTTTCCGGGAACGTCGGGTGGACCTCGTCTTCGGAGTAGGCCGGGGTGGCGATGACGTATGTGCCGTCACCGGTGGGGTAGAGGCCGAGGCCGCAGTTGCGAGTCGAGCCGAACGCGGCGCCGATCTCCGCCATCGCCTTGACCGCCTGGGTCTTGCCGAGGGCGGAATTGAGACTCGCCAGGCGGGTGTCGTCATAGTCGTACACGGGACGCAGGTCGTCGGTGACGAGAAGCCGGCCGGACGGCACCTGAAGAGTGATCGTCGTGGTGAAGCCGTCCGGGTAGGGGCAGGGGTCTTGTACGTGGACGGCATCCTCGGTGATCCGGAACGTCGGCCAGCCATTGCAGACGGCGCAGCGGAACCAGGTGCCCGTGACGAAAGGGGCGACGTCGTCATCGAGGGGCTTGAACACCTCGACCTCGTCTTTCCCCACCGGTAGGAGCAGGTGTCCGTTGGCCTTCAGGGGCAGCGTCTCGATGCTCATGCGATGTCCATTCGGAAGTGGGGAGGGCGCGGGCGGGCCGCCCAGACGCGGGCGTTCAACGGGGAAGAAGGGCGTAGTGGCGGGCGACGCATTCGGCGATGACGCCGGCGAACCTCTCGAACCGGGCCGGCTGGTCGGTCAGCGTGACGGTGAAGCCGGGCGCGATGGACAGACAGAAACGCAACTCGGAGGTGAAGCCGGGGCGCCCCAGCCGCAGGAACGCCACGGCGTTCCAACCGGGGCGCGGCGTCTCGACCGTGACGTAGACGCCGCCGGGCTGGCACGCGACGGCCAGCCCGGCCTCTTCGAGGGCGGCGGCCAGCGCGCTTTGCGCCTGGCGGTAGATACCGGCGATCGCGGCCGGCACCGCGAGCACGACGCCCGTCGGCAGCGGGTCAGGCACGTAGAAGGCGGGACTGGCCCGCAGCCCTGACGTCATAGTGGTAGTCCTTCGTGCGAGGTAGCGGACGAGGCGTGGGTGCGGGAGCAGGGAGCGGCGGCCGCGGGGGAGGAGTTCCGTGGCCGCCGCTCATCATGAGCGGGCGATCTCGACGAGGCGGCGCATCGAGTCGAGGATGGCCATTCGGCGCGAGTGGGTGAGGCGCTCACGTCACCGCCTCACCCTTGTGCGGCTATGGTCACAGGCCCGGATCGGCGTCGCTCCAGACGTTTCCGAAGCCGTCCATGACGCCGCCGACGTCTCTGAAGTTGCCGTCGTAGTAGTCGTCGAAGTCGTCGAAGTCGTCGGGGTAGGTGGTGGTCATGGTCGCCTCTCGAAGCTGCCTGATGAGCGGACTGTGAGCGAAGCGGGAACTCCGTTGCCCCTCGTTCACATTAAAAGCATACAGGAGAGTTAATTAGAAGGCCAGCCGGGATTAGCAGAGCCCGCGCCGCCCTCATTGGAACGGGTGGCCAGATCCAGCAGCGCCTCGTCGGCCACCACCAAAACCTCCATGACGACGAACCGGCCCGCGTGATCCACGCCGGGGCCGCCGACTGGCCGAAGCTGGGCAGTCAGCCCGGCCGCTCTCAGCCGCGCGGCCACCGCTACGGCGAGACGCTCGTCGCGGAACTGGCCGGCGCGGGCCGCAACCCAGCTCGTCACCGCCCCGTCCGCGCTGCTGTGCGCTTCATAGATGACGTACGCGGGCCCGCAGTGCGGGTCCGGGGCGCCGGGCCGCCATGCCTGTTCGCCGGCGGCGAGCTGGAGACCGTACACGGCGACCACGCCGCGGCGTTCCCGGACCGTCCCTGCGGCACAGGGGTGAGCGCGCAGGCGCTCCCTGATGTGCTGCTCTGTCAGCATGTGCTTCCTCTCGATCGTGACGGCGCAACCAGAAGCCGACGACCTACGGCCGGACGTGGGATCGTCACGGTTCGTTGCTGAGCGAATAGACGATGAAATAACTATCTTGTACTATTTAAAGAAGCACAAGGGGAAGCTTGTGCGGCCCCTTGGAAGGACGAGACACGTGCACGCCGCCCCAACTCCCAGCGCGCCGGCGGTCGCTGGCCGCCTGGCGGCGGCCGGCGCGGAAGTCGTCCCGGCGGGCTTCGCGCCCTACAGCGACCCCGCCTGCCCGACGTGCGGCACCGCCGACCCCGGCCTGCTCGACGGCGGCTCCTTCGTCGAGGACCCCCCGTACACGAAGTGCTGCGGCGCCAACCCTGTCGTCTTCACCTGCCGCATGTACGGCGTGCACGTCTACGTCGGACCCGACGGCTCCGAGCCCGAGCAGTGCCCGCACTGCGGAACGGTCTGCCCATGAGCTGCGGCGACGCCATGCCGGCGGTGCCCGCCACCGTGGCCCTGGACGCTGCCGCCCTCCTGCCCGGCCACCTGCTCGACCTCGACAACGTCTACGTGCAGGTACTCGACGTGAAGCGTCGGCGGGGCAAACCCATCAGCGCCCAATGGGCGGTGCTCACCGGCAGAAACGAGCCCGCCGGGCCGCCCTGCGTCGGCCGCCTCGCCATCGGCCGTCACCTCACCTTGCAGGCGATCCGCCGTGCGGACTGGCGCGCCTTCACCGGCCAGAACGGCCCGCTCATCTGAACCGATCACCGCCTGCGCTGCACCGAGATCGACAAGAAAATAACTATCCTGTACTATAGAGAATGTAAGTAAGGGGGAGCGATCCTCTTGCGAGCCCGCATCGCCTCACTCCAGGAGCAGCACTTGAGCATGAACGTCCACGAGATGAGCCGCCGGGACATGGCCGCTATCAACGAACTCGTCCGCGACCTGGCCGTTGAAGCGCTCAACGACCACCACGGCACCTCGCAGGCCGGACTGCACCTGCACACCGCCCGACCGCATGACGACCCGGAGGCGCTCACCGCCGTGATCATCCATCCCGACGGCCGCAAGTCCACCGCCATGCTCACCGTGGAGTTCGTGGACTGGGACGTCGCCCTGTAAATCCCCGCCACGGCGGGCGGACACCCCGCCCGCCGCTGTCCACCCCCACTCTGCTGGAGCGCCCCATGTTCACCCGCGCCGACCTCGACTACGCCAACCAGGAGATGCTCGCTGCCATCGCCAACTCCGTCAGCCTGCGCTTCATCACCGAAGCCGACCGCATGCTGGCCCTCGTCAACAAGATCCGCACGGAGCGCAACCTCGAACCCGCCCAGCTCTCCCAGGTCGTCGCGCTCCACGAGAAGACCGCCAACCTGCCGGTGCCCGGACGCGCGTACGCGCTCCAGTGCGCATTGCTCGCCCTCAACCCCTCCCACGCCTGACTGAGCCGCCACAGCGGACGGCCTCCGCCCACCGACCCAACCTCTTGGAGCCCGCATGCGCACCGCGCCCTACGTCACGCCACCCCGACCGGTACCCGCTGTCACGCTGCGACAGATGCGCGAGTGTCTCGCCTCCGACCCCGCGCTGAACGGACGCGGCATCAGGAACGACCAGGCGCTGGCCTTCCTCGCTCAGGAGGCCACCGACGTACGCAACGGGACCATCGACCTCCAACGCGGCATCGACACCCTCGTGCGCCTGGCCGCTGGCCAACTCGACGCCATCACCGCCGACCGGATGCTGCGCTACGCCGTCCACCTGCCCGACATCCGCCCTGGCGACGCCCAGCCGACCCTCGACATCATCGAACGCTTCCTCAACGTCTCCTTCTGACTCTCAGCTCGGCGCCGGTGCGGCACCACCGCGCCGACGCCGGAGAAAGGATCCCCCTCGCGATGCGCAGGCTCACCGCGCTGCCCGCCGACGGCGAATGGGAAACCATCGCCCCCGGCACCTTCCGTCACGTCTCCGGCGACCTGGTCGTCAAGGACGGCTTCACCTACAAGGACGTGGCCGCCGCACAGCGCTACAGCCGCAAGGGCGTCGCCTGCCAAGCCGTGGAGCGCCGCCACCGCCCGCCCGCCGACACATAGCACGCACCCCCCGCGTGCCCT
>NZ_VCKY01000265.1 GCF_005889735.1 Nonomuraea turkmeniaca
GCCTCGGGGTCCTCCTCGATGAGGCGGAGGATCTCGGGGTCGGCGATGAAGCCGCCCTTGATGATCTCGGCCAGGCCGGCGACGTAGTCCTGCCTCGGCATGCCGTCCAGGGTGGACAGCTCGCACAACACGCCCGCGGGCGGCAGGAACGTGCCGACGAGGTTCTTACCCTCCGGCGTGTCGATGCCGTTCTTGCCGCCGACGGCCGCGTCGACCATGGCGAGCAGGGTCGTGGGCACGAGCACCACCTGCACGCCGCGCAGCCACGTGCCGGCCACGAACCCGGCCAGGTCGGTCGTCGCTCCCCCGCCCACGCCGACCACGGCGTCGGTACGCGTCACGCCGTGGCGGCCGAGCGCCGACCACAGCCCGGCGGCCACCTCGACGGTCTTGGCCTGCTCGCCGTCCGGCACTGGCAGCTCGACCACGTCGTAGCCGCCGTCGGACAGCGCCGCGCAGACCGGCTGGGAGAGGCCGGGCAGTGTCTCCGGGCGGATCACCGCGACCGTGCGCACGCCCGGCTTGAGCAGCGTGCTCAGCTCGGCCAGCACGCCGGTGCCGACCACCACGTCGTAAGGGCTGTCGCCACGTACGGTGATCCTGGTCGCGGCGGTCATGCGGGCAGCCCCTTCACGATTTCGTCGGCGAGCTCTTCCGGCTCCCGCTTGTCCGTCACCACGGTCACGACGGCCAGCCGCTCGTAGATCGGCCGCCGCTCCTCCATGAGCTTCTTCAGCTGGCTGCGCGGGTTGAGCACGAGCAGCGGCCGCGCGGAGGCGAGCCCGACCCGCTGGACCGCGTCCGACAGCCCCACCTGCAGGTAGACCACGTGGTGACCGGCGAGCAGCGCCTGGGTCTCCACGTTGAGCACGGCGCCGCCACCCAGCGACAGGATGCCGTCGTGCTCGGCCAGCGCCTGGCGTACGGCCTCGTGCTCCAGCTCACGGAAACGGG
Organism: Nonomuraea turkmeniaca; assembly: GCF_005889735.1. Taxonomy (GTDB): domain Bacteria; phylum Actinomycetota; class Actinomycetes; order Streptosporangiales; family Streptosporangiaceae; genus Nonomuraea; species Nonomuraea turkmeniaca. The sequence goes on from NZ_VCKY01000265.1 coordinate 955, forward strand.
CCTCTCCGTCCTCGACGAAGATGTCGGCGACGGGCTTGCCCGCCACGGCCTCGATGTCGGCGTCGGTGTCGCGGAATCCGACGCCGAGCCGCTCGGCGAGCAGCCGCCCGATGGTCGTCTTGCCGGACCCGGGCGGCCCGATCAGCACGACTGTAGTCATCTCACCCCTCCTCGTTCGCTCCACCGTGTCATTTGATCACCATGGAGGAGAGGTAGCCGGACAGGTTGCGTGCGACCTCCTCGACCGAGTCGCCGCCGAACTTCTCGAGCGCCGCGTCGGCCAGCACCAGCGCGACCATGGCCTCGGCGACGATGCCGGCCGCGGGCACGGCGCACACGTCCGAGCGCTCGTGGTGGGCCTTGGCCGCCTCGCCGGTCTTGACGTCGATCGTGGCCAGCGCCCTGGGCACGGTGGAGATCGGCTTCATGGCGGCGCTGACCCGCAGGATCTCGCCGTTGGTCATGCCGCCCTCGACGCCGCCCGCGCGGTTGGTGATGCGCTTGACGCCGTCCTCGGCGGTGTATTCGATCTCGTCGTGTGCGCGGGACCCGGGCCTGCGCGCGGTCTCGAAGCCGTCGCCGACCGCGACGCCCTTGATCGCCTGGATGCCCATGAGCGCCCCGGCGAGCCGGGAGTCGAGCCGGCGATCCCAGTGGGTGTAGCTGCCCAGGCCCGGAGGCAGGCCGTAGGCGAGCACCTCGACGACGCCGCCGAGCGTGTCGCCGTCCTTGTGGGCCTTGTCGATCACGTCGATCATCGCGGCGCTGCCCTCGGCGTCCGAGCACCGCACCGGGTCCTCGTCGATCCTGGCCAGGTCGTTCGGCCCCGGCAGAGTCTCGGCGGGGCTCTTCGCGCCGCCGATCTCGGTGACGTGGCTGACGATGTCGATGCCGAGCGCCTGCTTGAGGAAACGCCTGGCGACCTCGCCGAGCGCGACGCGGGCCGCGGTCTCACGGGCGCTTGCCCGGTCGAGCACCTGCCTGGCGTCGTCGAACCCGTATTTCTGCATGCCCGCCAGGTCGGCGTGGCCCGGGCGGGGGCGCGACCTCGGCGCGTTGCGGGCCAGGCCCTCCAGCTCGGCCGGGTCGACCGGGTCGGCCGCCATGACCTTCTCCCACTTGGGCCACTCGGTGTTGCCGATGCGGATCGCGACCGGGCTGCCCATGGTCCGCCCGTGGCGTACGCCGCCGACGATCGTGACCTCATCCTGCTCGAACTTCATCCGGGCGCCGCGGCCATAACCGAGACGACGGCGGCGCAGGGCCTCGTCGATCGCGGCCGTGGTCACCTCCACCCCGGCCGGGAGGCCTTCCATGATGGCGACGAGTTCGGGCCCGTGGGACTCTCCGGCGGTCAACCAGCGCAACATGCGTACAAGTCTTCCACGTGCCGCCGAGTGAGCCGTCCCACGTTCACGTGTCGAGACACAGCACGGTGAACGCCCCCAGCAGCATGAACGGCCCGAACGGGAACTGCGTGTCCCTGGTCCCGCGCCCGGTCGCCAGCAGGGCGAGGGCGTAGAGGGCGCCGAGCAGCTGCCCGCAGAACGCCGCGACCACCCAGGCCTGCCAGCCCAGCGCCGCCCCCGCCATGCCGATGAGCCCGGCCAGCTTGACGTCGCCCAATCCCAGCGCGTCCGGCCGCAGGAGCCACAGCAGGCCGTAGACGGCGGTCAGCGCCGCCCCTCCGGCCAGCGCTCTGGGCAGCTCTCCGGTGGGCAGGAGGGCCAGGGCCGTGATCGGGTACGCGGGAAGCGTGATCGCGTCGGGCAGAATCGTCGTGCGCCAGTCGATGACGGCCAGCGCGACGCCGATCACGGCGAACGGCACGTAAGGGAGGCCGAGGCGCCAGGCGACGAGGGCGGTGACGGCGGCGGTCACCAGCTCGGCCTTCGGCGGCCAGGCGGGCTCCGGGAGGTCGTCGTAGGAGTCGGCCAGGGTCCTGATGCGGTGTCCGCAGACCAGTCCGGCCAGCGCCATGAGTGCGACCACGAGCCGACCCTAATGCGGCCCCCGGCCCTCCCGCGGCCGATCAGCGGAGCCGGCACGGACCCGCCGGCCGGCGGGGCGTTCGCCTTGAATCGCGGTCGTCATCGCGACGTTCGTGCTCGCCCCTGTGTTACTGGAGATCAACGGAGCGGCTGCGGACTCGCCGGGTTTCGGACATTCGAGCGGGATAACTAGAATGACACCAAGATACGCAGGCCAGAAGGAGGGGAGCTCGATGGTTCGGCACAGCCTCGTCTTTGCGGCTCCTCGACCCGATGGCCTCCAGTCGGGGTGTGGCGACTCTGCGGTGCTGGAGGCGCTGGAGCACCGGCCGATCGGGACGAACGGCTACGTCAGCACCTGGGGCGCGATCACGGGCGGGTCTCCGCCGAAGGCCGCCTGAGCCCTGCCGATCCCGGCGGGACACCGCCCGCCCGCACCGCCTCTTCCGGTCACCTCCGCATGCCAGCACACGGGCGGCACGGGCTTCCCCCTTGACGCCCTTCACCGACCCGTATCTGGAGTTTCCTTCGTGTCTGCCTTCGCGCGGATGACCGCTGCGCTGCGCTCGGACGTCGTCAGCGGTTCGCTGCTGATCGGTGCCGCCTTGATCGCGCTTACCTGGGCGAACTCGCCCCTGTCCGCCTCGTACGAGTCCTTGCGTTCTTTCCAGTTCGGGCCCGCCTTCCTTCACCTGGACCTGCCCGTGCACTCCTGGGCAGCGGACGGGCTGCTGGCGGTGTTCTTCTTCATCGTCGGCAACGAGCTGAAGCAGGAACTGGTCCACGGCGAGTTGCGCAACCCCCGCCGGGCCATCCTGCCGATCGTGGCCGCCCTGGGCGGCGTGCTGGTGCCGGCCGCGCTGTTCCTGGCCGTCACCGCCGGCACCGGCGGCGAGGCGAGCGGCGGGTGGGGCATCCCGATGGCCACCGACATCGCCTTCGCCATCGCCGTCCTGGCGGTGATCGGCCGGCACCTGCCCACCCCTTTGCGCACGTTCCTGCTCACGCTCGCCACCGTGGACGACATCTGCGCGGTCATTGTCATCGCCGTCGCCTACACCGGCGAGTTGTCCCTGGCCGCGCTCGGGCTCGCCGCCGTGGGGCTGGCCGTGTTCGGCTATCTGCAGAACGGGCGCGGCCGGGCCGTCACCCGGGTGCGGGCGACGGTGCCGGGATGGCTGCTGTTCGGGCCGCTCGCCCTGGTCATCTGGGCGCTGATGCATGCCTCCGGCATCCACGCCACGATCGCCGGAGTCGCGATGGGCCTGCTCATGCGCACCAGCGCACGCGAGGGCGAGAGGTCCAGTCCCTCGCACCGGGCCGAGGAAGTCCTGCGGCCGGTCTCGTCCGGGCTGGCGCTGCCGGTGTTCGCGCTGATGTCGGCGGGCGTCTCGGTGTCCGGAGCGGGCGGGTTCTGGAGCAGCGCCATCACCTGGGGCATCCTCGCCGGCCTGGTCGGCGGCAAGCTGCTGGGCATCTTCGGCGCTACGTGGCTGACCGCTCGCTTCACCAGCGCGCATCTGAACCCGCAGCTCGGCTGGGCCGACATCGCCGGCGTCGGGGTGCTCGGCGGCATCGGCTTCACCGTCTCCCTGTTGATCGCCGAGCTCTCCTACGCCGACGCGGCGCATCTCACCGACGCCAAGGGCGCCGTCCTGCTCGCCTCGGTGGTCTCCGCTGTGCTGGCCGCCGTGTTGCTGGGCGCTCGCAACCGCCACCACCGGCGCCTGCGCGCCCAGCGCTCCGATGCTCGCAGTCGGGTGACGACCTCGCCCGGCGCTGACCCGCGACGGCCGGGCCGGGCGATCTCGGCGCGCAGGTCGGCCTGGCCATAAGGCCAGGAGCGGGAGACACCCGCGTGACGGGCGACCGCCTCGATGGTGATCGGCTGGCCGGTGGCGTCCAGGAGCCGCAAGGCGCGGACCGCTGACCGTCAATCTCCTGCACGCTCTGGCGAACCCGCGCGGCAGACACCTGGGAACGGCGCCGCTCGTCCGTGCCTTGACCCGGTCCATCGCGGGGAGAACCGGCGCGTCCCCGGCAGCGCCGGGAGAACCGGCGCGGCCCCAGCTCAGCGCCGGGAGAACCAGCGGCGCCTGCGTGCCGGCTCCGCTTTGACCACGGTCGCGCTCTCGAGCCGGTCGGCGGTGCCGGACTCGATCGCCGCCAGGGCCTCCAGCACCGCGCCCTCGATCACGAACTGCACCGGCCCGGCCACGTCCACCACGACCGCCGCCGCCTGCTCCTGCACGGCCGCCCGGCACACCTGGAGCGTGGTGGCCTGGATCGGCCGGGCGTCCGGTCGCCACCTGGCCAGCGACTCCGCCCCGGTGAACGCCAGCACCGCCTGCCTGCCGTCCTGCCCGACGAGCTTGGGCAGGGCCATCTCGCTCTCCTTCTCCTGCCGCAGCCCGTGCGCGCCGACCGCGGACTCGGTCAGCAGGGCGACGACGGGCACCAGGAGCCTGGCGCCGCTGAGGGCGTTGAGCACGTCGGTGGGGCCGGCCGTGCCCGCCTGGAAGGCAGCCAGGGCCGCGGCCACCGCGGGCGCGGCACGGCCGTCGTCGTCGGGGTCGAGTGGCTGCGGAATGCTGGGCACAGCGTACGAGCCTACCTGCGCCGAGCTTCGGTCCGGAGGGTGCGGGCCAGGCGCGGCATGCCGGCGATCAGCCGGGCCGCGAACCCCAGCCTGGCCCACCGGCCCGGCAACGCGTGCAGCTCACCCAGCCACTCCTCCAGCCACCGGCCCCGGGCCTCGGCCGGGAGCATGATGGCACCGGCCGTGATGACGTGGAAGGACGCTCCTATCCCTCCCCGCCCGGACAGCGTGGCGGTGGAGAGCCGCCGCAGCTCCTCCTCGACCTGCACCAGGCCCAGCCGGCCGGCGATGGGGACGACGACGTCCAGCGTCTCCCTGGACTTGCGTCGCTGCTTCTCCTCAGGCAGGAAGCGCAGCGTCCGATGGTTGTGCAGGCGGTCGGCCAGTTTCAGCGTCAGCACACGCTCGTCGGTCGAGGTCTCCCAGTCCGGCGGCCGGCGCTCGGGGTCGTCGATCGTGTGGAAAGCGCGCAGCAGCTCCACGACCGGCTCGCCGAATTCGGCGACCAGTTCCTCCTCGGTGCAGCCGGTGTCGTCCAGCACGTCGTGGAGCAGCCCGGCGCAGATCAGCTCGTGGTCCATGCCGAGCTCGGCCAGGATCGTGGCGACGGCGACCGGGTGGGTGATGAACGGGTCGCCGCTGCGCCGCAGCTGGTCGCGATGCCAGTAGGCGGCCACCAGGTGAGCTCGCTGAACCTGCTCCAGCTGATCACCGGCCAGCCCGTCTCCGGCGGCGTCAAGGACCGGCTGGAGCCGGCCGTGCAGGTTCGGTCCGCGGTCGTTCGCGTCCTGTCCGGCGGCCCCCGTCATGACGCGGCCTCCGGGGGGAGCAGCCAGGCGGGAACGGCCTGGCGGCGCGAGCGGTAGGCGCGGGCGATCGCGTTGCGGGCCTGCGCCGCGCCGTCGGCGGTGATCCGGTAATAGCGGCGGCGCGGGCGTCCCTCCGTCACGTGCGTCTCGGGGTCCTCCCACCGGCTCTCCACCCAGCCGATCTGCTCCAGCCTGGCCAGGATCGGATACAGGGTGCCGCTGGGCATCCCGGCCAGCTCGCACAACCCCAGCCCGTAGTGTTCTCGCCCGGGGTCGTGGAGGAACGCGCGCAGGACGGCCTGAGTCGGCATGGTCATGCGTGGGCCGTTGCTCTTCATATCTCGTACTCTACATAGCTAGAGTTGTGGCCGTAAAGGCCACATTCCACTACCCAAGGTCGGAGATGGCCGCCACCGGGCCGCCGCCCGACGGGCCCTGGTGGACGGCCGCCACCGAGACGAACACCGCCGGGTCGCCCGTGACCGAGGCCGCCACCCCGCCGACGGCCGCCTTGATCTGGCGGTGCCAGTGCACGTCGGAGTCGTCCAGCATGATGTTGCGCCGCCCCCGCACCCGCCCGGACGGGTCGGCCTCGCACTTCATGAAGACGTTCACCAGCCGGCCGCTGAGGTCCGACGGGTGAGGCCGCTCGGGCAGCGGCAGTCCGGAGTTCCGGATGGCCTCCCAGATGCCCTCGGCGTCCAGGGCGTCCTTCATGACGCTGTGGCCGATGCGGTAGCGCCCGCCGATCCCCCGGACGTTGCCGACCAGCACGATCTGCGCCCGGTCCAGCTCCACCCCGGACGAGCAGGACGCCACGGACGAGTACAGCGACAGGTCCTTGTGGATCTGGTCGGCGCGCGGCATGTCGATCTCGCCGAGCGCCACGGCGATGCCGAGGGCGGTGGTGGAGTTGGACAGGTCCATGGAGGGGCCCGTCTCCTCGATGGCGGTGTCTTGGCCACGGCTCTTGGCGTCGGTGATGGTGGCCAGGGTGAGCAGCGGCGTCTTGGTCTGCACGTAGTGGACGTCGCGCGGGTCGTCGATGCCGGCGATCTTCATGGCCTCGCGTACCCCGGCGGCGACCTTCTCCACCATGGCGGGGCGGCCGATGTCCTCGGGCAGGATGACCTCGCTCATCGCCACGCCGACCGACAGGCGCGGCTCCTCGGTGGCGGGGGCGTTCGCGGTGGTGGCGAAGATGGTGGCGTGCGGGCTGAGCACGCCGTCGGTGCCGCCCGACCACACCAGCGGCACGCTCTCCGGCGCCGGATGCCCGTGCTCGGCCAGCACCTCGCGGAAGGCGCGGTCGGCCAGGATGCGGGTGTAGTCGTTGACGCCGCCGTTGCCCTCGGTCTTGCCGACGACGGCGAGCACCCGCTCGGCCTCGATCACGCCGTCGGCGATGAGCCGCGACAACCCGGAGGCGTCGGTGACGCTCTCGATCGGCACCTTGCGTACTTCGATCGGTTCCGGCATGCGACGTCCCTTTCCTCTGCGCCCGTTGGTGACGCTAACCGAGCCGGTCAGCGGGGTTCATGGGCAATGTCTGCCCATGAACGCCGCCGGCCATGTCAAGGTGCGCTCAGCACACGGCCGGGACAGCCGGCGGAACGGGCCACGGGAAAGCTCCCACGGGAAAGCTCTCACGCGATCTGCCCGCGTCCTTTGCCCGCGTAATCTGAACGGGTGATTCGCGAAGCACACGTCAACGGCATCAAGCTCGTCTACCGGGAGGAGGGCGACCCCGCCGCTCCCCCGCTGCTGCTGATCCACGGCCGCACCGCGAACCACAACGACTGGAACGGCATCACCCAGCACTTCGCCGCCCGCCACCATGTGGTCGTCCCCGACCTGCGGGGGCACGGGGCCAGCGACTACCCGGGCGACTACCCCGTGCCGGACATGGCCGAGGACATCGCGGGCCTGCTCGATCACCTGGAGGTGGGGCGGGCGGCGGTGATCGGGCACTCGCTGGGCGGCATGGTGGCCTACCAGCTGGCCATGAACCATCCCGCCCGGGTCGAGCGGCTCGTCCTGGAGGACGTGGCGCCGCCGCTGCCGTTCAAGGACCGGCCGCCCCTTGTGGAGGACGACTCCACCGGGTTCGACTGGCGGATGATGCACGACACCGAGCGTCAGTTCCTCGATCCCGATCCGGGCTGGCTGGAGGGCCTGGCCAGCATCACCGCTCCGACGCTGGTGATCTCTGGCGGGTCGGCGAGCCCGTTCGACGCCGCGGCGACGGCCGCGCGGATCCCCGGGGCCAGGCTGGTGACGATCGAGGCCGGGCACCTCGTCCACGCGACGGAGCGCCGAGCGTTCCTGCAGGCGGTCGACGACTTCATGAACGACGGTCTCACCACGACGTAACGCGCGTGTTACCCGCGGGGGCAAGGGTAGAGGCGTGGTCGAGATGCACGTACACGAGCGCCTGAGCAGATTGCGGCTGATGGCGCCGCCGATCGGCCAGTGCGCCGTGGCCGCCGCTCTCGCCTGGCTCGTGGCCAAGGACCTGCTCGGGCACAGCCGCCCGTTCTTCGCGCCCATCGCGGTCGTCGTGTGCATCGGGGTGGGGCTCGGGCAGCGGCTGCGGCGGGTGGTGGAGTTGGTCGTCGGGGTCAGTCTGGGCGTCGGCGTGGGCGACCTGCTGGTGTCCTGGATCGGCTCGGGAGCGTGGCAGATCGCGCTGGTGGTGGCACTGGCGATGGCGATCGCGGTGCTGCTCGACAGCGGCTCGCTGATCGTGCTCCAAGCCGGCTCTTCGGCGGTGCTCGTGGCGACCTTGCTGCCGCCGAGCGGCACGGGCGGCATCGACCGGATGGCCGACGCTCTGGTGGGCGGCCTCATGGGGCTGGCCGCGGTGGCGTTGCTGCCGGCCAGCCCGTCGGCGCTGGCGCATCGGCACGCGGCGGGGATGTTCGACACGCTGGCCGACGCCCTGCGGGGCATCGCCGAGGCCATCGAGCAGTCCCGATCGAGCCTGGCCGCCGAGGCGCTCGAGGCCGCGCGGGGTAGCCAGACGAACGTGGAGGAGTTCAAGCAGGCGTTGGAGACCAGCCGGGAGATCGCCACCATCTCGCCGCTGCACCGTTACCGCCGTACCAGGCTGGAGGGGTACGAGAAGGCCGCCGTGCCGCTCGACCACGCGCTGCGGAACGCCAGGGTGCTGGCCAGGCGGGCCATCGTGGCGCTCGACGGCTCCAGCGCGTTGCCGCCCTGGTTGCCCGGGTCGCTGCGCGCGCTCGCCGGCGCCACGCTGCTGCTCAGGGACGAGCTGGCCGACGGGCGCACCCCGGAGCAGGCCCGTGAGGCGATCCTGGAGGTGGCGTCGCGGCAGGGCGGCGGGCGGTGGGGGTTCTCGGCGGACGTGATGGTCGCGCAGGTCCGGTCGATCATCGTGGACTTGTTGCAGGCCACCGGCACCGATCGGGAGGAGGCCGTGGCCGCGCTGCCACCGCTGGAAGCCCCCAGCAAAAGGGACGTATCAGGCGGGACGTGACCTTAATGTCACAAAGATTCGCCAAGGTGGAGAGGTGCACACCTGGCTCAGCGATCACGTAAAGGACCGACTGGGCACGTTCAGCCTCATGGTGCCGTCGATCGCGCAGTGCGCGGTGGGCGCCGCGCTGGCCTGGATCATCGCCAGGGAGTTGCTGGGTCACCCGCAGCCGTTCTTCGCCCCGATCTCCGTGCTGATCTGCGTGGGCGTCGGCCTGGGGCAGCGGCTGCGCCGGGTGGCCGAACTGGTCGTCGGGGTCAGCCTGGGCGTCGGCGTGGGGGACCTGCTGGTGTCCTGGATCGGCTCGGGCCCGTGGCAGATCGCGCTGGTGGTGGCACTGGCGATGACCATCGCGGGGCTACTGGACAGCGGGGCGCTGTTCGTGGCCCAGGCGGGGTCGTCGGCGGTGCTGGTGGCCACGCTGGTGCCCGGCGCGGGCGCGGGCGGGCTGGACCGTATGCTCGACGCGCTGACCGGCGGCCTCATCGGCATCGCCGCGGTCGCGCTGCTGCCCGCCAGCCCGTTCGCGATCGCGGCCAAGCACCTGTCGGGGGTGCTCGACGCGCTGTCCACGGTGCTGGAGCGGGCCGCGGAGGCCATCGAGAAGCGGGACGTGGACCTGGCGGCGGAGGCGCTGGAGGAGGCGCGCGGCACGCAGGCGGCGGTGGAGGAGTTCGAGCAGGCGCTGGAGACCAGCAAGGAGATCACCATGATCTCGCCGCTGCACTGGCACCGGCGGGCCCGCCTGGCCCGGTACGAAACCGCCGCCGTGCCCGTCGACCTGGCCCTGCGTAACGCCCGAGTGCTCAGCAGGCGCACGCTGGCCTCACTCGGCGAGGCGAGCCCGCCACCGGCCGCGCTGGCCGAGGCGATGCGTGAGGTGTCCGAGGCCGCCCTGCTGCTGCAGCTGGAGCTGGGAGCCGGGCGGGAGCCGACGCTGGCGCGGCAGGCGCTGCTGGCGGTGGCGGCGCGGGAGCGGCCCGAGCAGCTGGGTTTCTCGGCCCATGTGATCATCGCGCAGCTGCGGTCCGTGGTCGTGGATCTGTTGCAGGCGACCGGGATGGAGCACGAGGAGGCCACGGAGGCGCTCACGCCGCTCGACAAGCCCGGCCAGGAGTGAGGCCGTCAGGATGACCGCTGGGTGAAGGTACGCACTCCGCATCATAGGTCCGAGGCGGTATCACTACGATCCGCATGGCACGTTTACCCTCGTGGCACATTATTGACCCATCGCTGACGCGACATAAGGCTCTCAGTCCCGGCATCAGGGGTGGCCTCGAGGCGCCTCTGGGCGGGGCTCAGGCCCCCGAGAGCCGCTTGAGCCGGGTCACCGCCTCGTCGATGACCTCGTCCTTCTTGCAGAAGGCGAACCTGACGAAGTGCCGGCCGCGCTCGGGGTGGTCGTAGAAGACCTGGGTCGGGATGGCCACCACCCCGGCCAGCTCCGGGAGCCGTCGCGTCAGCTCCAGCCCGTCGGCGAACCCGAGCGGCCTGATGTCGGTCTGCACGAAGTACGTGCCGGCCGGCCTCAGCACCTCGAACCCGGCCGCCGCCAGCCCCTCCATGAGCCTGTCGCGCTTGTCCTGGAGCCCGGAGCGCAGCGCGGCCACCCACTCCAGCTCCTGCCGCAGCCCGTACGCGACCGCCAGCTGCCACGGCGCGCTCGCGGTGAACGTCAGGAACTGCTTGACCGTCTGCACCGCGGTGACGAGCGGCGCGGGCGCGCACACCCAGCCGGTCTTCCACCCGGTCACCGAGAACGTCTTGCCCGCCGAGGAGATCGCCACGGTGCGCTCCCGCATGCCGGGCAGCGTGGCCAGCGAAATGTGCTCGACCCCGTCGAACGTCAGGTGCTCGTACACCTCGTCGGTGATCGCGACGAGGTCGCGCTCCCTGCAGAGGTCGGCGATGGCGGTCAGCTCCTCGCGGGTGAACACGGTCCCCGTCGGATTGTGCGGCGAGTTGACCAGGATGGCGCGGGTGCGCGGTGTGACGGCGGCACGCAACTCATCCGGGTCGAACGTGAACCGGCCCGCGACCGGCCGCATCGTGACCGCCACCAGACGGGCCTGGGCCAGCGCGATCGAGGCGGCGTAGGAGTCGTAGTAGGGCTCGAACGCGATCACCTCGTCACCCGGCTCGCACAGCGCCAGCACACTCGCCGCGACGGCCTCGGTGGCGCCCACCGTGATGAGGATCTCGCCGGCCGGGTCGTAGGACAGCCCGTAGTGCTCCGCCCGGTGCTCGGAGACCGCGCGGCGCAGCTCGGGCGTCCCTGGCCCCGGCGGGTACTGGTTGGCGCCCGACGTGATCGCCTGGATCGCGCGGTCCAGCATCGCGGCCGGCCCGTCGGTGTCGGGGAAGCCCTGGCCGAGGTTGATCGATCCAGTCTGTACGGCGAGCGCGCTCATCTCGGCGAAAATCGTCGTCCCGAAGCCGCGCATCCTGGCCACAAGTGGTTCCGTCACAACGTCAGACTATTAGTCTTCCTTCCGTGATCACTCGGGTCGTGCTCGCCCTCGCCCTGTCCACGCCCGTCACGTCCGCCACGGCGCCCGTGGCCCGCGACTGCCCGACAGCCATGCCGCCCCGCACCACCTGTGGCTTCCTCGTCGTCCCCGAGCGCAGGGACGCACCGGACAGGAAGATCAAGGTCGGCTACGCCGTGCGCCACTCGACCGCGAAGGGCCGCAAGCCGGACCCGGTCGTGTACATGAGCGGCGGGCCGGGGTCCGCGTCGATCCAGCTCACGGGCTTCCTGAGCCAGATGTTCCCGGACCGTGACGTGGTGACGGTCGAGCAACGCGGCGGCCCGTACTCCGAGCCGGCGCTGGGTTGCCCCGAGACGGCGGCGGCGCTGCTCGGGCGTTTGCGCACCCCGCCCGCCGACGTGGGCGCGGCCGCCGTGAAGTGCCGCGACCGGCTTCGGGAGCAGGGCGTCGACCTGCGGGGATACAACACGAAGGAGATCGTGGCCGACGTCGTCGCGCTACGCGGGGAGCTCGGCTACGAATCGTGGAACCTGTTCGGCGTCAGCTACTCGACCCGGGTCATGCTGGACGTGGCCGCGGCCGACCCGGAGGGCACCCGTTCCGTCGTGCTGGACTCGTTCCTGCCGGAGCGCGTCACCTGGTACGACGATGCCGACCGCAACCTGGCGGACACGACGGCCACGCTCGGCGTGCGGGAGCGCTTCGAGGCCATGACCGCCCGGTTGAACGCCTCCCCGGCGCGGGTGCCGGTCGCCGACCCGTTGCGCGGCGGGGCGTTCACGGCACAGATGACCGGCGACGACGTGGCCACGATCATGGCCGAGGCGCTGCACGAGACGGACGTGGCCGCCGTGGCGCCGACGCTGGTCCCCGCCCTGGCCGGCGGGCACGACGAGCTGCTGCGGCCGCTGGCGGACGCCGTGGGCGAAGGGCTGGTGTCGCACGCGTTCGGGCTGTATCACGCGGTGCAGTGCCAGGACGAGGTCCCGTTCAACACCTTCACCGCCAAGTCCCGGCTTTTCACCGTGAACGCCGACAAAGCGGTGTGCGACGCGTGGCGGCTCCCCAGGTCCACGCCGGTCAACGCCACCCCCAAGGCTCCGGTGTACGTGCTCGGCGGCCAGTACGACCCCACCACCCCGCCCAGGAC
>NZ_VCKY01000266.1 GCF_005889735.1 Nonomuraea turkmeniaca
CGACCGGTGAGGTCGCGTCGGCACGATGGCGGACCCAGGCGATCGCGGCCGTGGCGGCGTGACGCTGATAGGAACGCAGGTGGGGCACGCCCTCGCCAAGATCGGCGACGACCCGAAGCGGCGGCGTGGCTACGCCCGCAAGAAGCCGCCCGAGGGTTTCGTCGGGTGGAGCGAGGACACCTTCCAGAAGCTCCAGGAGGCCGAGCCCGAGCCGCTCGCCTCGCGTTTCAAGGTCACCAACGCGATGTTGCTGGCGGTCATCAACCGGCCCGGCGACTGCTTCCAGTCGATGAAGCACCTGCTGACCGACAACCACGAGGACCGCAAGTGGCAGCGCCGGCACATCAGCCAGGCCATCGCCATCTACCGGTCGCTGCTGGCCGGCGGCATCGTGCAGCAGTTCAAGGAGCCGGACGAGCAGGGCCGCAGGGCCCGGCTGACGATCGAGCTGCAGGAGGACTTCGCGCTCAACCAGGCGCTGTCGACGTTCGCGCTGGCGGCCTTCGACCTGCTGGATCGCGAGTCGCCGTCGTACGCGCTGGACATGGTCTCGATCGTGGAGTCCATCCTCGACGACCCTCGCCAGATCCTGTCGGCCCAGCTGAAGAAGGCCCGGGGTGAGGCGGTCGCGCAGATGAAGGCCGACGGGATCGAGTACGAGGAGCGGATGGAGCAGCTGGCCGAGGTCATGTACCCGATGCCGCTGGAGGACCTGCTGCTCGGCGCGTACGAGACCTACAGGCGCGGGCATCCGTGGGTGGGCGACTACACCGTCAGCCCGAAGTCGGTGATCCGCGACATGTACGAGCGGGCGATGACGTTCACCGAGTACATCCAGTTCTACGAGCTGGCCCGCTCCGAGGGCACGGTGCTGCGTTACCTGGCCGACGCCTACCGGACGCTGTCGCGCACGGTGCCCGAGCACCTCAAGACCGACGACCTGGTGGACCTGATCGAGTGGCTGGGCGAGCTGGTGCGGCAGGTCGACTCGTCGCTGATCGACGAGTGGGAGAAGCTGGCCAACCCGGCCGAGGCGCTGGAGCGGCAGGAGCAGCTCGAGGCCAAGGTGCGCCCGGTCACGGCCAACCCGCGGGCCTTCCGCGTGCTGGTGCGCAACGCCATGTTCCGGCTGGTCGAGCTCTGCGCCCTGGAGAACGAGGAGGGGCTGGAGGAGCTCGCTCCTGACGTGGACTGGGGCGCGGCGCTGGACGCGTACTACGCCGACCACGAGGAGATCTTCACCGACGCCGACGCGCGCGGGCCCGCGCTGCTACGGATCGAGGAGGAGAGCGGCCTGTGGAAGGTACGCCAGACGATCAAGGATCCGGCCGGTGACGGCGACTGGGGCATCGACGCCCAGGTGGACCTGGCCGGGTCGGATGAGGAGGGCCGGGCCGTCCTGCACGTGCAGGGGCTCAACCGGCTCTAGAAGTGACAAGCCGTGTGCCGGAACGGACTGGCAAGGGCGCCCCGGCACACGCCTGTCGATTCAGTGTCGTCCGCGCAACGTCGGTGTCGTGTCATGGCAATGTCTCGAGATCGGGACATTGCCTGTCGTCAGCAGTCGGCGATGGTGCAGATCTTGGCGAGCATGCGCCGGGCGTCCTTCGTCTGCTGCTTGAAGTCGGACGCGGCGGGCCTGCCCCACTCGCCGGACGCGGTGTAAACGATCAGGGCGTTCGCGCGGCGGGCGACGATGGCCCGCTCGCCGCCCACGGCCGCCTTCTTGCCCTGATAGGCCTGGCCGATCACCTTGAGCGCCTGGTCGCCGAGGCTCACGGTCGTGGCGGAGTAGCGGTAGCTCGTGGTGCCGCAGGCGCGGACCGCGGTCTGCAGGTCCCGCAGGGCCTTGCCCGCTGCCGCCGGCGACGAGTAGAGGATCACCTGCTCGGATTTGGAGTAGTCGGGGACGGACGTGTAGGTGAGGGTCCTGGCCGCCGTGCGCCCGCTCTGGCCCAGCGTGGCGTTCTGGCACGGGTCGACGACGAGCCTGGCCGGTTTCTTGCCGCTGGCCGACCAGCTGGTCTCGGGGTTGTCGTCCCTGGTCGCGGCGGCCTTCTCGTACAGCAGGAAGTTGTTCGGGATGGCCACCGCGGCGGCAAGGATCAGTGCTGCGAACATGGGACAAAATGGTAGGGGTGAGCGACGAAGAGATCAGACGCGTCCTCGGGCTCCTCTCCCAGGACGACACGTTGCGGGCCTTCGCCTCCCTGGTGCTCGGCGACGCCGGCGGGCTCTCCCCCAAAGCGCTCGGGAAGCTGGCCGCGGGCGGGCTGGCGGCGTGCGACGAGAGCGGCAAGTGGCGGGCCACGCCCGAGCGGTTCAGGGAGCTGCTGCGGGCGCGCGCCGAGCCGGCCGAGGAGCTGACCGCCGAGGAGCGGGTGTTGCGCACGTTCCTGGTGGACGGGCGGCTGACGACCATGCCGATGCGCCGCGACAAGCGGCTCGTGGTGCTGCGGTACATCGCCACGGTGTTCGAGCCCGGGGTGCGGTACCCCGAGAAGGACGTGAACGTGACGCTGCGGGCCTTCCACGACGACTACGCGGCGCTGCGGCGGTATCTGGTGGACGAGGGGCTGCTGTCGCGGGAGGACAACGTCTACTGGCGCAGCGGCGGCCCCGTTCAGGTCTAGAGCGTGCGGAGGTTGCTGGTCCAGGCGTCGAGCTTGGCCTGCCACCGTTCCCGGTCCTCGGGCCGGCCCGGTACGCCCGGCCGGCGCTGCCAGGGCAGCGGGCCGTCGGCGCGCCGGTACTCCACGCCGATGGCCTCCAGCCGGGGCAGGTGCGCGGCCAGCCGGTCGCGGAAGCCCGCCAGGTCCCGCTCGGCGGGGCCCCACACGGTCTCGGCGAAGGCCGCGAGCCGGGGGAAGGCCATGTAGTCGAGGTGCCGGCTGGAGTCGATCAGCTCGGTCCAGATCCCGCACTGGGCGCCGAGGACGCGGGCGGCGGCCGGGTCGCCGCGTAGCTCCTCGGGGACGGGCTCGAAGGCGTAGACGTCCTCCAGGGTCAGCACCGTCCCGAACGGGACCGGCTCCTCCTCCCCCGGCCCCTGACGGTAGTCCAGGTAGAGGCTCGTGTTGGAGCAGTTGATCACGTCGTGGCCGTGTCTTGCGGCGGCCACCGCGCCCAGCTCGCCGCGCCAGGAGGCGACGACCGCGCCGGGCGCCAGGCCGCCCTCCAGGATCTCGTCCCAGCCGACCAGCCGGCGGCCCCGCTCGGTCAGGTAGTCGTCGAACCGGTGGATGAGCCAGCTCTGCAGCTCCTCCTCGGCACCCAGCCCCAGCTCGGCCATGCGCCGCTGCGCGGCCGGGCTGGCCCGCCACTGGTCCTTGCGGCACTCGTCGCCGCCGAGCACGATGTACGGGCTGGGGAACAGCTCCAGCACCTCGTCCAGCACGTTCTGGAAGAACTCGATCGTGGCGTCCTCGACGTTGAGCACGTTCACGCCGACTCCCCAGGTCGTGCGCACCTCCAGGGGCGTGCCGAGGTTGCCCAGCTCCGGGTAGGCGGCGATGGCGGCCTGCGTGTGCCCCGGCAGGTCGATCTCGGGGACGACCGTGACGTGCCGCTGCGCGGCGTAGGCGACGATCTCCCTGATGTCCTCCTGGGTGTAGTAGCCGCCGTGCGGGCGGCCGTCCATGGCGCCGTTCCAGCCGGTCTGGCTCTCCCTGCGCCACGCCCCGACCTCGGTCAGCCTGGGATAGCGCTTGATCTCGATCCGCCAACCCTGGTCGTCGGTGAGGTGCAGGTGCAGCACGTTGAGCTTGTGCAGGGCCAGCAGGTCGATGAAGCGCAGCACGTCGTGCTTGGTCATGAAATGCCGGGCGACGTCGAGGAGGCAGCCGCGCCACCGGAACCGCGGCTCGTCCTCGACGTATGTGCCGGGCACGGTGAAGGGGCCGGTGGCGGCTCTCCTGAAGGCGGCGGGTGGCAGCAGCTGCCGGAACGTCTGGGCCCCGTAGAACGCCCCGGCGGGCCCGCCCGCGACGACCTCGACCCGGGGACCGACGGTCAGCCGGTACGCCTCCGGTGGCAGGTCGCCGAGCGTGAGGGTGATCGTCCCCGAGCCGGGCAGCAGCTCGCCGCCTGTGACGGGGGCCAGCTCGCCGCGCAGCCAGGCCGCGACCTCGGCGAGCGCCGGATCGGCGTTGAGTGTGGCCCGGCTGTCGAGGACGAACGAGCCCGGCCTGGACTCGTGCCGTACCGGCTTGGGGACGATCATCAATACTCCTTATCTGCAGGTAACCGTGGCGTCGGCGAAGTCGGCGTGGTCGGAAGTGGCGTTGTCGCCGCCGTTGGTCGCGACCAGCCGGATGAATCGGGCGCCCTCGATGGACGCGGTGACCTTGCGGGCGGGCATGGCGCCGGTGAGCAGCCCCGAGTAGGCGACCCGGCCGCCGTCGGCCCAGACCTCGAACCCGGCGGAGCCGGCCGCGCCGACCTCGTCGTCGATCCCGGCCTGGAACTCGACCGTCGAGCAGCGCCCGGCGGTGTAGTACTCGATCTCGGCGGGCGAGTGCGTGCCGAGGCCCTTGGGATACTGGACGCCCTCGATGGTGATCGGCCGGCCGTCGCCGGCCGCCCGCTCGCCGTTGCTGGCGTCCTTCTCGACCGGGCCGAAGTAGTTCTTGGCGCTGGTCCAGGCCACGTCGCTCAGGTACGTCCGCCCCGCACCCGGCGCCTTGGCGACGGTCACGACGGCGGTCGCCGTCTGGCCGCCCAGGGAGAAGGCGAGGTCGTGGTTCTGGAGCGCGGCGTCGGCGGGCGGGGTGACCGCCCAGGTGACGGTGAAGGTCTCGCCGCCGTCGAGCCGGCTCGTCCTCGTGGGTGTGCGGGCGGTGACCTGCCACCCCTGGGGCGCGACCGCTGTGACCTCGAGGTCGCGCAGCCGCGCGGTGGCGCCGGTGTTGGTGACCCGGGTGACGATCTCGCCGGCGCGGCCGGGCTCCAGCACCGACGGCCGGTCCTCGCCGAGGAACCTCGGCGGGTCGGCCTCGAACGTCACCAGCGGCGGCGCCTGCTCGCGGCTCTCGCTCACCCGGTAGAGCACGGCCCCGTGCGCGGGCACCTGGGCCGACAGCTCACCCGCCGTCGAGGTGACCACGCCGCTCCACAGCTCCTCGACCCGGTAGCGGCCATCGCCGAGCCGGGTGGAGATCGTGGCCGCGCGGTCGCTCTCGTTGAACAGCGCGATCGCCCGGTCGCCGCCCGCGAGGGGCTTGGACAGCACGTGGTACCAGCCGTCGCTCCTGACGAGCCGGCCGTGGGCGCCGAGCGAGTCCTGGTCGATCGCGATCACCTTGGGGTTGGCGACGATCGCGGGCGGCGCCTTGGCCGGGTCGGCCTGCAGGATCAGCGGGGCCGCGCCCATGGCCCAGAGCGTGACCTGGGTACGGTATTCGGTGTCGGTCATCCCGCCGCGCCCGGCCTGGAGCAGGTCGGGGTCGGCCCAGCTGCCGGGGCCCGCGTACTCGGCTCTGAGCTGGTTGAACTCCCAGATGTCGACCATGGTGGCGTACGCGTCGGCGATGGGCCGGTTGTAGACGTTGGTCCGCCAGGTGGTGGCGCCCGCGTCCTTGCCCCAGAGCCACGGCACGGTGCTGCCGTCCTCGTTGTTCATGGCGAACACCACGTCGCCGCCCAGGGCCTGCCGCATGGGCGGGTAGAGGGCCTGGGCGATCTGCTGGACGTTCTGGCCGGGAAAGTCGGCCGTGGGGATGGAGCACCAGTCGTACTTGACGTAGTCGACGCCCCACTCCTTGACCTGGGCGGCGTCGGCGGCCTCGCTCTTGTACGAGCCGGGGCCGCCGCCGGCGCAGGCCTTGGTCCCGGCCGACAGGCTGAGGCCGAGCTTCATGCCCTTGCCGTGCACGTAGTCGGCGAGCGCCTTGATGCCGCCGGGGAAGCGGGCGGGGTCGGGGACGAGGGCGCCGGAGGCACGCTGCGAGGCCAGCCAGCAGTCGTCGACGATGACGTGCCGGTAGCCCAGCGGGGCGAGCGGGGTGAGGGCGTCGGCGGCCTGCCGTACCGACGACTCGGAGACCGAGCAGCCGAGCGAGCGGCTGCTCCACCCCATCGGCGGCGCGGCGGCGGCCCCGACGGAAGAGCCGGCGGCGCCGGATAAGGGGACGAAGGGCACGGCGAGGAGGGCCGCCGCGGCGGCGGCCGTGATGGTGCGCATGGCGGTCCTGTCAGGCGGGGTTGAGTCGAGGGTTGCCCGGCTCGACGACGAACGAGCCGGAGGTGTAGGCCGGGGCGTACGGCTCGGTGATGCGCGACAGCGAGCGGAAGTCCACCTTCATCTCCTGCTGCGTGATCGTGGTCCGGACGTAGCCGCGGCGGCCGTTGAAGAACTTCACGTGCGGGTTCTCCTCCAGCAGGATCTGCGTGTTGGGGTATTCGTCCAGGCCGTTGCCCGCGCTCGTCACCGAGGTCGTGACCAGCTCGACGGCGACGGACTTCGACGTGGGATCCTGGTGGTCGCGCTTGATCTCGCCGGCCCAGTGGGAGTGCACGTCGCCGGTGAGCACGACGGCGTTGCGCTTGTAGGCGTCGATGGCGGCGGTCAGGCGGTTGCGGGAGGCGACGTAGCCGTCCCAGCCCTCGTTCGAGTAGCCCTTGCCAGGGCCGTTGGCCCAGTCCATCTCCATGAAGAAGACCTGCTGGCCGAGCAGGTCCCAGGTGGCCCTGGATCCTTTCAGCTCGCCGTCGAGCCAGGCCTCCTGGTCGCGGCCGAGCAGCGTCCTGTTGGGCTGGAAGCGGTCCCGGCAGTCGGGGCCGACGGTGCCGCTCTTGCCGGTGCAGGCGTACAGGTCGCGGTACTGGCGGGTGTCGAGCAGGTGCAGGTTGGCGACCGCGCCCCAGCGGATGCTGCGGTAGAGCTTGAGCGCCGCGCCGTCCGGCTTCTGGGCACGGCGCAGCGGCATGTTCTCGTAGTACGCCTGGAAGGCGTCGGCGCGGCGTTCGAGGAACGGCGGGTCCGGCTGCTCCGGCACGTCGGCGGCCCAGGCGTTCTCGATGTCGTGGTCGTCCCACACCACGACCCACGGCGCGATCGCGTGCGCGAGCTGCGACTCGGGGTCGGCCTTGTGCTGGGCGTGGCGCAGGCGGTAGCCGGCCAGGTCGAGGCACTCGCCGCCGGCCTGGTCGCGGACCGGGTACTTGTAGGCGCCGTACTCGTAGATGTAGTCGCCGAGGAAGGCGATCAGGTCGGGCTGGTCCTCGGCCATCCTGCGGTACGGGGTGAACCAGCCGGCCTGGTAGTCGGCGCACGAGGTGAACGACAGGTTCAGCGGCCGGCCGCGCGTGCCCGGGGCGGGAGCGGTGAGGGTGCGGCCGGCCGGGCTGATCTCCTTCTCGGCCTTGAAGCGGTAGAAGTACTCGGCGCCCGGCGCGAGGCCCTCGAGCTCGACGTGCACGCTGTGGGCGGCGTCGGGGCGGGCGAGCTCCACGCCGCGGCGTACGACATGCCGGAATTTTTCGTCTTTGGCGAGCTCCCACTGGACGGGGACCGGACGGCTCGGCATGCCGCCGAGGCCGTCGAGCGCGATCGGGTCCATGGCGAGCCGGGTCCACAGGACGACGCCGTCGGACGTGGGCTCGCCCGAGGCGACGCCGAGCTGGAAGGGGTCGGACAGAGGGGCGCGACGGGCCGCCGCGCGCACGGGTTCTGCACCCAGTGCGGCGGAAATGCCCAGGCTTGCGCCCCCGGCGAAAAGTGAACGCCGGGTGATCATGGGGGTCCTTACTGGAGGGTGGCGTTACCTGCGGCGACAGCCTGGTCTGCGGCTTCTTGCGGAGAGAGTTTGCCGAGATACATCTCGTTGAATATCTGATTAAGCTTCGTCTCGAAGCCCGTGAAGCCGGTGGTGATCGGCAGCGGGAAGGTGGTGCCCTCCGACTCCTCGACGAACGGCGAGACGTCGACCTTCTTGGACTTCCAGTAGTCGACGTAGCCCTGGGAGAGGCCGCTGAGCGCGGGGAAGGCGTAGCCGCCGTCGGCCATGATCTTCTGCGGCTCCTCGGTGCCGAGGTAGGCGGCCAGCTTCATGGCCTCCTGCGGGTGCTCGCTCTTGGCGTAGACGGCCTCGGCCAGGCCGTTGAGGTTGACCGCGCGGCCGGACGGGCCCTCCGGCATGAGGGCGACGCCCACCTCGAACGTCGCCTCGGGGGCCACGAACGGCAGCAGCGCGTTGTTGGCGGGGAACATCGCGATCTGGCCCGCCTTGAACATGTCGGTGACCTTGCCGGTGGGCGGGTTCGTCTGGGTGGCGGGCGGGGACACGTGGTGCTTGTTGACCAGGTCCACGCCGAACTGCAGCGCCCGCACCGAGGCCGGGTCGTTGAAGACGTACTTGCCGAAGGGCTTGTCGACCAGCTTGCCGCCGTTGGAGCTGACCCAGTTCATCCATTGGGTCTGGTAGTGGTTCCAGGAGGCGAAGCCGTACGTCTTGACCTTGCCGGGGTCGAAGCCCGGCTCGCCGGGGTGCTTGCCTGCCTCGTCCACGGTGAGCTTGCGTGCCGTGTCGAGCAGGGTGCCGGTGCCGTCGGCGGTCCAGGTGAGCTTGTCCGGCATCTCGACGCCGGCCTGCTTGAACAGGTCCTTGTTGTAGAGCAGGCCGACGATCCCCCAGTCCTTGGGGACGCCGTACAGCTTGCCCTCGTGGGTGAAGGATCCGACGACGGTCTGGTGGTATTTGGCCGGGTCCACCTGGACCTGGGACAGGACGCCCTTGGTGACGAACTCGGGGAACTGGGTGGGCGTCATCCAGAACACGTCCGGCGCGGTGCCCGCGACCACGTCGGCGGTGAGCTTCGTCCAGTACTGGTCGTACGGCAGCAGCTCGATCGTGACGTCGATGCCGGGGTTGGCCTTCTCGAAGGCCGCCATCACCTTCTCGTAGCCGACCTTCTGCTGGTCGTCCCAGAGCCGGTACGTCAACGTGACCTTGTCCGCGCCGCCTCCTTCTCCTGACGAGCAGCCGGTGAGGGTGGGCCCAGTGGCAAGCAGGGCGGCGCCGAGCAGCGCCCCGGCCCAGCGAATCCGGGGGGACAACGAAGGGAGCGGAGCTCCCGAGTCAAGAAGACGGAACATTCGCTGACCTCTTCTTACTTGAGGCCTGTGAGAACCACAGACCGGACGATGTGCTTCTGGAAGAAGATGAAGACGGCCACCATCGGCGCCAGCGCGATCAGGCTGCCGGCCATCATGAGGTGGTAGTCGACGCCGATGCCGTCCTTGAGGGTGGCGATCGCGACCGTGATCACCCTGGTGTCGTCGCCGCTGGTGATGATCAGCGGCCAGAGGAAGCTGTTCCACGACGAGATCACCGTGATGATCGCCAGGGTGCCGAGCGCGGGCCGGCAGAGCGGCAGCAGGACGCGGAGGAGGATCGTCATCGACCCCGCCCCGTCGATCCTGGCCGCCTCCTCCAGCCCGGAGGGCAGGCTCTTGAAGAACTGCCGCATGAGGAAGATCCCGTACGGGGTGCCGAGGATGTACGGGGCGAGCAGGCCGTACCAGGTGTTGACCAGGTCCAGCTCCCGCATGATGAGGAACAGCGGGATCATGGTGACGGCACTCGGCACCATCATCGTGGCCACGTACAACCAGAACAGGATCTCCCTGCCCTTGAACCGCAGCCGGGCGAACGCGTACGCGGCGAACGTCGTGAACACCAGTTGCCCGGCCGTGAGCAGCGCCGTCATCAGGGCCGTGTTGAGCACGTAGCGCGGGAAGTCGCCGCCGAGCATCTTGGCCAGGTTGTCCGTCGTCGGCGGCCACCCGGGCAGCCACGGCGGGGTGGAGCTCAGCTGCGCCTGCGTCTTCAGGGCGGTCAGCACCACCAGCAGGTACGGGAAGACCGAGATGAGGGCACCGGCCGCGAGCGCGGCGTACAGCAGGATTCGCTTGGTCATGGGTCACTCAGCTCAGGTCGTAGGTGGTGCGCTTGCCGAAGAACCTGACCTGCGCCAGCGTCACCAGGAAGATGACCGCGAACAGCAGGGCGGACAGCGTGGCCGCGTAACCGAAGTCGAACTCCTTGAACGCGGTCTGGAAGATCCGGAAGTTCAGCACCTCGGTGCTGCGGCTCGGCCCGCCGTCCGTCATCGCGTAGACCGTGTCGAACACCTGGAACGCGCCGATCAGGTTGGTCACCGTGACGAAGAACATCGTCGGGTTGAGCAGCGGCAACGTCACCCGCCAGAACCGCTGGGCCGAGGTGGCGCCGTCGGTCGCGGCCGCGTCGTGCAGCTCCTTCGGGATGCCCTGGAGGCCGGCGAGGAAGAACAACATGTTGTAGCCGGTGTGCTGCCAGACGCTGACCAGGGCGACGGCCGGCAGCGCCCAGTCCGCGTCGGACAGCCAGTCGGGGCCGGTGATGCCGACGAGGGCCAGGGCGGTGTTGAGCGCCCCGTCACGCGGGTCGAAGATCCAGTTCCAGATGAGGCCGAGGACGATCGGCGTGGCCATCCACGGGATGACGAACAACGAGCGGTAGAACCTGACGCCCCTGATCCGCTGGTTGAGCAGCATGGCCAGGGCCAGGGCCAGGACGGTCTGGAGGGGGATGCAGAGCAGGACGTATCCCGCCGTGACCCCCAGCGAGTGCCAGGCCTCGCCGTCGGCGGCCAGGCGGCGGTAGTTGTCCAGGCCGACGAACTCGGGGGCGGACAGCAGCTCCCAGTCGAACAGGCTCAGGACGAGGACGATCACCATGGGGAGCAGCAGGAACGCCAGGACGCCCAAGAGGCTGGGCGCGATGAACAAGTAGGCGTGCCACCCGCTCCCCCACCGCTTCCCGCCCGCTCGCCCGCGGGCGGCCCGCGTCGGGAGGCGGGCGGCGCGGGCGATCACGACGGGTCCGTGGCGGTCGGAACCATCAGGCGGCGGGTCGTCTCCAGTCCCCATTCGTCCAGCGCCGCGATCGGATCGCTCGCCCCGCGCAGCCCGCCCGTCCTGTCGATGTGCGCCGCCCACTCCTCCCTGGCCTCGACGTCGGGCCGCAGGATGATGCAGTCGGGGTCGTTCACCCACCACCGGGCGTGCAGGAACTCGCGGGCGGCCCCCGTGAGCCGGGCGCCGAGCTGCGACGGCTGGCTGATGTCCCCGGACCTGGGCAGCAGGGTCGGCGCGATGTCCGGGCTGACCCGCATGATGTCGACCAGCCCGATGCTGGGCACCATCGGCGCGCCGCACCCGTGCAGCGTGACCTCGGACCCGCCGCCTTCGCGGATCAGCTCCAGCCCGCGCCGGTACGCGGCGATCGGATCGAGGTCCTGGCGCCGCCCGCCCGCCAGCGCCCCCGCGTACAGGTAGTCGAGCTTGAAGTGCGTGATCCCCATGGCGCGGAACGTGCGGAAGACGTTCACCAGGTGCTCGGCCGCGCCGGGGTGGGTGACGTCGAGCACGGCGAGTTCCTGGTTCCACATACGGCCGGCGTACGCGCCGCCGACCAGCCACTCGGGATGCTCGCGGAAGACCCGGCTCCGGTGCCCGACCAGGAACGGCGCGGTCCAGATCCCGGCCCGCCGGCCCGACCCCGTGATGGCGTCCACGGCCCGCTCCAGCGATCCGAACCCCGGCCGGCCCTCCAGCCAGTCGCCGATCTCGGCCTCGTATCCGTCGTCGATGAGGAACATGTCGGCGGGCAGCCCGTGCCTGGTGGCCAGCTCCAGGTTCTCGATGACGTCGGCGTCGGTGACCTTGTCCCAGTATCCGTACCAGGTGCACCACATGGGCGGGACCGCCGGGAACGTCCTGGGCTCCGCCATGGTGTCCGCCCACTCGCGCAGGGCCTGGGCGAGGCCGCCCTCGGCGCGGTGGTGGCGTACCGGGCCGTCGGCGGAGATCACCAGCCGGCCGGGCTCCTCCGCACGTGCCCTGATCGACGGCACCTGGAGCGGGCTCGGCGCCGACCAGAGCTCCACGGACCCGTCGCCCGGCTCGACCGCCAGCAGCCCCTCCCCTTGGAAGACGTTGCCGGGGACCGGAGTCTCGGGGCGGTAGCAGAGGATCTGGATCGTCTCGTCGGCGGGCCGGGGCGGGGTGTCTCCCAGGCCGTAGGCGCCCGTGGGGCTCCACGACTGCCAGCCGTGCTCGAACACCCGCGCCCGGCCGGGAACGCACGTGATCTCGCCGATGTCCGCGAACGACATCAGTCCTCATTCCTCTCACACTTACGAAGGAGCGCTTCATTAGTAGCATCGAGGCGATCGAGGGGTCAATGCGCGATTTCCCGACGGATACGGGACGTGTACACCGGGGAAGCGCTGCATAATGTCTAGTTACAGAGGAGAGCTACATTAAGGACGGCGGATGGCGGACCTACGCGGCGGCGACCTGTCACGGCTGCGGCAGCTCAACTCGCTGACCGCCATCCGGGCGCTACGCGGGGCGGGCCCGCTCACCCTGTCGGCGCTCGCCGAACGCGCCGGCCTGTCGCGGCCGTCCATGAAAGAGGTCACCGACGAGCTCATGGCGCTGGGCTGGGTGGAGGAGGTGCCGCCGAGCCCGGGCACGATGGGACGGCCCGCCCGCCGCTACCGCTTCCGCGCCGACAGCGGCTACCTGGTGGGCGTCGACATAGGGGGGCACAACATCCGCGCCGCCCTGTCCGACCTCGACGGCGAGATCCTCGCGGAGACCCGGCAGCCGGTGCTCCCCGACGCTCCGCTGGACGAGCGCCTGGCCGCGATCGAGCGGGCGGTCAGCGGGTGCCTGGCGCTCAGCCGTACGACGGTCGCGGACGTGTGGAGCATCTCCGTCGGCACGATCGGCGTGATCGACGTCGAGGGTCGCGTGATCTATTCGGCCGCCGTGCCCGCCTGGCGGGACCTGGACCTGGCGGGCAAACTCCGCGAGATGTTCCCCTGCCAGGTCCTCATCGAGAACGACAGCCGCCTGGCCGCCATGGCAGAAGCCCGCCGCGGCGTCGCCCGGGGCGCCAGGGACGTGGTGTTCCTGCACGTCGGCCGGCGCATGGGCGCCGGCCTGATCATCGGCGGGAAGGTGCACAGGGGCTTCGGCGCGGCGGCCGGCGAGATCTCGATGTTGCCGGAGGCGCGCTGGTTCGACGCGCCCGAGCACCTGAACACCTGCGCCTGCGTGCCTGCGGGGACCGCGCCCGAGGACGC
The DNA here is from genome assembly GCF_005889735.1 of Nonomuraea turkmeniaca. Classification (GTDB taxonomy): domain Bacteria; phylum Actinomycetota; class Actinomycetes; order Streptosporangiales; family Streptosporangiaceae; genus Nonomuraea; species Nonomuraea turkmeniaca. Next base: position 13,138 of record NZ_VCKY01000266.1, read on the forward strand.
GGCCGGCTACACCCTGGCCGCAGCCAGGAACGGCGACCCGGTCGCGGTCGAGGCCGTGGAGCGGTACGTCGACGACCTCGCGGTGGGCACGGCCGCGATGGTCCTCATCCTGGATCCGCAGATGGTGGTGCTGGGAGGCGGGTTCTCCCGGTCGTCGGACGTGCTGCTCGACCGCCTGCGGGAGCGGCTCGAGCGGACGTGCATGCGCATGCCAGAGGTACGCGCGTCCACGCTGGGCGACGAGTGCGTGGTGGTCGGCGCCATCGACTACGCCGTCGACCACCTGGACGACCAGCTCTTCACCCCCGACAAGGGCCCCCTCCCCCTCAC
>NZ_VCKY01000267.1 GCF_005889735.1 Nonomuraea turkmeniaca
GCTTGGCCACCTCCGACAGCCCCACCATCTCCAGCACTTCGGTCACCCGGCTTGCCGGGATGCCGTTGCTCTGGGCGATGGCCAGCAGGTGGTTGCGGGCGCTGCGCCCGCCGTGCACGGCCTTGGCGTCCAGCAGGGCGCCCACCTTGTGTAAGGGGTGCCGAAGCGCGTGGTAAGGCCGTCCGGCCACGACCACGGAGCCGCCGGAGGGCCGGTCGAGGCCGAGGATCATGCGCATGGTCGTCGACTTGCCTGCCCCGTTGGGCCCGAGGAATCCGGTCACCTGACCGGGCTCGACGTCGAACGACAGGTCCGCCACCGCGACGGTGCCGCCGTAGCGCTTGCTCAGGTTCGTTGCTCGAATCGCGGTCATGATCCAAGGGTGCCGCCGCGGGCGGCCGGTTTCCTCATGCCGGGGGACCGTTCTTGGCGGAGGGCTGTAGGACCCTGGTCCTACTCTCCAGGGTGGATCAACGCCGCCTCATAGGCGACGATCACGGCCTGCGCCCGGTCCCTGACGCCGATCTTCGCGAACAGGCTCGTCACGTGGTTCTTGACGGTCGAGGGGGATACGGACAGGCCGGCGGCGATCTCCTGATTGGACCGGCCGCGGGCGATCAGGACGAGGATCTCCCGCTCCCTGTCCGTCAGCCCGGCCAGCCGGGCGGGCACCGCCCGCGGGCGGGAGGCGCGGACGAACGTGCCGATCAGCCTGGTCAGCAGGCGCGGGGCGACGGCCGACTCGCCGCGGTGCACCACGCGCACGCCCTCGATCAGCTCTTCGGGGGAGACGTCCTTGGGCAGGAAGCCGTCGGCGCCCGCCCTGAGGGCCGCGACCACGTTCTCGTCCAGGTCGAAGGTGCTCAGCGCGACCACCCTGACCGCGGGCAGCTCCGTCGTGATCAGCTCGGTGGCGCGCACGCCGTCCAGGGTCGGCATGTGCAGGTCCATCAGCACCACGTCGGGCGTGAGCCGCCTGCTCAGGTCCACCGCCTCCGCGCCGTCGGCGGCCTCGCCGACCACGCTCAGGTCGGGCTGGGCGTCGAGCATGAGCCTGAAGCCCTTGCGCACCAGCTCGTGGTCATCGACCAGCAGGACTCGGATCATGCTCGCTCCAGCGGGACTTGGATCATGCTCGCTCCAGGGGGATGCGGGCGTGCACGCGGAATCCGCCTTCTGGACGCGGGCCCGTGGACAGCTGGCCGCCGCATAATGCCACGCGCTCGGCCATGCCGCCGAGCCCGAACCCCGGCACGCCGTCCTGCGTCGCCGACTCATTTGCCGCACTCCGTGAGGCGGACTCGGTCGCCAGATGCCGTCGCCTGCCCATGGCCTCACTCCGTTCGGCGGCTCGGTCGCCACACGCCGCCGCCTTCCCCCGCTCTGGTCGCTCCGCTCCCGCCGCTCCTCCAGGCGACGGCGCTCCCTCGCCAGGCGATGGCGCTCCCTCGACAGGCCGTCGTCGATCACCTCGACCTCCACCGCGCCCGGCTCGTACGTCAGCCGCACGCTGGCCCTGCCGCTGACCGCGTGCTTGCGCGTGTTGGTCAGCGCCTCCTGCACGATGCGGTAGACGGCGTGGTCCACGGCCGCGGGCAGGTCGACGGGCTCGCCCGTCACGGTCAGGCTGGCGGGCAGCCCGGCCGACTTCGCCTCCTTGATCAGCGCGGGGAGCCGCTCCGCGCCCACCCCCGTCGCGGCGTCGGGGCCGTCCCCGCCGTCGGCCCTGAGCACGTCCAGCAGATGGCGCATCTCCGACATCGCCCGGCGGGCGGTCTGCTCGGCGCTCTCCAGCGCGTTCCTGGCCACCTCGTGCTCGGGCGGGAGCGTGGCCCGCGCGCCGCCGACCAGGGCGTTGATCACGGTGATGTGGTGGGCCACCACGTCGTGCAGCTCCCTGGCGATGCGGCGCCGCTCCGCACGGACGGCGGCTTCGGTGGCTTCGCGCCTGCTGCGCTCGTTGAGCTCGGTCCTCAGGCGGACGAGCTGCCCGACGCCCACTGATACGCCTATGGAGATCAACGCCGCCAGCCAGCCGCCCTGCGCCCGCCAGTACAGCTCCATGACCGTCGCGTAGGAGACGAAGCCCGCCGTCGTGATGATCGCGGTCCGGCGGCCGCTGGTGTAGCGGCCCACGCTGTAGAACGCGATGGCAGAGGGTGTGGTGGTGAAGGTCACGAACTGCGCCACAATGCTCACGCAGTCCAGCGCGGCCACCAGCGCGGCGGTCACCACGGGCCGGCGGCGTCGCATGAGCAGGGGCAGGACGCTCAGCTGGTAGAGCACCGCGCTCATCGGCGAAGCGAACGCCCCCTGGACGACCATGGCGGCGACGGCCAGGATCGTCGGGATGGAGAGCACGATCACCAGCGTCGTGTCGAAGACCCGGGGGCGTCGGAAGAACCGCACGATCTTCATAAAGGTTCGCGCCACGCGCACGCTGAGAACCCTAAATCACGTTTCCCCCCGATGAACCGGGCTACAACGAGGTGTCTGTCCTGCTGTAACGTCGGCGAAAAGCGAGGAAGTGCCGTCGCCTGACGACCGAGCCCGCCTCACGGGGTTAGGCCATGAACACGTCGGGGAGCACAGAGGGGTTGCACATGAGCCGGTCGGCACGGGTGATCTGGGACGACGCTCTCACCGCCTACAACTTCGGCCCCAGCCATCCGCTCGCCCCCGTCCGGGTGGAGCTCACCATGGCGTTGGCCCGCTCGCTCGGCGTCCTGGACAAGGTCGAGATGGCCGGCTGCGAGCCGGCGAGCGACGACGAGCTGGCCATGGTCCACAAGCGTGACTACATCGAGGGCGTCAAGCGGGTGTCCGCCTCGGGGCTGCCTGACCTGGGCTGCGGCCTCGGCACCGCCGACAACCCCGCGTTCAGGGGCGTGCACGAGGCCTCCGCGCTGATCGCCGGCGCCTCGCTGGCCGCCGCCCGCGCGGTCTGGGAGGGCACGGCCGAGCACGCGATCAACGTCGCCGGCGGGCTGCACCACGCCATGCCCTCCGCGGCCAGCGGCTTCTGCGTCTACAACGACCCCGCGCTGGCCATCGCCTGGTTGCTGGCCCAGGGGGCAGGCAAGATCGCGTACGTGGACGTGGACGTCCACCACGGCGACGGCGTGCAGGCGATGTTCTACGACGACCCTCGGGTCCTGACGATCAGCCTGCACGAGAGCCCGCGCACGTTGTTCCCCGGCACCGGGTTCCCCGAGGAGACCGGCGCCGGCGGCACCGCCGTCAACGTGGCGCTGCCCGCGGGCTGCGGCGACGCCGGCTGGCTGCGAGCCTTCCACGCGGTGGTGCCGCCGCTGCTGCACGAGTTCAGGCCCGACGTCCTGGTGACCCAGCACGGCTGCGACAGCCACGCGCTCGACCCGCTCGCCAACCTGATGCTGAGCGTGGACGGCCAGCGTGCCGCGTACGCCGCCCTGCACCGCCTGGCCCACGAGACGGCCGGCGGGCGGTGGATCGCCACGGGCGGCGGCGGATACGAGCTGGTCCAAGTAGTGCCGCGGGCGTGGACGCACCTCATCGCCGAGCTGGCCGGGCACCCCCTCGATCCGGCCACGCCGACCAGCCAGGAGTGGCGCACGCTCGTCAGGGAGCGTACGGGCGAGACAGCGCCGCTCACCATGACGGACGGCCGTAGCCCGGAATTTCATGACCTATCCGGTGGTTATGACCCAGCGGACCCCATTGACCGTGCGGTCATGGCGACCCGGAACGCGGTGTTCCCCCTGCACGGCCTCGACCCCATGCCCTAGCGAGGAAAGAGCTGTGCTGAGCCGCGACCAACTCCGCGAGCACCTCGTCCGCAGCCGCATTGCCGGCGATGTCGCGACCTCCCGTGAGAACAACCTCGACCACTACAGCTCGCTGGCCAACGGCGACGACTACTACATGCTGGGCCTGACGTTCGACCAGCCGTGGTCCTACCGCGACATCCTGGCGCTCATGGCCAAGTCCGCGGGCGTGGTCGCCGACCCCGGGCACCGCTGGGGCCAGGACACCATCGATCCCGACCTGACGATCGGCGCGATCGACGCGATGGCCGAGCGGGTCGCGGCGGTGTTGTCGCGGCCGAGCCCGCGCGTGCTCTTCGCCACCGGCCACCCGACCGGGTTGCTCGCCGTCCATCTGCCGCTGGCCGCGTTGTGCGCCGCGCACGGTGCCCGGCTGCTGACGCCGGGCGAGGGGTGGACCTACGCCGGGTCGGCCTTCGGCCGCCCGCGCCGGATCCGCTACCTGCAGGACATCGCGATGCTCGACGACAAGGGCGGCTTCGTGCACACCCACGACTCCGCGCCCATGCGGCACATGCTCGGCGAGCTCGACGGGGAGACGCCCGACCTGGTGATCGCCGACCACGGCTGGGCGGGAGCGGCCGGTGAGGCCGGCGTGCCGACGGTGGCGTTCGCCGACAGCAACGACCCGGGCCTGTTCGTCGGGGAGGCGGAAGGCAAGATTGACGTGGTCGTGCCACTCGACGACAATGTGCTACCTCGCTATTACGCTCCGCTGACCGACAGACTGGTCACTGGAGTCTCACGAGCCCTTTGAGTCGAATTCGGCCCTCCCGATACCGTCTTTTCGCGCCTGCATTCCAAGAGGCTCGCTGTCCCTTTGCCAACTTTTGATGGGGCTCCGGCGACTCTTATGTGTGGCAACTTGGACAGTTCCAACGTCCGAGTCAGGTGCTCGGCCCGGCTGCTGGCCAGCGATTTTGCTGGTTCGGCTGACACGTGGCTCCGTCCAGAGAGAAAATAGGGGGTTTGCGCACTCGGAGTCCCGACTTACGCTGACGGCAGTACACGTGCGTGAGCAATGGCACCAGTGGGGATAACCCGGAAACACGTGCGGAAGAGGCGTCCGATGGGTGCAGGCGAAAGACCTCTCAGCGAGGTGAAGTTCCTGACCGTCGCAGAAGTGGCGACGGTCATGAGGGTGTCCAAGATGACGGTGTACCGGCTCGTACACTCCGGCGAGCTCCCGGCCATCAGGGTAGGCCGGTCGTTCAGAGTGCCCGAGCAGGCCGTACACGACTATCTTCGGGAGGCCTACATCGAGGCAGGTTGACGTAGCGACGTGGATGGTCACGCCGTGAGTGCTGTCGCGGGAGAGGCCCGGCCGCGGCGAAACGCGGCCGGGCTCTCACCCCCCAAGGGGCGATCTACCGTGGATCGCCGGTAGTCTGTGAGCCGGTGTGCGCTCGCACTCCGATCAGACTTGCTACCAGCACCAGGGGGTCCCGTGGGCTCTGTTATCAAGAAGCGCCGCAAGCGGATGGCCAAGAAGAAGCACCGCAAGCTGCTCAAGAAGACGCGCATCCAGCGGCGTAACAAGAAGTAACCAACGCAGCTGCGAGGCGCTGATGACCCACACCGTGCTCGTCACCGGGGTCTCGCGCCACATCGGCGCCCGGGTGGCGAGCGTTCTTGCTGCGGACCCGGACATCAGCCGTGTCATAGGAGTCGACACCGTGCCGCCCCCCTCGTTGACGCGGGACGGCGGCATCTCTCTTGGCCGGACGGAGTTCGTCCGGGTGGATCTGCGCAGCCCCGACATCGCTCAGGTGATCGCGGCTGCGGACATCGACACCGTTGTGCACATGAGCCTGGTCAGCGCTCCCTCGCGGAGCGGTGGCAGGGCTGCCATGAAGGAGCACAACGTCATCGGCACCATGCAGCTGCTCGGCGCCTGCCAGAGGTCGGCGATCGTGCGGCGCGTGGTGGTCCGCTCCACTACGGCCGTCTACGGCTCGTCTCCACGGGATCCCGCGGTGTTCACCGAGGACCTGGAGCCGCATGACGGCCCCAGCCACGGCTATGCCAAGGACGCGGTGGAGGTCGAGGGTTACGTACGCGGCTTCGCCCGGCGTCGGCCCGACGTGACGGTGTCTCTGCTGCGCTTCGCCAACTTCATGGGTCCAGGCGTGGACTCGCCGCTGACGCGTTATTTCACCCAGCCGGTGTTGCCGACCGTGTTCGGCTTCGACCCACGGCTGCAGTTCGTCCACGAGGACGACGCGGTCGAGGTGTTGCGCCGGATGGCGACCGAGGATCACCCCGGCACGTACAACGTGGCCGGGGCCGGCGTGTTGCTGCTGTCGCAGTGCGCCAGGCGGGCGGGGCGGGTGTCGCTGCCGCTGCCATCGCCCGCGTTCAAGCTGCTGGGCAACAGCGCGCGCAGGATCGGGCTGGTCGAGTACTCACCCGAGCAGCTCAGGCTGATGAGCCATGGCCGTGCTGTCGACACCTCCAGGCTGGAGGCCGAGCTCGGCTGGAAGCCCAAGTTCACGACGGGGGCGGCCTATGACGACTTCTTGCGTTCGCGTGGCCTGCACCCGTTCGGAGGTGTGCCGAGTTGAGCGTTTCCAGCGAAGAGGGCGACGCGCGCGTGATCCCGATCAGCGCTGCCCCGTCCTTCGAGCAGCCGGAGCCTGAGCCGCTGGCCAAGCTCCTGTCCTTCCTCCGCAGGCGCGTCAGCGGCGACTACGAGGTCGACGAGTTCGGCTACGACGCCGAGCTGACGGACAAGATCTTCCTGGAGCTGGTCAGGCCGCTCTACAACCACTGGTTCAGGGTGGAGACGGTCCAGTTGAAGAACGTGCCCGAGGAGGGCGGCGCGCTGGTCGTCGCCAACCACTCCGGCACGCTACCGGTCGACGCGCTGATGCTCCAGGTGGCCATGCACGACGACGTGGGCAGGCCGCTGCGGCTGCTCGGCGCCGATTTGGTCTACCAGCTGCCGCTGCTCAGCCACGTGGCCCGCAAGACCGGCCACACGCTGGCCTGCCGCGAGGACGCGGACCGCCTGCTGCGCAAGGGTGAGCTGGTCGGGGTGTTCCCCGAGGGCTTCAAGGGCGTCGGCAAGCCGTTCACCGAGCGCTACAAGCTGCAGCGGTTCGGCCGCGGCGGGTTCGTGGCGTCGGCCATCCGCGCCGGAGTGCCGATCCTGCCCACCGCGATCGTGGGCGCCGAGGAGATCTACCCGAAGATCGGGGATCTGAAGTTCCTGGCCAGGACGCTCGGGGTGCCCTACCTGCCGATCACGCCGTTCTTCCCGCTGCTCGGGCCGCTCGGGTTGGTGCCGCTGCCGTCCAAGTGGATGATCGAGTTCGGCGAGCCGATCCGCACCGACGAGTTCGAGCCGTCGGCGGCCGACGACCCGATGCTGGTGTTCAACCTCACAGACCACGTACGCGAGGTGATCCAGCAGCTGCTCAACGAGCTGCGGCTGCGCAGAGGGCACGCCTTCCCGCCGTTCCTCTAGTGCAACCGGCGGGGCGTCCCCGGTGTTCTCTGAGCGATTCGCCGTTGAACACCGAAGGGGACAACCTCATGGATCTCGAGCTTTCCGGCCGCGTCGCCGTCGTGACGGGCGCGTCCAAGGGCATCGGCCTCGCCGTCGCCCGCACGCTGGCCGACGAGGGCGCGTACGTGGTCGCCGCCTCCCGTACGCCGGTCGACGCCAAAGCGACGCACGTCGCGGTCGACCTCATGGACCCGCAGGCGCCGGCGCGGGTCATCGCGCGCGCGGTGGAGGAGTACGGCGGCGTGGACATCCTCGTCAACAACGCCGGCGGGCCGCCGCCCGGGGTGACGTTGCCGCGGGTCGGGTTCATGACGCCCGGCGATGCGGACTGGCAGGCGATGTTCGAGTTCAACCTGTTCTCGGCCGTACGCATGATCCGCGCCGCCGTGCCCGTCATGATCGAACGGGGTGGCGGCTCGATCGTCAACATCTCCAGCGGCTCGGCCCGGCAGCCCGGCGCCATGAACGTCGACTACGGCGCGGCCAAGGCAGCGCTCAACCACGTCGGCAAGGCCGTGTCGGAGGAGTTCGGCGCGCAGGGCATCCGGGTCAACACGATCTCGCCCGGGCCCGTGCTCACCCACTGGTGGACCAAGGAGGGCGGGGCCGCCGAGGTCATCGGCGGCATGGCCGGGGCCTCCAAGGAGGACATCGTCGCCCGGGTCGCGCCTGACATGATGAAGCTGGTCACCGGGCGTCTGGTGCACCCGCAGGAGATCGCGGACATGGTCGCCCTGCTGGCCTCGCCGCGGTCGGCCAGCACGACGGGCGCCGAGTTCGCCATCGACGGAGGCTTCCTCAAGGAGCTGTGAACCTTTGTGGCGGGTTGTGGCAAGACATCGGTGACCGATCCCCCTACAGAAGGGCGGAGATGATCCTGCAAGCCGCCACCCGGGGTGCGGACTCGGAGCTCGTATGCGCTTCGTGGACCGATCCCGAGGTGTTCGCTGAGTTATTCGACCGCTACTCCGCCATGCTCTACCGGTACGTCTCCAAACGGCTCGGTCCCGAGCCCGCGGAAGACCTCGTCGGTGAGACGTTCCTGGTCGCCTTCTCCCGCAGGAAGAGCTACGACCTGGCGTACGAAGACGCCCGTCCGTGGCTCTTCGGCATCCTCACCAAGCTCATCTCGCGGCATCACCGCAAGGAGGCCGCCCGCTACCGCGCCCTCCTGCGCGCCCCTGTCGACTCCGACATCGAGTCGCCCGCCGACCGGGTGGCCGCCGGCGTGACCGCTCAGGCCGTACGCGCCGAGCTGGCCGGCGCCTTGGCGGCCCTGCCCGCCAAGGACCGTGACGTCCTGCTGCTGATCGCCTGGGGCGATCTCACGTACGAGGAGGTCGCGCAGGCGCTCGGCATCCCCGTCGGAACCGTGCGCTCCCGCCTCAACAGGGGCAGGCGGAAGGTACGTGCCGCGCTCGGCGACGCCAACCCCATGGAGGAGGAGTGACGATGGACGACCTGAAGCTGCTCCGCGACCTCGGCGGGGAGCTGGAGCACGATCCGCCCGCGACGCTCGCCCGCCAGCGGGACCGCCTGCTGCGGGGCGGCCGGCCGCGGCGCCTGTGGGCGACCTGGTGGACCGCCGGGCTCGTGGCCGCCGCCACGGCCACCGCGGTCGCCGTGCCCACCGTGCTGATCGCCGACAGGCACACCGCCACGCCCCCCGCCGGGTCGCAGGCCGTGGACATGAGCGGCACCCGCAACGTGCTGGTGATCGGGTCGGACACGCGGGAGGGCGAGGGCAACGCCCGCTACGGCCCTCAGATGACCGCCGCGGGGAAACGGTCCGACACGATCATCATCGTGCACCTGCCGGCCGACCGGAGCCGGGCCACGGCCGTCAGCGTGCCGCGCGACTCGATGGTGACGATCCCCGCATGCTCGGGGCACCCGGGCCGAAAGGACATGATCAATGCGGCGTACAACGCGGGTGGGGCGTCCTGCCTGAGGAAGACGCTGGAGAAGCTGACCGGGCTGCCCATCCAGCACACGGTGGAGGTGGACTTCGCGGGCTTCAAGGGCATCGTGGATGCGCTTGGAGGCGTGGAGGTCACCGTGGCGAAGCCGGTGGACGACCCCAAGGCCAAGCTGAAGCTGCCGGCCGGCAAGCAGGTGCTCAACGGGGAGGCGGCGCTCGGCTACGCTCGGCTGCGCTATCACGGCGACGGTTCCGACATCGGCCGGATCAGGCGTCAGCACCAGCTCGTGTTCGCCATGCTCAAGAAGTCCATGACGATGCTGAACGATCCGGCTCGGCTCAAGTCCTTGCTCGGGGAGGTGCGCAAGTCGGTCAAGACCGATTTGAACCTGGAGTCCATGTACGAGCTGGCCACGGAGCTTTCGGAGACCAAGCTGGGCTTCGTCACGATTCCGTGGGAGCCGTATGCCGAGGACAAGAATCGCCTCCAGTGGAAACAACCGGAGGCGGCCAAGCTCTTCAAGTCCCTGAAGTAACGCCGGTCAGCGTTGGGTGCGGTAGTGGCGGCGGAGGGCGACGGCGGCGGCGACTCCGCCGGCGACGGCGCCCACGCCGGCCGCGATGGGCAGGGCCGTCAGGGTCGCCCTGCGGCCGGTGCGGAAGTCCTTGATGGGCCAGTCGTGTCTCCTGGCGTGCTCCCGCAGCTCACTGTCCGGGTTGATGGCCACCGCCTGCCCGACCAGCGACAACAGGGGCAGGTCGTTGGCCGAGTCGCTGTAGGCGGTGCACCGGGTCAGGTCGAGGCCTTCGCGGCGGGCCAGCGCCCGGACCGCCTCGGCCTTGGCCGGGCCGTGGAGGAGGTCGCCGACGAGCCGCCCGGTGTAGATGCCGTTGCTGGTCTCGGCCACCGTCCCGAGCGCCCCTGTCAGGCCGAGGCGTTGCGCGATGACCCTGGCCAGCTCCACGGGCGTGGCGGTGACCAGCCAGACGCGCTGACCGGCGTCGAGGTGGCCCTGGGCGAGCGCCCGGGTGCCGCCCCAGATGCGGTCGGCCATGACCTCGTCGTAGATCTCCTCGCCGAGGCGTACGACGTCGTCGACCTTGGCGCCGGCCACGAACGCCAGCGCGGTCTCCCGCGCCACCGCGATGTGCTCAGGGTTCTCGTTGCCCCGCAGCCGGAACACCGCCTGCCCCACCGCGAACTTGAACAGGTCGGACGTGGTGAACATGCCGCGGGTGGCCAGCCCTCTGGCGAAGTGGTAGATGGAGGCGCCGCGCATCATCGTGTTGTCGACGTCGAAGAAGGCCGCCGCCTGGAGGTCCGGCTCGACCGGTGCGACGGTGACAGCCGCCTCTGCCGCGGCCTCGCCGGCGGCCCGGGGCTCCACCTCGTGTTGTCGTCGAATTAGCCGCCACATGGGCCTCAGCTTACTGTGGGGCGGCCAGCCCCTCGATGTAGTGCAGATAGCCTTCCGCCTGGGTCTGCTGGTCCTCGCTGAGCCGCGGGAGCATCGGCCCGACGACGCCCCTCTGGTCGCGCGCGAACTTCTCGATCTTCGGTGAGCGCGGCTCGGCCCGTTCCAGCCTGCTGATGCCCGACCGCGTGGACCTCTCCATCTCTTCGAGCGTCTCGCCGACCAGCGGGGGGTTGTCGGACGAGCCGAGCAGGGTGGCGACCTCCTTGGCGCGGGTCTTGGCCGAGTCCAGCTCCCGCTCGCCGCGTTCGGCGTCGTCGGCGCTGAGGCGTACGAGCGTGCTCTCGGCGGCGCGCTTGAGCGGGTAGAGCGAGTCACCCGGCACCGCCTGGTACGTGGCGAACGCCGAGACCATCATGGCCGCCGCCAGACCGAACGTGGCCAGATGGGACAGCAGCGGCCGCCTGCGCGCCGGGCGGCGGCGCGCGTGCTTGGGTGCGGCAGAGTGTGCCCGCTCCGCTGCGAGGGCGCCCGAGAGCAGCTCCGCGCGCAGCCGGGCGCGGAAGTCCGGCTCCGGCGCGCCGCCGATCGGCAGCCGTCGCAGCTCCGCGAGGTGCTCGAGCACGCGTTCCCGCCGCCTGCGCGCCCTACTCATGGCAGCTCCCTATGGCCTTGACACCTGCCTAACGAGGGGTGGACGGGGGAGGTTACGCCAGGTCGTGTTTGAGCGCCCGGGCGAGCGCGCGTACGGCACGGAACTGCAGCGCTTTGATCGCTCCACTCTTCTTCCCCATGATCAGCGCGGTTTCCGCGAGCGAGAGGCCGTGCAGGAAGCGCAGGACCACGCATTCCTGCTGTTCGGGATTGAGGTCCCGGACGGCACGCAGCATCCGGTCGTTGATGATGGCCGTGACCACGGCGTTCTCCGGGATGTGGGAGCCGTCCAGCGGAACGTCGAGGATCTCCCCGGTGGGGATCTCGAGCCGGTACCGCCCCGATTTGAAGTGATCGGCCACCAGGTTCCTGGCGATGGTCACGAGCCAAGCGCCGAAGTCCCGGCCCTGCCAGGTGAAGTCGGCGATCCTGCGGAGCGCCCGCAGGAAGGTCTCGCTGGTCAGGTCCTCGGCGAGCTGGTGGGAGCCGACACGGAAGTAGATGTAGCGGTAGACCAGGTCCACGTAGCGGTCATAGAGCGTGCCAAAAGACTCCGTGCATCCGTTCTTGGCGTGCATCACGAGCGTGCGCACGTCGTCCGGCACGCGTTCGTCCCCGCCTGCGTCGCCGGGCACCCGTCCGGCGCCGGGCGCCTCTGGGCGCACGGCGAGCTCGCCCGTCGGGGCAGGTCCAGCGACCGCTGGCGCGAGCAGCCCGGCGAACGGCGACGAGTCAGGCATCCGGTATCCCTAGGGGTAAGGGGTGCGGCGTGCTCGAACACTCTAGAAATCAACCGGAAATTCCACAATCCGCTGAGTGCATGCATGACTAGGTGTAATCGGCGGATACCGTGTAGGCGCGCAGTCCCCTACCTGCTGTGAACCGGTCAACCCGGCTCACCTGTCGTACCCGTTCCGTCATCGGCTACCGGCTGGGAGGCATCCTCCGGCAGCATTGGAGTCACCATGGAGATCCTCGTTGCTGTCATAGGTCTTGCCGGTGCGCTCCTCGCCGCCTTCGCGGCCGGTGCGTTGATCAGACGGTTGCGCGACGAGCCCGAGGGGTGGTTGATCGCCTGGGCGGTCGCGGCCGTGGCGCTGTGCCTGTCACTGGGCGTGATCGCCGTCGGCTACCTCATGGGGTTCGGGCCGGTCACGTTCCGGATCTATCAGGTGACGGGGTCGATGCTGGCGCCGATCTGGCTCGCGATCGGCATGATCCAGCTGCTGGCCGAGCGGGTGCCGCCGCGGTTCCTCGCGTGGTTGATGGGCATCGCGCTGACCATCGTCGCGGGCACGATCATGATCTTCGACCCGCTCAAGACGACCGAGATGGGCAAGACACTGCCCGCGGGATCGGCCGTCTGGGGTCTTGTCCCCGGCTATCTGCTGATCGGCGTGCACGCGATCTCGGTGCTGATCATGCTGGCCATGCTCGTGGTCGCGGCGCTCAAGTGGCGCAGCGGCGACGAGTACGACACCGACAACCTGCACGCGTCCCTGGTCATCGTCCCGTCGGGGATCGCGCTCGTCGGCGCGCTGAGGTTCACGGTGCCGCCGCTGTTCACCACGGCCCTGCTGGCCGTGGCCGGGGCGGCGATCTGGTACGTCGTGCTGCGGCCGCTGGCGCCGTACGAGGACGACGACGAGGACGACTTCGACGACAAGCGAGGAGACCTTGTGAAGCAGCCGATGCCGGCCGGCGAGCGTGGCCAGCGAGGGCGCGGGGCCATGCCCGAGCCCGTGCCGGCCGCGGACCTGCCGCAGGCCCCGCCGCGCAGGCCGGCCGGGCTGGGTGATCTGGTGGCCGAGTACCGGGCGGGGGACCAGCAGGTCGACTACGCCGCCCGCATGGCGCCCCCGTCGGCCGCCGGCCCCGCCACCGGTTACATCATGAACGGCGCCCCGCACCAGCAACAGGACATGCCGCCGCAGCGCCCGGATCAGGGCATGCCGCTCCAGCGCGCGGACTATTCGATGCCGCCCGGCCCGCCGCCGTCGGGTCCGGCCACGGGGATGCTCTACACCGGCTCCGACCTGTTCTCGCCCGCCC
>NZ_VCKY01000268.1 GCF_005889735.1 Nonomuraea turkmeniaca
AGGTCTGCGCCGACGGCATCGCCCTGGAGCTGAGCGAGACCCGGCTGCTGGTCGACGGGCAGCGCGCGATCGAGGACGACGGCCAGGCCAAGATGCGGGTGGACTCCGGAAGGAGCCGATCGTGATCTTTTCGCAGAAACGTTCATGGTCGGCGCGCCGGGGCAGGCTCCACAGGACGCAAAACCCTTGCAAATACGACCCGATTGATGCCGTTTAGCCTGGTAGATGCCTAAATGTCCAGCTGTGATGTGCGTTACAGAAGGCCCCTGAGGCGGAATCTTTCCTACAGGTTTCTTCGTTCCGCGTCATAGCTCAGGACGAAGTCCGCAGAGCAGTGAAAGCCCCGAAGAGGGGACCTACGACGAAAAAGGTTTGGCTGACGATGAACAGCACCACCGTCTCCGCCGAGCTTGGCCTTCGGCTTGTGGTCCCCGACCGTACTACCGTCCCCCTGCTCGCCGGACTGAGTTACACAGCCGACGATCCGTACGCCATCCGCATGGCCTTCCACGTAGGGAACGACGAGCCGGTCGAGTGGATCTTCGCCCGCGAGTTGCTGACCGTGGGCATCGTGAGGCGTGTCGGCGACGGCGACGTACAGGTGTGGCCGGCTCGTGCCGATGGCGAGCGCACGCTCCACATCAGCCTCACGTCGCCGTTCGGGCAGGCGCTCTTCGAAGTGCCCCTCGCGCCGCTGACCGAGTTCCTGCATCGCACCTACGAGAAGGTGCCGGCGGGGCGTGAGACCGACTTCATGGATCTGGACGCCGAGCTGACGAACATGCTGTGGCCCTCTTGACCAACTCCCCCTAGGCACACGGACGGCCTCGCCCGCACGACGGGCGGGGCCGTTTCCGTTTTGAGGGCCGGGTTCCCTTTCGAGGACGATCTCCTTTTCGAGGGCGGTCTCCACTTTTCGAGGACGATCATCCCTTTTCAGATCGATCTTCCCTTTCAGCAGCTATCTTCTCTTTCGGTGGCTAGGCGGGCAACGATTCCAGGGCCTTGTTCATTCGGGCGATCTCTATGCTCTGGCCCGAGTACACGTCCTTGGCGAGCATCCGCATACGCTGGTCGCGCCCGTTCGTCAGCTCTTCGCCCGCCATCTTCACCGCGCCCTGGTGGTGTCTGGTCATCAGCTGCAGGAACAGGCGGTCGAAGGTGGTTCCGCGGGCGGCGCGCAGCGCGTTGAGCTCCTGTGTTGTGGCCATCCCGAAGCTCGCCGCCTGATCGTGCTCGTGGCCGGTCGGTGCCTGGCGGCCCAACTCGGTGAGCCAGGCGGTCATAGCCTTGATCTCCGGGGTCTGGGCGGCCGTGATGGAGCGGGCGACCGCGCGGATCACCGGCGTGGTGGTCCGGTCGTTCACTAAGGAGGTCATCTCCAGTGCCTGGCGGTGGTGGGGGATCATTGCCTCCGCGAAACGTACGTCCGAGGCCACCGCCGCCTTCGGCGGCTGCCCGATCCGCTCCCCCGGAGTCGCCGTACGGGCCGGGGCCCCGGGACTGCCCGGCACCACGACGGGCGCGTCCGTGCCGACCGGCCCGCTCTGGTGGACCGGCTGCTGAGAGCAGGCAGCCACGGCAAAAGTAACCATAACTGTGACGAAGACCGTGCGCGGCCATGAACCTGCTGACATAGCTTCCATACTGAACTACGAGACAAAGGGGATATGCGTTGATCTCTGCAAAGTTGCGCGGAGCGGTGGTGTGTACGGCATTGTTGCTGGCCTCCGCGTGCGCGGGCGGCCCGCTGGCGCTGGAGGAGCCACCGGCGACACCCGCGTCCACACTGCAGGAGACCAGCGCTCCAGCTGCCACTGTCACGGGCACGGCCGGCGGCGTCATGATGAGTGACAACGTCGAGCACGTGGCCCACGTGCCGAAGACCGCCCCGTTCACCGGGATGGACGACATCAACACGGACCTGGCCTTCCAGGGCGACTATGCGTACGTGGGGAACTTCGGCGGTTTCTCCATCTACGACATCACGGACCCGAGGAAGCCGCAGGTCGTGAGCCAAGTGTCCTGCCCGGGGCAGCAGAACGACGTCACGATTTACGACAATCTGCTGATCTTGTCCATCGACGAGCCGATCGGCGGCCCGGAGTGCGACGCGAACCAGAACGACCGGTCCTGGGAGGGCCTGCGGATCTTCGACGTCAGCAACAAGAAGAGCCCCAAGTACGTGGGCGCCGTCCAGACCGAGTGCGGCTCGCACACCCACACGATGGTCCCCGGCCAGGACAGCCTGTACGTGTACGTCTCCTCGCCCGGCCCCGAGCCCGACTCGGAGACCTGCCCCGCACCGCACGAGCTCATCCAGATCGTAGAAGTCCCGCTATCGTCGCCCCAATCCGCAAAAGTCGTAGCGAAGCCGGATATCTTCCCTGAGCGCCAGCATTCCCAACTCGCCTCCGGCTGCCACGACATCACCGCCTACCCGGAGAAGAAGCTGGCCGCGGCCGCCTGCTTCGGCGACGGCGTGCTGCTCGACATCTCCGACCCGGTCAATCCGAAGGTGCTGCAGCAGCTCACCGACACCGAGAACTTCCAGATCTGGCACTCGGCGACGTTCAACAACGACGGGACGAAGGTCGTGTTCAGCGACGAGCTCGGCGGCGGCGGCCAGGCCACCTGCGACCGCAACACGCCGGTCACGAAGGGCGCCAACGCCGTCTACGACCTGGTCAACGGACAGCTGGAGAGGCGGGGCTACTTCAAGATCCCGCGGGAGCAGCGGCCGAACGAGAACTGCGTGGCGCACAACGGCTCGCTGATCCCGGTGCCCGGCAAGGACATCATGGTGCAGTCGTGGTACCAGGGTGGCGTGTCCATCTGGGACTTCACCGACTCGGCGAACCCCAAGGAGATCGGCTACTTCGAGCGCGGCCCGGTCAAGGGCAACGTCATCGCCGGCTCCTGGTCGGCGTACTACTACAACGGCTACATCTACTCCAGCGACATCACCGAGGGCCTGGACGTCCTGGAGATCAAGGACCCGCTCACGGACCCGGCCAAGAAGGTCAGGATGGACGACTTCAACGTCCAGACCCAGAAGAGCTACTGAGGCTGTGGCGCCTACTTAGGCCAGGAATGCGCCGACCGCGCCGCCGCCTCCGCGATGGCGGCGCCGTCGAGCCACACGTACTCGGGTGCGATGCCGGCCCACCCCCATTCCACGGTCAGCAGGAAATCCTGGGGCGGCGGCAGCGGGAACAACCACAAGGGCATCTGGTAAAGAGTGAACGACGCGTCGCCGCGGACCCCTCCGGGGAACCAGGAGAGGCTCGGCGGCGCGCAGTCGTGGTCCTTGCCGGAGTCCACATGGACGCCGTCCGGATAGTGGAGCGTGACGTGCAGCGACGTGCTCTCCTCACCGGAGAACGCCGAGTCGAGCTGCAACGCCAGGCTGCGGGGGGCGGTGGCGTTGCGGGCCACGACATCGAGGTTCAGCAGGCAGCCGGTGGCGTACGCCTGGATCATCGGCAGGCGGACGGCGAGGGCCGGGGTGCGGGCGAGCACCCGCTCCACGGTGACGATGGCGCCCATTTCCGAAATCGGCGGCATCGGCGCGGCACCGCCCTCCCCGCTCATACGCGCCGCCACCCGACACGCCGCCGTTCGGACGCCCACCGTTCGGACGCCCGCCAGTCGAACGCCCACCAGTCGGACGCCCGCCGTTCGGACGCCCGCCGTTCGGACGCCCGCCAGTCGAACGCCCACCAGTCGGACGCCCGCGGGCGTGAGGTGGCAGTGGCGGCGGCCCCGAGGTGGCGGGCGCGGAGCCGCCGCGTGCCGCGGGCCCCGGATAAGAGGATCACGGGTCGAGGTCGGCGGCGGAGCGCTCGGCGAAGACCCGCATCGCCTTGGCGGTGATCGGGCCGGGCGCGATCGGCAGCTCGGTGTCGTCCACCAGCTTGATCGGCTGGACGTCGCGGGTAGTGGAGGTGAGGAACGCCTCCTCGGCCTCGTACAGGGCCGACAGCGGAACGTCGGTCTCCTCGCCGCCGCACCATTCGAGGACCAGCGCCCGGGTGACGCCGGCCAGGCAGCCGGACTCCAGGGTGGGGGTGAGCAGGCGGCCGTCGCGGACGATGAAGATGTTGGAGCCGGTGCCCTCGCAGAGGTTGCCGGCGAGGTTGCCGAAGATCGCCTCGCCGCCGCCGCGCTTCTTGGCGTGCAGCAGGGCCTTGGCGTTGTCGCCGTACGAGGTGCTCTTGACCCCGGACAGGGCGCCGCGCTCGTTGCGGGGCCAGGGGACGACGGCGACGTTGGCGGTGGCGGGGAACGGCTTCTGCTCGTCCACGATGACGACGGAGGTGGTGCCCTGGTCGCCGCGGTCGGAGCCGAGCGGGCCGGGGCCGCTGGTATAGGTGACGCGGATGCGGCCCAGCTCCCAGGCGGGCGCGGCCGCCAGGCACTTGCCGATGCCCTCGGCGATGGCCTCGAGGTCGGGCTCGGGCAGGTCCATGCGTTGGGCGGAGAGCTTGAGCCGGTCGAGGTGCCTGGTGAGGGCGAACGACCGCCCGTTCACGATCTTGATGGTCTCGAACACGCCGTCGCCGACCATCAGCCCGTGGTCGAACACCGAGACAGTGGCACGCGCGGGGTCGATCAGCTCCCCGTTGACCCAGACAGGGATGTTCATACATTTCCTCCTGTGGACGCCAGTGCGATGAGCCTGGCTGCTTTGAGCTCGGTCTCGAGCCATTCGCGCCTGGGGTCGCTGCCCCACGTGATGCCCGCTCCCGTGCCGAACCGGATCTCCCCTTGACCGTGGTCCAGTGCCGAGATCCAGAATGTTCTGATGCCGACGGCCAGCGCCGCCTTGCCCTGGTCGGCGTCGACCCAGCCCAGGGCCCCACAGTACGGGCCGCGAGGTGCTGGTTCGAGCTCATTGATGATGCGCAGCGCCGACGATTTGGGCGCGCCGGTGACGGAGCCGGGCGGGAACGTCGCGGCGAACAACTCCGGCCAGCCCGCCCCGGGCGCCAGCCGGGCGCGCACGGTGGAGACGAGGTGGACGAGGCCGGGGTGCGCCTCGACCGCGCACAGCGACGGCACCTCGACGGAGCCGACGGCCGCGACCCTGCCCAGGTCGTTGCGGACCAGGTCGACGATCATGACGTTCTCCGCGTAGTCCTTGTCGAGCAGGTCGCCGGCGGTCGCGCCGGTGCCCTTGATCGGCCTGGACTCCACGACGTCGCCGTGGCGCGACAGGTAGAGCTCGGGCGAGGCCGACACCACGCTGAGCCCGGGCACCTGGAACACGCCGCCGTAGGGGGCGGGGTTGCCGACGGCGAGCTTGGCGGCCAGGGCTAGCGGGTCGGCGTCCGCCGGGACGGGCGCGGTCAGGATCCGGCACAGGTTCGCCTGGTAGACCTCGCCCTGCTCGATGTAGTCGCGGATGGCGCGCACGCCGTGCTCGTACGCGGCCCGGTCGAGCGAGCTGCGCCACTGGCCCTGGTGCGGCCCGTGCCAGGGAGCGGCCGGCCGGGGCAGGGGCGCCTGGCGCACCTGGTCGAACCGGGCGCACGTCACCTTGCCCTCGTAGTCGACGACCACGGCCCACCAGCCCTCGCCGTCGAGCGCGGCGAGGTCGGAGGTCACGTCCCGCAGCCCGGTGGCGAGGGTGTGCCCCAAGTAGGCGAAGCCGTCGTACACGCCTCCCATTGTCCCAGCAATTCGACGAACTCCAGCGCCGCGGGCAGTGGCTCCTCGGGCAGGGCCGCGTACACCTTGCGGACCGGCGCCATCCCGCGCAGCGGTCGCAGCACCAGATCGGGCGGTACGGCCCGCGCGGCGAGCTCCGGCACGAGCGTCACCCCGAGGCCGGCGGCGAGGCATCCGAACTTGCCCGCCCATCCGGCCACCCGCAGCCCGCTGCGCGGCGTGAACCCGGCGGCGGCGCACGCGGTGACGAGCAGGGTGGGCTGGCCGCGCGGGGCCGCCTCGATCCAGGTCTCCTCGGCCAGGTCACGCAGGTCCACATCGGCGCCGCCGGCCAGCCGGTGGCCGGCGGGCAACGCGACGAACAGCCGGTCCTCGCGCAGCAGCACGGTACGGGGCGCGTCGGCGGGCAGCCCCGCCGGGTAGTCGCTGATCACGGCCACGTCGAGCGCCCCCGCGCGCAGCCGCTCCATCAGCCGGCCGGTGAGGTCTTCGACCAGGCGCAGCTCGACGGCGGGCCGCCGAGGGCGACGCCGGCGGGCGTCAGGCGTACCCCGCGGGCCCGGCGCTCGAAGAGCGGCCCGCCGGCGTCGCGTTCCAGCGCGGCGACGCGGCGCGAGACCGCCGACTGGGTGTATCCGAGCGACTCGGCGGCGGCGGTGAACGAGCCGGTCTCGGCCACCTCGTGGAAGAGGAGGAGGGTATTCGCGTCAAGCATGGCTGCCATGCAATCTAGTCGGTGGTGGAATACCACGCATCCGGATGTACTGGGGCGCATGATTGCTTTTCTCGGACAGGGACGCATGGGCGCCCCCATGGCCCGGCGGCTCGTGGCGGCCGGGCACAAGGTGACGACGTGGCGGCGCGGGACCGGCGTGCCCGCGGCTACCGCGGTGGCCGGCGCGGACCTGGTCATCACGATGCTCAGCGACCCGGCCGCGGTGCGCGAGGTGCTGACGGCGGCGCTGCCGGGATTGCGGCCTGGCGCGACGGTGGTCGAGATGTCCACGATCGGCCCGGAGGCGGTGCACGAGTTGCGGGCGCTGCTGCCGGCCGAGGTGGGGCTGGTGGACGCGCCGGTGCTGGGCGGCGTCGGCCCCGCCGCGGACGGCACGCTGACCGTGCTGGCCGGCGGCGATCTGTCGGGCTGCCGTGAGGTCCTGTCGGTGTTCGGGTCCGTGCGCGAGCTGGGGCCGCTGGGGTCGGGCGCGGCCATGAAGATCGCCGTGATGAGCGCGATGGTGCCCGCGCAGGTGCTGCTGGCCGAGACGTACGCGTACGGCCGCGCACACGGCGTGGACCGCGAGGCGCTGATCGACGTGCTGTCGGGCACCCCGCTGGGCGTGCTGGCCGAGCGGCTGCGCGTGCCCTCGGAGGAGACCCGGTACTCGCTGGCGCACGCGGTCAAGGACCTGGAGCTGGGGGCCTGGGACGGCGGGTCGCTGGCCACGGCGGCGCGCACGCGGCTGCAGGAGGCGCGGGCGGCCGGGTACGGCGGCCGGGACCTGACCTCTGTCGTGGAGCATGTGGAGGGCGGGCAGGTCATCGCGCGCATCCTGGCCGATCAGGGCGCCACGTTCGGCGACATCGCGTTCATCAGGACGTACCTGACGGACATGGACGCCCGCGCCGAGTACGGCGCGGTGCGCCGCAAGTACATCACCGGCACTCCCCCGGCCAGCACCACCGTGGAGGTGTCGAAGTTGTTCATGCCCGGGTTGCTGCTGGAGGTGGACCTGATCGTGGCGCTCAGTCCAGGAGGCCGGTGACCGACTCGGCGGCGGCCACCACGCCCCCGTCGGCCACCAGGCGCACGGCGCAGTCGATCTCCGGCGCCAGGAACCGGTCGGGCCCGGGGGCGGGCACGGTCTCCCGCAGCGCCCGGACCACGGCCGCGGTGGCGGGCGCGGGCTCCAGCGGGGCACGCAGGTCGAGCGCGCGGGCGGCGGTGAGGACCTCGACGGCCAGCACCCGGGTGAGGCCGTCGATCGACCTGCGCAACTTGCGCGCGGCCGACCAGCCCATGGACACGTGGTCCTCCTGCATGGCCGAGCTGGGGATGGAGTCCACGCTCGCGGGCACGGCCAGCCGCTTCATCTCGGAGACGATCGCGGCCTGCGTGTACTGGGCGATCATGTGCCCGGAGTCAACGCCGGGGTCGTCGGCCAGGAACGGAGGCAGCCCGTGGTTGCGCGCCACGTCCAGGAACCGGTCGGTACGGCGCTCGGACATCGACGCCAGGTCGGCGGCCACGACGGCCAGGAAGTCCAGGACGTACGCGATCGGCGCGCCGTGGAAGTTGCCGTTGGACTCCACGCGGCCGTCGGCCAGCACGGCCGGGTTGTCGACGGCGCTGGCCAGCTCCCACCCGGCCACGGTGGAGGCGTGCGCGATCGTGTCGCGGGCGGCCCCGGCGACCTGGGGGGCGCAGCGCAGCGAGTAGGCGTCCTGGACGCGGGTGCACGCCTCCGGGTCGCGGTGGCTCGCCATGATGCCCGAGTTCTGCAGAATTTTCGTCATATTGGCAGCGGACTGCGCCTGTCCCGGGTGCGGGCGCAGCGCCTGCAGCTCGGGGGCGAACACCCGGTCGGTGCCCAGCAGCGCCTCCACGCTCATCGCGGCGCTCACGTCGGCGGTCCTGACGAGCCTGGTGAGGTCCGCGATGGCGAGGACGAGCATGCCGAGCATGCCGTCCGTGCCGTTGATGAGCGCCAGGCCCTCCTTGGCGGCCAGCTCCACGGGCTCGATGTGGGCCTGCTTGAGCGCCTCGCCGGCCGGCTGGATCTTGCCGTCCTGGTCGCGTACGACGCCCTCGCCCATCAGCGTGAGCGCCACGTGCGCCAGCGGCGCCAGGTCGCCCGAGCAGCCGAGGCTGCCGTACTCGTGCACGATCGGCGTGACCCCGGCGCTGAGCAGGGCGGCCAGGGTCTTGGCGGTGTTCGGCCTGATGCCGGTGTGGCCGGAGGCGAGCGTGCGCAGGCGCAGCAGCATGAGCGCGCGCACGACCTCGGTCTCCACCTCGGGGCCGCTGCCGGCCGCGTGGGAGCGCACGAGGGAGCGCTGGAGCTGGGTGCGCAGCGCCGGGTCGATGTGCCGGGTGGCCAGCGCCCCGAACCCCGTCGAGATGCCGTACACGGGCACCGGGCTCTCGGCCAGCTCGTCCACCCGCTGGCGGGCGGCCGACATGGCGGCCACCGCGTCGTCGGTGAGCCGGACGGCGGCCCCGTTGCGGGCCACCTCGATCACGTCATGGAAGGTCAGGGGCTCGGGGCCGACGTTCACGACTCCGTTGTCGCGCATGATGGGTCTCTCTCGCTGCTAGGTAACCGGCGTATGCGATGTTAGCTCCTTACTTGGTGACAATGCCGACAGCCCCTCTCTGCCCTCGTCGGTGACGATCACCGCCCTGGGCACGCTCCCGCGCCGGAACCATCCGCGGTCGAACAGCGCCTCCGCGACCGCCGCCCCCAGCGCCCCGCCCAGGTGCGATCTGCGCTCGGTCCAGTCCAGGCACTCGGGCGCGAACCTGCGCCGCGAGTGCCGTGCGCCCGCCACGTCCACGCCGAGCCCGGCAAGCAGCCGCTCCCCCGCGCCGGTCAGGTCGTGGCCCGTGTAGTAGCCGCCTGCCCTGAGCCCGTCGAGGAGCCCCACCCCGGCGCGGCCCGCGAGGTGGTCGTAGCAGGTGCGGGCCTCCTCCAGCAGCCTGGCCTGCCGGGACTGGCGCAGCGAGCGTACGGGCGGGCGGGCGCTGATCCTGGCCAGCACCTCCAGCACCTCGGCCACCTCGTGGCCGGCCAGCCGGTAGTAGCGGTGGCGGCCCTGGCGTACGACGTCGACCAGCCGGCCGTCGAGCAGCCTGGCCAGATGCGAGCTGGCGGTGGCGGCGCTGACGCCCGCCACCCTGGCCAGCTCGCCGGCCGCCAGCGCCCGCCCGTCGAGCAGGGCCGTCAGGATGGCCGCCCGGGTCGGGTCCGCGATGAGGGCGGCGACGGGCGCGATGTCGGCGTCTCGGGCGATGTGCTCCATGCTTCCGACAGTAATACGCCGATATTTCGCCCAGCGTCGAAGGATGCCTTCAGACCTTTCCGAGAGCCTTGCGGATCAGCTCACGGGCCCGGTCCATCACCGCCAGGGGCGTTCCCAGCAGCAGGTTCTTGGTGGCCGACTCCGTGCCGGGGTGCGGACGCACCGGCGCGAGACTCTCCGCCGCCCGCACCGCCGCGCCCATGGCCCGCCGCTCGGCCGTGGAGGTGTGCGCGCGCAGCCTCGTGAACTCGTACCGTTCCTCGCCTCGCGCGTGCGCCTGGACGGCCGTGCGCAGCTCGGCGAGACGCTCCCAGAACCGGGGATGGTCCACACCGTCGTTGTGCAGGTCGAGGAGGAGTCGCTTGGCGCGGTTCTCCTCGTGCAGCCGGTCGGCGACCACGCCCTGCCCGTTGTCGAGCTTTCTGCGCGCGTACGGGTGGACGATCTCCTCCTCGGCGGTCTCGTGCACGGACAACATCCGCGTCAACCGTCCGAAGGCCGCCTCCACCTTGTCCGGCGGCGCCTGCTCGACCTCGTCGAACAGGTCCCTGATCTGCCCGTGCTGAGCCATCAGGAGCTCGATCACATCTTGTTCAGCCACGTCAGCGCCTTACCCGGGCCCCCGGGCCGGCACGCGTTTCCTTACCGAACCCCAGCCGTTCGAGGACTTAACACGGGGGTGCCGCCGGGTACGGGCGGCGACATGGCCTTCGACCCGTTGCAGGAGCGGGGTATCCCGCTGGACGAGCAGATGCGCGACTGGCGCGAGCTGAACGTCACGCCCATCGACCCCGACCACGCCGACCCGTACACCCGGTGCCGGATCATCACGATGAACGGCATCGAGACGGAGGCGATCCTGTTCAGTCACCAGCTGGCCCGCCACTGCCCGGACACCGAGCTCAGGCGGCAGCTGGCCCGCGTGCGCTACCTCGAGGCCCAGCAGCAGAGGGTCGTCAACTGGCTGCTGCCCGGCGTCGCCTCGGTGCTGGAGACGACGATCGCGTACGAGCAGGTCGCCGTGGACCTGACCTCGTGGGTCGCGCGCATGGAGCCGGACCCGTACCTGCGGCAGGCCTACCAGTTCGGGGTGCTGGAGGACTTCGACCACCTCTACCGGTACGCCAACCTGTACGAGATGATCGAGCACCGCAAGGCCGAGAAGATCGTCGACAACCTGACCGAGGTCATGCCCGGACGGCCCACTTACCTGCACCATCGTGACCCCATGGACAACGTGCGGGAGCCGTACGACCGGACCAGGACCGAGCCGCTGTCCCGCCTGCACGCGCTGACCATCATGGCGGCCGAGCAGCAGACGATGAACTTCTACATGAACGTCGGGCCGATGCACATGGAGCCGATCGCCCGCCAGCTCTACCAGGAGATCGGGCTGATCGAGGAGGAGCACGTCACCCACTACGAGTCGCTCGTCGATCCGGGCGAGAGCTGGTGGGAGATGCTGCTCAACCACGAATACAACGAGTGCTACCTGTACTACTCGTTCATGGAGACCGAGTCCGACCCCAAGGTGAAGAACATCTGGGAGCTGCACCTGGGCATGGAGCTGGAGCACCTGCGCCTCGCGGCCGAGCTGTTCAAGCGGTTCGACGGCCGCGACCCCGACCAGGTGCTGGCCCCGGCCCTGCCGCCGCCGGTGACGTTCGAGCCGAACAAGGCCTACGTGCGGGACCTGCTCTCGACCCAGATCGACTACACCACCCTCGGGACCGGCTACGTTCGGGAGGCCCACGAGCGGTTCTCGAAGATGCAGGAGGCGATCATGGGAGGCGAGCAGCCGCCGTCGGAGCGGGTCATCGACGACAACCGCGCCATCTCCGGCCAGGACTACCGCTTCGAGGTGGAGGC
Source organism: Nonomuraea turkmeniaca (assembly GCF_005889735.1). Taxonomy (GTDB): domain Bacteria; phylum Actinomycetota; class Actinomycetes; order Streptosporangiales; family Streptosporangiaceae; genus Nonomuraea; species Nonomuraea turkmeniaca. Next base: position 11,566 of record NZ_VCKY01000268.1, read on the forward strand.
GGCGGTCAGCCGCTGATCTAAGGTCTCTTTCATGACCTCAGTCGCCCTTGTCACCGGCGCGTCCCGCGGTCTGGGGGCCGTGATCGCGCGCAGGCTCGCCGCGGACGGCCTGGCCGTCGCCGTCAACTCCCGCAAGGACGCCGACGGCGTCGAGCGGGTCGTGGACGAGATCCGCACGGCCGGCGGCGCCGCCGAGGGTTTCCTCGCCGACGTCACCGACGAGGCGGGCGTGGCCGACCTGGTCGACCGGATCACCGGACGGCTCGGCCCGGTGGACGTGCTGGTGGCCAACGCCACCGGCCCGCAGCCCTTGATCGCGCTGCCGGACATCACCTGGGAGGCGCACCTCGACCAGCTGCGTTTCTTCGTCAAGAGCCCCACGCTGCTGGTGCAGGCGGTGCTGCCCGGCATGCGGGAGCGGGGCGGCGGCCGCGTCATCCAGATCGGCTCCGACGTCGTCGACCGCAATCTGCCCGGCATGTCGGCGTACATCGCGGCCAAGGGCGCCCAGCACGCGCTGACCGAGGCATGGGCGCGCGAGCTCGGCCCGTACGGCATCACGGTCAACGTCGTCGCGCCCGGCTGGATCCCCGTGGAGCGGCACGCCGGACTCGACCAGAGCGGTTACCTGGAGGAGGTGCCGTTGCGCCGGATGGGCACGCCGGAGGACGTGGCGGCGGCGGTGTCGTTCCTGGCGTCGGACGGTGGCGCCTTCATCACGGGACAGCGTGTCACGGTCAACGGCGGCCACAGCTGACGTGCGCGGGCGTAATCCAGTTTGGGGACTCGGCCAGGATTCGCTAGAGTTCTCTCGTCGCCCCGACGGGGGCGGACGCGGAAGTGGCTCAGTGGTAGAGCATCACCTTGCCAAGGTGAGGGTCGCGGGTTCGAATCCCGTCTTCCGCTCGGAGCTTCCGGCTCGGTGGCGTGGCCGAGAGGCGAGGCAGCGGCCTGCAAAGCCGTCCACACGGGTTCAAATCCCGTCGCCACCTCACAAGGACGATTAGCTCAGCGGGAGAGCGCTTCCCTGACACGGAAGAGGTCACTGGTTCAATCCCAGTATCGTCCACCAGACAAACCCCAGGTCGCTGACCTGGGGTTTCTGTTTTCCAACTATGGATCCGAACGCGCCGGCCTGCACTTCAAGCGAATACCGCGCCGGGCTGTTCGGGCAGACCCCGCATGCCGGTCGCTCCGGCCGGTGGCAACCAGAACCGGCAGCCGCCCTCAAGGTGCCGGATCGGGGACGATGCTCACCGTGTGCATCAGTCGCCAGCGGGCTTCCTCCCGGTGGCCGGGGGTTCAACACGGGGCTGCTCGCCGGGGTGGTCGCTGATCGCCAGGGACGTCGCCGGCACGATCTGACGGCGGGCCAGCGGGTCTACCAGATCGCCCTCGTGTCGGGTCATCTGGGCGTGAGCGTGCTGGCGTCGTTCCGGCTCGCGCGGCTGCTTCGGGCGCAGCGCCTCTGACCTGGGCGGCTGCCCGGTCCGCGCACGGGGGCGCGCTGAGCGGGCAGTTACCGGGGCGTGGTGAAGTCGACTGGCACGTTCCTGCTCGCGACCGCGGGTATCGCGTTCGCCGTCTCGGGCCTCGCCGCCCTGCCGCCCGTGGGCGGGTTCCTGCTCGGCCGGCCGTTCGCGGGGGCCTTGGTGTTTCCCGGCCTGGGTCAGGGGCCGATGGTGATGGCGGTGGTCACCCTGGCGGGCTTCGCCTTGACGCTCACGGCCGGGGCGTATGCCGTGTTCCGGTGGTCCGGGTTCGGGGCGTCGCGGGTGGGGC
>NZ_VCKY01000269.1 GCF_005889735.1 Nonomuraea turkmeniaca
CCCCGATCCCCTCCCCCGCCAGGGCCCTGTTCCTGGACGAGGCGGGCGACGTGCTGGCCGAGCATCCGCTGGCCGCCGGTGAGGCCCGCTGGATCGGCCAGTTGCCGCCCGACGTGGACGGCGACCGGCTCAGGGCGGTCCGCCTGGTGACCACGTACACGCCAGGTCTGCCGGGCGAGCACCAGCTGTCCGTCGTCGGCGTGGGCTCCTTCACCGTCACCGTGAACGGCGAGACCGTGTTCGACGAGAGCATCGACCTGCCGGGCGACCCGGCCGCGGCGTTCCTGTCGCCGCCCGAGCGGCGAGTGAGCGTGCCGATGACGGCGGGCGAGCCGTACGAGCTGACCGTGACGCACCCGACGGGGGCGTTCGGCGGCATGGCGGTCGTGTCCTTCACGCTCGGCCACGCCGACCCGAGCCCCGGAGACGAGGCGCTCATGGCCGAGGCCGTGCGGGTGGCGGCGGAGTGCGACGTGGCGGTGGTGGTGGCCGGGACCACGCCGGAGGTGGAGAGCGAGGGCTTCGACCGTACGCACCTCAGGCTGCCGGGACGGCAGGACGAGCTGATCCGCGCGGTGGCCGCGGCCAACCCGCGCACGGTGGTGGTGGTCAACTCGGGCTCGCCGGTCGAGATGCCGTGGGCCGGGGAGGTGGCGGCGGTGCTGCTCACCTGGTTCCCCGGGCAGGAGGCGGGGGCGGCGCTGGCCGACGTGCTGTTCGGCGACGCCGAGCCGAGCGGTCGGCTGCCGACGACGTGGCCGCGTCGCCTGGAGGACGTTCCCGTGGCCGACGTGACGCCCGTGGACGGGGCGGTGGCGTACGAGGAGGGCGTGTTCATCGGGTACCGGGCGTGGCACCGGTCGGAGAAGGAGCCGGCGTTCTGGTTCGGGCACGGCCTGGGGTACACGACCTGGTCGTACGACTCCATCGCCGCCGAGGGCACCAGCGTCAGCGTGGCCGTCACCAACACCGGCGACCGGCCGGGACGCGAGGTCGTGCAGCTCTACGTCGCTGATGGGAGTGAGCGGCGGCTGGCCGGGTTCGACGTGGTCGAGGCCGAGCCGGGGCAGACGGTGATCACCACCGTGTTCCTGCCCGAGCGAGCCTTCCAGGTGTGGGAGGACGGCTGGCACACGGTCACGGGCGAGTACACGATCGAGGCGGCACGCCACGTGGCCGATCCGCGACTGTCCGCGACCGTCAAGATCTAGCCGTCGGCGAAATCGCCGGGGCGCGTTTCCCATAGTCCACCAGTTGGTTTGTATCCTTCAGAGCATGGCAAAGTCCGAGGAACCAGAGAAGCCGGGGCGCATCAAGCAGCTCCGTATGATCGCGCAGATCATCAAGCAGGCCAACCCCAAGGGGATGCCGCTCGTCTTCCTGTCGGCGGTGGGCACGCTCGCTGTGGTCGTTGTGATCGGCCTGGTCACGGACTATTTGTGGTATTCGCTCTTCATCGGCATCCTGGCCGCGTTCACCGTCGGCCTGGTGGTGTTCGGCCAGCTGGCACAGAGGGCGCAATACTCGATTCTCCACGGCCAGACCGGCGCCGCGGCCGCGGTGTTGCAGGGCATGCGCGGCAACTGGCAGGTCACCCCGGCCATAGCGGTCAACCGCGACCAGGACCTGGTGCATCTCGTGGTCGGCCACCCGGGTGTCGTGCTGGTGTCCGAAGGGCCGGGCAACCGGGTGGGCAAGATGCTGGCCGCCGAGAAGAAGCGGGTCGCGCGGGTGGTGCTGGGCATCGAGATCTACGACATCCAGTGCGGTGACGGCGAGGGGCAGGTGCCGCTCGGCAAGCTGCAGCGCCATCTGATGAAGCTGCCGCGCAACCTGAAGAAGCCCGCGGTCAACGAGGTCAAGGACCGTCTGCGCTCGCTGCCGCGCAACATGCCGCTGCCCAAGGGCCCGATGCCCAAGGGCGCCCGCATCCCGCGCGGCCCCAAGATGCGCTAGTGCCGTCCGTTTCGTCGCGGGCCAATCGCGGCTGGTGGGACGGCAACGCGGACGACTACCAGGTCGAGCACGGCGATTTCCTGCGGGACAGCGGGTTCGTGTGGTGCCCCGAGGGCGTCGACGAGGCCGACGCGCACCTGCTCGGGCAGGTGCGCGGGCGGCGTGTGCTGGAGGTCGGCTGTGGGGCCGCGCAGTGCGCGCGGTGGCTGGTGACGCAGGGTGCCGAGGTGGCGGCGTTCGACATCTCGCACCGGCAGTTGCGCCACTCCCAGCGCATCGACCTCGACACCGGGCTGCACGTGCCGGTGGTGCAGGCAGACGCCGAGGCGTTGCCGTTCGCGGACACCGCGTTCGATCTGGCGTGCTCGGCGTTCGGGGCGCTGCCGTTCGTGGCCGACCCGCTCGCCGTGTTCCGCGAGGTACGCAGGGTGCTCAGGCCGGGCGGCCTCTTCGTGTTCTCGGTGAGTCATCCCGTCCGGTGGGCGTTCCCCGACGACCCGGGGCCGCGCGGGCTGACCTCCGACCGGTCCTACTTCGACCGCACGCCGTACGTGGAACGGGACGAGCACGGCACGCCGACGTACGTCGAGCACCACCGGACGCTGGCCGACTGGGTGAACCTGCTGACCGCCTCCGGGCTGACGATCACCGGGCTGCTGGAGCCGGAGTGGCCGGAGGGGCACGAGCAGGTGTGGGGCGGCTGGAGCCCGCTCCGCGGCCGGCATCTCCCCGGCACGGCGATCTTCAGCTGCTCGCGTACCTAGCGGCCGTGGCGTGGAAGAGCTCCTTGGGCTCCCAGCGGGTGTCGTCGCTCGCCCGCGCCCCGATAGGCGCAGGTGCCGAACTCTGTCACCGCCACCGGCTTGCCGTGCTCGACATGAGCGCGCAGCCCCTCCACGAACGTGCCGGCGTTGCGGGAGGCGTGGGTAGTCGTCCATCCACCACGCCATGCCGCCATCATCACCGTCCTGGGCCGGCAGGAACCCCGTGTCGTAGTCGATGCCTCTGTTCACCGGTCACATGCGGACGACCATGGTGTTGGACGAGCGGTCGTGCACGCCGCGATGGTCGCGGTCGAAGATCAGCGCGGGCACCACCAGGCACAACAGCACGGTGCGGACCAGCACAGGCAGCCAGCGGGGGTTCCCACCGTCCATCGCGGCGACCCGGATCCCCATCAGCCGGTGCCCGAACGTCTGCCCCATGAACCCGATCAGGATCAGGTATTGCACGGCGAACACCGCCATGGGCGCCCACGGCGACTCGGCCGGATTCATCCGCAGCAGCAGCTGCACGACGGCCCACGTGCAGATCACCCAGTCGATGACGAGCGCGCCGATCCTGCGGCCCCACCCCGCGATCGACCCGCTGCCCTCCTCCGGCAGGCCCAGGCGCTGCCCGGGGTATCCGAGATCGACCCCGGCGGCCCGGACCCCGCCGAGCCACGTCTGCGTCCACCGAGGCTCCTTGCTGCTCATGCCCTCCACGGTAGCCGCCCGGTGCGCCGGTCGGCATTGTGACCCAACCGCGTCATGAAGCGGTCACGATGTACGCCATGCCAAACGGGGATGACCTTGACGAGCGTTTCAACGAGCTGGTGGCGCAGATCGACGCCGAGGAGCGGCGGAGGATGCGGTCGGCGGCCACCAAGGGAGCTAAAGGCGGCAAGAAGCCCAGGCGGGACCGCTTATCGTCTTATGATCACCAGCCGTCCCGCAGGATCGGGCGGACGTGGCTCACGATGGCCGCGGTCACGACGGCGATCGGCGCCGCTTTCCTCGTCGTGACCTTCCGTCCCGACCTGCTGGGGCCCTCGGGCCCGGCGCTTCAGGGGGCCGGAGCGTTGACCACGACCCTGGAGATGACGGCGGCGGACCCGTTCGCTGGATCCCCGGCGGCCGACTACGCCGAAGGGATCGCCGGTTTCGTCATGCCCGAGCCCAAGGCGATGGACGGATTGTCGAAGAAGGACGTGGCCAAGGGTCTGGAGCGCACGCGCGAACTGCTGGACGCGGCCTTTCTCGACCGCAAGACCCTCATGGGAGGCGAGCCGACGGCCTTCGCTGACCTGCTGGACAGCGGGCAGCGAGATGTGTTCTACGAGAAGTTGGGCGACGTGCGGCTCAACAGCCGGACACTCGTCAACAGCTTCGCCCCGAATACCGCCGAGCTCGCCACCGATGTGATCAAAGTGAAGGGAACAGCGGGGCTCGACACGTTCAGAATGGGCCTGCGTCACGGCGTGGAGGTAGAGCTGAACTACCTGATCGTCTACGCGGTGCGGCGCCCCGGCCAACCGTCGACCACCATGCGCTTCGTCTCTCATCTCACTGGTGGCGTGCAGATCTACCGCACATCCGGAAAGCTGTCGCTCTATGTGGAATGGGGGGCCAGCCAGACTCCGGCCAGGTGCGACATCGACGACGGCTTCATCCATCCGGTCTACGAGAGCGACTCGCCCGGCGGTGTTCAGCCCACCGGCCCGCTCATGGATCCCTACAGGCTGGACGATCGGGTTCCTTCGAACGGCGGCTGCCGCGCCTCCCAAGACACCTGACCCTGCGTAACACGTGCGAAACAATCGAGACACCATTCGGAAACCGCCACGCCCTAGCGTCGGCATGATGGCCAGTCCCCAGGGAGGTTCGAGAGTGTTCAACTCCGCCGACGACGTCCTGAAGTTCATCAGTGACGAAGGGGTGCAATTCGTCGATGTCAGGTTCACTGACCTGCCGGGGACGACGCACCACTTCACCTTCCCGGTAGAAAATTTCAGCGCGAGCGTCTTCACCGACGGACTCATGTTCGACGGCTCGTCGATTCGTGGCTTCCAGGCGATTCACGAGTCGGACATGCTCCTGCTGCCTGACCCGTCGAGCGCCGTGGTGGACCCGTTCCGCCAGCACAAGACGCTGAACATCAACTTCTTCGTGCACGACCCGCTGACCGGCGAGGCCTACAGCCGCGACCCGCGTAACGTGGCGCGCAAGGCGGAGGAATTCCTCAAGGGCACGGGCATCGCCGACACGGTCTACTTCGGCCCTGAGGCCGAGTTCTACATCTTCGACGACGTGCGCTTCGAGACGAAGCAGAACGCCGGCTATTACTACATCGACTCCATCGAGGGCGCCTGGAACACCGGCAAGGCGACCGAGGGCGGCAACCTCGGCTACAAGCCGCGCTATAAGGGCGGCTACTTCCCGGTCCCGCCGATGGACCACTTCACCGACCTGCGCTCCGAGATGGTCCGCAACCTCATCGAGAGCGGCATCGAGGTCGAGATGCAGCACCACGAGGTCGGCACCGCCGGTCAGGCGGAGATCGACTTCAAGTTCGGCACGCTGCTCAAGACCGCCGACAACCTGATGCTGTACAAGTACATCATCAAGAGCACGGCGCTCGAGTACGGCCACACGGTGACGTTCATGCCGAAGCCGATCTTCGGTGACAACGGCTCCGGCATGCACTGCCACCAGTCGCTGTGGAAGGACGGCTCGCCGCTCTTCTACGACGAGGTCGGCTACGCCGGTCTGTCGGACACGGCCCGCTACTACATCGGCGGCCTGCTGAAGCACGCGCCGTCGCTGCTGGCCTTCACCAACCCGACGGTCAACTCCTACCACCGCCTGGTGCCGGGCTATGAGGCGCCGGTCAACCTGGTCTACTCGCAGCGCAACCGGTCGGCCTGCGTCCGCATCCCGATCACGGGCTCCAACCCGAAGGCCAAGCGCATCGAGTTCCGCGTGCCGGACCCGTCGTGCAACCCGTACTTCGCGTTCGCGGCCATGCTGATGGCGGGCATCGACGGCATCCGCAACAAGATCGAGCCGCCGGAGCCGGTCGACAAGGACCTCTACGAGCTGCCGCCGGAGGAGGCCCGCAACATCCCGCAGGTCCCCGGCTCGCTCACCGACGTCCTCAACGCGCTCGAGGAGGACCACGACTACCTGCTCGAGGGGGGCGTGTTCACGCCCGACCTGATCGAGACGTGGATCTCGTACAAGCGGGAGAACGAGGTGGACCCGATCCGGCTGCGCCCGCACCCGCACGAGTTCGAGCTCTACTACGACGTGTAGCCCGACCTGACGGAACGGCCCGGGATCCGACCGCGATCCCGGGCCGTTCCGCGTTCACTCGTCTTCGGGCAGTCCCCTCCTGCGAGAGCATGCAACGACTCTCCGACATCGGCAAGATGAGCCACGTCATGGGGGGATATCAAGGGTTGGATCTGGCGCGCGATCAAGGTTCCGGTTATCGTTTGAGTATAGAAAAAGCTATACTTCGAGTGTGGCGTGGGAGATCAACAAGACTGACGAGCTCTGGGAATGGTTCCAGGGTCTCGACCGGGCTAGTCAGCTCCGGGTCATCGAGGCAATCGACCTACTCGCCGAGACTGGCCCAGCTCTGGGGCGGCCCCTGGTAGATACCCTGAAGGGAGCCCGGGTAGCCAACCTGAAGGAGTTGCGGCCAGGATCGTCGGGGCGCAGCGAGATCCGCATCCTGTTCGCGTTCGACCCGTGGCGTGAGGCGATCTTGCTGATTGGCGGCGATAAGTCCGGTAACTGGTCGGGCTGGTACCGCGAGTGGATCCCCTGGGCGGAAGCGCGCTACGAGCAGTATTTGAAGGAACGGGAAGCGGAAGAGGGGCAGCGGTGAGCGGACACAGCAAGTGGGACCGGGAAGCGGTCGCAGCCCAGTTCACGCCGGAGGAGCGGGCGCAGGCACGTCGTGGAATCGACGCCTACGTAGTCGGTCACCGGCTTGCCGAGCAGCGCAGGCGCGAAGGGCTGACGCAGGCTGAGGTGGCCGAACGCATGGGCGTCACCAAGGGCCGAGTCTCGCAAATCGAGCGCGGCGACGTCGCCACCATGGAATTGGTCGGCCGCTACGCGGCGGCCATCGGCTGGCACGTGCGGACAGTGCTGGCCAAGGACAGCGGCGAGATCATCCCCTTGTACGACGCCGTATAAGCGACGCAGGTCCAGGAATCCCTGCAGAGACGCGGCTACCTCCTCCGACCGACGCATGGCCCAGAGATGGCATCCCTGCCACCTGGCCGGCCTGCCCTGACCTGTTCTCCCGCCGATCAGGACGAGGCGCTGGCCGACGCCGTCCTGTGGGGCATCACGCGGTGAACTCGGGCGCCGACGCGCTGAGGATCGTCGGCCGGGGCGTCACCGGCCAGACTGCGGACAGCTCGTCGCAGAGGGTGGCCGCCAGGGACTCGATGTCGGACTGGGCTGTTTCGTGCAGCGCCTCGGCGACGATCAGGACGTCGGTGGTCGTGTCGCGGATGGCCGAGTAGCCGCTCTGGCGGTTGGTCCAGCGGCGGGCGTGCGCGTTTCCCTCCGCGTCCGCGAAGATCACTTCCCCGGTGGGCGGATGTTCGGTTTCGCCAGAGAAGGTCAGGTACGTCTCGTCGCCGGTCGCGTACCGGACCTGTACGTACTGGGCGATCTTGGAGGTGTCGAAGACCGCCACCGGGATCGCGTACGCGATGGAGACCGCGTTGCACAGGTCGATCAGGGGGTGCAGGCGCGGCAGCGACCCCTCCTTCCTGAAGCGGCGCAGCAGCGACTCCGAGGCGCAGCGGTATTGGGTCGGCTTGAGCCCCATCTTGGAGAACGCGCGGCGCCACGCCTGGATCTCCGGCAGCTCGCCCTCCGATGCGGCGGCCAGCCGCTTCGCGGCGAGCTCGCCGAACGTGGCCACCGGGTCCGCTACGGAGACGTCCGCGCTGACACCCCGCACCGAGATCACCGCGGGGACGAGCTCGGGGAAGTCCCGCCAGATGTCATCCGCATGCTGGAACCGCACGTCACCCTCACCACCGATCGTCCGCGTGCTGATCACCATACTGCAGGACGGCGAGCAAGCGCGCAGCGGACACGTCAGCGCTGCCATGGCCACCGGCGGCGGTCGAGAGTGCCGCGAAGCCACCCACCAAGCCACCCGCCGACTTTGCCGGTACGACCGCAGAGCTTTACCGGGAAGTACGCCGCATAACCAACATTTCGGGCACAGGGGAAGGATATGGGAGGTTCAGCGATCAAGGAAGGAGACGGCTATGGCGACGCCAGCGTCACCGCTCGGATCCGCCTACCACCGTGGTTCCGGTTATTCGGGCTGGCTCGGATTCGCCGGCACCCTCGTTATCGTGCTGGGCGCCTTCAACATCATCGAGGGCTTCATCGCCCTGTTCAAGACGTACTTCTTCGTCACGCCCAGCGGCCGGCTGCTGGTGTGGGACTACACCGCCTGGGGTTGGATCTGGTTGGCCATCGGCGCCCTGCAGCTCGTCATCGGGCTGAGCATACTGGCCGGAAAGGCCTGGGCCCGATGGACCGGGGTCGTCCTCGCCGGCATCGCGATGATCGGCCACTTCGCCTTCCTGGTGGCCTTCCCGTTGTGGTCGGTGATCTCGATCGGGCTGTCCGCGCTGGTCATGTACGGCCTCATCGCTCCACCCAAGGGGGCGATGGGAGTGCCTGACTGAGCTCTGTCCCAGGCCGCCCAGACGACGGCGGCCCGGCTGGCCGATCTCCCGGCCTGCTTCGCGGATCGTCTTCATGAGGTGTCCCGCTCGAGGCGGTAGAGGACGTGGTGGAGCAGCGGGCTGTCCTTGGGGATGCGCGGGTGGTCGAAGTCCTCGGCCGGGTCCCTGGTCATGCCGAGTCGCTCCATCACGGCGCGGGAGCGCAGGTTACGCGCGGCGGTCATCGAGATGATCGCGTCGAGTCCCGCCTCGCCGAAGGCGTAGCCGACCGCTCGCCTGGCCGCCTCGATGGCGTACCCGTGGCCCCAGGCCGGGCGCGCCAGCCGCCACCCGACCTCCACGGCGGGCAGGAACGGCGCGTCGAACGTCTGCCAGCCCAGCCCCGTGAAGCCGATGAACTCCCCGCTCTCGCGGACCTCCAGCGCCCACAGGCTGAAGCCGTGCTCGTCGAAGTGCTGCTCGATCTTGTCGACCAGCATGTCGCTCTCCTCACGGGTGAGCGTCGCCGGGAAGTGCTCCATCACCTGGGGGTCGGCGTTCATGGCGGCGAAGGGCTCCCTGTCCTCTTCGCGCCACCTGCGCATGATGAGCCGCTCGGTCTGCATTCGCTCCACGATACGGGCTCAGCGCCTGCTCTTGATGCCCGTGATGCGGCGGAACACATCCCACCAGAACGGCGCGCCGAACAGCAGCGCCACGTACGTCAGCAGGAACCCCGGCCAGTGGCTGGGCGTGCTGATCCGGTCCCACCACAGGCCGCCGTTCCAGTGCACGCCCGGGTCGCCCTGCTCCGGGATCGACACGCTGACCAGGGCCTGGTCGAGCATCGTGACCAGCGCCGGCTGGCTGAGCGTCTCGGTGACGCACCGCATCGGGTCGTCGCCGGCGCAGCGGGACTTGAGCTCGTTGTACGCGTCCGGCCCCGCCTCCGCCACGGCGGTCACCGAGGCGCGGAAGGCGTTGTCACGCAGCAGCGTCTTGGCGTACTCCAGCCCGTCCATCGTGAACACCAGCGTCACCAGCAGGCCGAGCACGGTGACGACCCACTTCACGTAGCGCCTGTACAACATCGACAGCCGCTGCATCTCCCCGTCGAACCAGGTCTCGATGCCCTGCCTGAACCGGTCGAGGTCGCGCTGCGCGGTCTCCCAGGCACCCTTGAGAGGGCCGTACAGGGGGCTGTCGATGGCTTTCAGCTTCTCCAGGAACCCGTCGACGTCGCCGTCCTCCCCCGCCGCCAGCTCCATCACCGCGACCGCGAACCGGCCTGGCGGGATGTTGGCGATGCTGGTCCTGCCCCGCTTGGCGTGGTCGATCTCCCTGACCCGCTCGTACAGCAGGTTGATCATCGCGTCGCCGGCCCGATCCTGCTGGTCGGGCAGCGCGCCGGGCTCGGCGGGCGCGGGCAGGTCGCTGTGGCGCGGACGTGGATCGCGCAGGAACGGCAGCGCGGTGAACACGTCGCGCACCTTGGCCGGCAACCATGACCCGCTCTTGTCGTCGGCGCCGTCCATGGTGTCCCTGAGGTAGGCCCACAGGAACTTGCTGCGGATGGACAGCACCCGCACGACCGCCTCGTTGACGCCGCTCACCAGCAGTGACAGCAGCAGGAACGACACCACGAGGCCGAGGGCCAGGTCCACGTAAACGGATAACACCGCGCCTTGATACACCCGACGGACGGGCTTGATCAAGCCCCGTAGAAAACTCGGTCCACCACGAGGCGTGCGCGGCGGGTCACGCGGCGGTAGTCGTCGAGGAAGTCCTCCGAGCCGTCCGGCGGGTAGCCGAGGGTCTGCGCGATCAGCTTGCGCTCGCTCGCGTCACGCGGCACGCTGTCGCCGGGGCGGCCTTTGACCAGCATGATCGCATCCCTGATGCGGGAGGCGAAGCGCCACGCCTCGGCCAGCACGGCCTCGTCGGCGGGGGCGAGCAACTCCTCGGCGACGGCCGCGCGCAGCGCGTCGAGGGTACGCGTGGTGCGCAGCGACGGCAGCGTGCCCGCGTACCGCAGTTGCAGCAGCTGGGCCACCCACTCCACGTCGGACAGCCCGCCTGGGCCCAGCTTGGTGTGCAGGCCGGGGTCGGCGCCGCGCGGCAGCCGCTCGGCCTCCATACGGGCCTTGAGCCGCCTGATCTCCCTGACCGCGTCGTCGGGCAGCCCGCCCTGCGGGTAACGCAGCTCGTCGATCATCTGCGTGAACGCCGCGCCCAGCTCGGCGTCGCCTGCCGAGAACCGGGCGCGCAGCAGCGCCTGCGACTCCCACGGCGACGACCAGCGCGCGTAGTAGGCGCGGTAGGAGGCCAGCGTCCGCGCCAGCGGGCCCTGGCGGCCCTCCGGCCGCAGGTCGGGGTCGATGATCAGGGGCGGGTCGGGCGCGGGCAACGACAGCAGCCTGCGCAGCTCGTTGGCCACGGCGAAGGCGGCGTCCGTTGCCTCGCGTTCCTCGACCCCTGGCAGGGGCTGGTGAACGAACATGACGTCGGCGTCGCTGGCGTAGGAGCACTCCATGCCGCCCAGCCGCCCCATGGCGATGATCGCGAACGACGTGACGTTGCCGACCTTGCTGAGCGCGGTGTCCAGAGCCGCCTGGAGGGTCACGTCAGTCAGGGACGAGAGCGCGCCACCGACAGTCTCGATGTCGGCGAGCCCGAAGATGTCGGCCACGGCGATGCGGAACAGCTCCCTGCGCCGCAGCGCCCGCACGGCGGCGACGGCCGTCTCCGCGCCGCCGTCGCCGTCGACGTGCCTGGAGACCGCGGAGGAGGCCTCGCCCAGCAGCGACTCCTGCGGCCGCACGGCGAGCTCCCCGTCCGAGCCGAGCATGGCGACGGCTTCGGGGGCGTTCATGAGCAGGCCGGTCGCGTAGCGGCTGGTGCCGAGCACGCGCGCCATCCTCGCGGCCACCGCCGTCTCGTCGCGCAGCAGCCGCAGGTACCACGGCGTGCTGCCCAGCTTGTCGCTGACCTGCCTGAACCCCAGGAGCGCCGCGTCCGGGTCGGGCGCGTCGGCGAACCAGCCCAGCATGACCGGCAGCAGCGTCCGCTGGATCGCGGCCCGCCTGGACACCCCGGACGTGAGGGCGCCGATGTGCCGCAGCGCCCCCATGGGGTCGACGTAGCCGAGCGCCTCCAGCCGGGCCGCCGCCGCCGTGGCCGACAGCCGCGCCTCCGACTCCTGCAGCCGCGACACCGCCTGCAGCAGCGGCCGGTAGAACAGTTTCTCGTGCAGCCGCCGCGCCTCCATCGCGTGCCGCCGCCACCTGGCCGTGAACTCCCCCACCGGGTCGGCCTGCATGCCGAGCGCCCGGCCCAGCCTGCGCAGGTCGTCCTCCCCCGTGGGCACGATGTGCGTGCGCCGCAGCCGGTGCAGCTGCAGCAGGTGCTCGACCTGGCGCAGGAACGAGTACGCCTCCGCCAGGCTGCGGGAGTCGTCGCGGCCGACGTACCCGCCGCGGGAGAGCGCGGCGAGCGCGGACAGCGTGGCGCGGCGGCGCAGCAGCGGATCGAGCCGCCCGTGCACGAGCTGCAGCAGCTGCACCGCGAACTCGATGTCGCGCAGGCCGCCGGGGCCCAGCTTGAGCTGCCGCTCCCCCTCGGCGCGCACGTGCGCCTCGACCCGGCGGCGCATGGACTGCACGTCCTCGACGAAGTCCTCGCGGGTGGCCGCCGACCACACCATCTCGTTGACCGCCTCGACGTAGACCGCGCCCAGCGCCATGTCGCCCGCCACCGGCCGGGCCTTGAGCAGCGCCTGGAACTCCCATGTCTTGGCCCAGCGCCGGTAGTACGCCAGGTGGCTGCCGAGCGTGCGCACCAGCGGCCCGGAGCGGCCCTCGGGTCGCAGGCCGGCGTCCACCTCCCACAGCGAGCCCTCGGGCGTGGTCGCGGTGCAGGCCCGCATCATGGCCTGGGCCAGCCTGGTCGCGGTACGCAACGCCTTGGCCTCGTCGGCGCCCTCGCGCGGCTCGGCCACGAAGATCACGTCGACGTCGCTGATGTAGTTGAGCTCCCTGGCGCCGCACTTGCCCATGCCGACGACCGCGAGGCGTACGTCGCTCGCGTCCACCTCGGCCCGCGCGATCGCCAGGGCGGCCTCCAGCGCGGCGCCGGCGAGGTCGGACAGCTCGGACATGACCTCCTGGAGCGAGGCCTGGCCGGTCAGGTCGCGTGCCACCAGGTGCATGAGCCTGCCCCGGTACGCCACCCGCAGCGCCACGAGCGCCTTCTCCTCGGTGGCGACGGGCTCCAGTTCGGCCGGGTCGGCGCCGACCGCGCGCAGCAGCTCCGTACGGGCCTCGCCCAGCCGTGGTTCGGCCAGCCAGGCGACCTGGCCAGGGTGGCGTACGACGTGCTCGCCCAGGGCGGCGCTGACGCCGAGCACGGCCAGCAGCCTGACCTTGAGGTCGTCGTCCTGGCGGAGGGCGTCGAGCACGGCGGGCTCGCGCTCGATGAGGCGGGTCAGCGAGAGCAGTGCCAGATCAGGGTCGGCCACGCCCACCAGCGACTCCAGGAGATCGTCCAGATCGGTCCCGGTCTGGCGGATGAGCTGGGCCGCCCTCGCGCCGTCGGCGAAGCCGAGCTTGGCGAGGCGCGCGGTGGTGGATTCGATCCTCGGCACCTCTCCATCTTGACAGCACTCGCGTCGGTGGCCGTAGCATCGAACGCAACGTTGCGTTGCGTTTTAGCGAGAGGGGTGGACGTGGGACGGGTTCCGGCGACGGTGACGTGGGGGCTGCTGGCGGCGTGGGCCGTGCACGACGCGGAGGAGCTGGCGACCATGGCCAGGTGGGTGCGGGCCGCCCGGCCGCGGCTGGAGGAGCGGTTTCCCTGGATCCCCTGGGAGCGGCTGGAGGTGTCGCAGCAGCACGTCAACGTGGCCATCGGGCTCATGG
>NZ_VCKY01000026.1 GCF_005889735.1 Nonomuraea turkmeniaca
GCGGCAAGTACGAGAACCAGATCCTGCCCACCGGCATGTCCGCAGGCACGCCCCAAGAAGCCCTCGACTGCGCCTGCGACCTCTACCTCAGCCACTGACCCTCGAAGGACTTACAGGCAGAACCACTTAGGCAGACAGGGCCAAGAGCAACCTCGGCGGAGATGTCGACGGTTCGCCCGGGCCTACCGGGCCCGGGCTCGGTGTCAGTCATCGATTGCCTGGTAGAGCGTGGTCCAGAAGTCGTGCATCAGCCGGATCGAATCCGGGGCGGAAGCCCCGACCTGGGTGAGCAGGATTCCGGTGAGCTGGTTGCCGGGGTCGGCGTAGGTCGAGGTGCCGCTTCCGCCGTCCCAGCCGAACTGGCCGACCGGCGCGTAGTCGCCGCGGTAGGTGCGCACCGCCATCCCGAAGCCCCACCCGCCGTGCTGCCCTTGGCCGAAGGACACGTGGACGTTGTTGACGGCCATGGCGTGTCGGGCGGCTTGCTGCTCGGGCGTGAGGCGGTTGGTGGTCATCAGCTCGACGGCGGGCCGGGACAAGATCCGGTCGCTCCCGTGCATCCCGCCATTCAGCAACATCCGGAAGTAGGCATGGTAGTCATCGGCGGTGGATACCAGCCCACCGCCGCCACCCTGGAACGCCGGAGGTTGGCTCCACCGTCCCCCCTTGGCCTCGTCCCACACGTGGAACTCGCCGGTCTGCGGGTCGGGGGCATACAGGGTCGGCAGCCGGTCGATCTTGTCGGCGGGCACGTGGAAGGCGGTGTCCTTCATCCCCAGCGGATCGAAGATGCGCTCACGCAGGAACGTTTCGAACGACTGGCCCGTGACCCTGGCGACGAGCACGCTGAGGACGTCGTGGCTGATCTGGTACTGCCAGCGCTCTCCGGGCTGGTGCATCAGCGGAAGCGCGCCCAGGCGGCGCATCCACTCATCCGGCTCGGGCATCGGCTCCGGCAGATTGGGCGTGAGCCCCTGCTCGAAGATCGCGCCCATGATCGGAGTGCCCAGCGCCGTCATGTCCATGCCGAGCCCGAACGTGGAGGTCAGCAGGTCGCGTACGGTGATCGGCCGCCGCGCCGGCACGGTTTCGTCCAGCGGGCCGTCGATCCGCTTCAGCACCTGCCGGTCGGCCAGCTCGGGCAGCCACGGATCCACCAGGTCGTCCAGCCGCAGCCGGCACTCATCGAGCAGGACCATCGCCGCCGCCATCGCAACAGGCTTGGACGTGGACGCCATCCGGAAGATCGTGTCCCGGCGCATCGGCGTGCCACCATCATGGCGCATCGTCCCGATCGCTTCGACGTACGTCTCATCGCCCCGGCCGACCAGGGCGACAAGCCCGGGAATCCTCCCCGACTCGACATGCCGTGTCAGCACGTCACGCAGTCTGCGCAGCCCTGCCTCGGAGAAGCCGCTGTTGCCGTGTCCCATCATGAATCTCCTTGCATACAGTGTTCGATCTCCGCGAGCCCCCTCCCGGCGTGGCGCTCCTGGCCTCGGCGAGCTGGAGCTCGGTCGCGGGACTCCCTCTGTGGCGCCACCGGGACCTACAAACGTTCGGAAATTCCTGAACGTCTGTGACAGTACATTGCGTTTATAAAGTCGTCAACGGATAAGCGAGATGCGATCTGCCTGTTAGATCCCACTTCTCGAGCTGTCATTGCAATGAGTATGACGCTAAACGCAATGGGCGGCCGGGATGACGATTGCAATGGGCTGGGTGTGAATGCATACTGTGCAGCGGAGTGTGCCCGGGGCGCCGAGCTTCGCGCATGTCGGCAGATCGGAGACGAGCATCGATGCCCGGAGGCAGGCTCACCAATGAGGACCGTCAGCACATCGCTGCGTGGCTGGCCGAGGGTCTCGGATACGCAGAGATCGGCCGGCGTCTAGGGCGGCCCGCCTCGACCATCATGCGGGAGGTCACCCGCAACGGCGGACCCGACGATTACGGGGCGGACCGGGCGCACGAGGCCACACGGCATCGTGCGCGTCGACGCAAGCAGGCTCAGCCTCCGGCGCCGCCGGTCCCCGACAGCGGCCATGGGCGTGACCCCCAAGCGGTGCAGGACTTCACGGAGTCCTTCATCGCTCTCCTCGTTCAGCAGGGGCTGCCTCGGATGGAGGCCAGGGTGCTGGCCTGCCTGTACATCACCGACTCCGGCACCCTCACCGCCGCCGACCTGGTCCAGCGGCTTCGCGTCAGCCCGGCGTCGGTCTCGCACGCCGTCGCCTTCCTCGAGCAGCAGGGAATGCTCAGGCGGGAACGCGTTCCCGGCGGGCGCCGCGAACGCTATGTCCTCGACGATGAGATCTGGCTCCGGTCCATCCTTGCAGCTCTGCAGATGAACGACGCCCTGGCGGCCGCATCGCGGCGCGGAGCCGAGATTCTCGGGTCAACGACCCCGGCGGGCGACCGCTTCGAGTCCTCCGCCGAACTTCTTCTCCTCGTGAGCGAGGCCTTCCGGCAGGTCATGGAGCAGTGGCGGCAGAGCCGGGCCGCCCGGAGCGCCGGGGGATAACAATGATCTCTCGCACGTCGAAAGGCCCCCGGGGAAGCCGGAGCGGATCTTGATGTCCGTGTCCGACCAGTTAGCCCGTCCGGAATTGTCCTGAGGGTATGCCGGAAGCAGGCGCCACGGGCGATTCGCGGATGAACCGTGTCAGCGGATACGTCGTCCTGTTTCGGCACAGGAGTAGCCGCCCAACCTTTCCACGCTGGCGCGGAAGTCCGGGCGCTCCAGAAGTGCCCACAGCGGAGCCAGTAGTTCCTCGGAGATCTCGCTGGCGCGAATTACCAGGTCGTACGGCTCCTGAGCCACCGGGACGAAGTCGAGCCCGAACGCGCGAGCGGCGGCGAGGATGCCCATGCCGGCATCCGCCCGGCCTGCGGCCACGGCCGCGGCCACCGCGAGATGGGTGTGCTCCTCACGGGAGTAGCCGGGCACCTCGCTCGCGTCCATGCCGAGGCCTGCCAGCTCATGATCCAGCAGCGCACGGGTGCCGGCGCCCCGCTGCCGGTTCACGTAGTGCAGGTCAGGCCTGGCCAGGTCCTTGACTCCGGTCAGACCGAGAGGATTACCGGGTGCGACGATCAATCCCTGGTCCCGGTGGACGAGCCGGATCACGGCCACGTCCGCGTCAGATCCCAGCAGCTTGTCCACATACGGCAGCGTGTACTCGCCGGTCGACGGGTCCAGCAGATGCGATCCGGCGATGTGGCACAGGCCGTCGCGCAGCGCCACGAGGCCGCCCAGCGACCCGACGTTCGATGACGCCAGAGTGATCAGCGGGTCGGCGGCGCGCAGGGCGGACGCCGCCAGGTCGAGCACCAGATCGTGCGAGCCGATCGCGACGATGGTACGGCCGATCTCGGACAGGCCGCGCAGTAGTTCGACCCGAACCTGCTCGCCGGCGTGGTGGCCCTCCACCCCGGAGGGCACCACGAGCAGGCCGTCAGCGCGTACGAGCGAAGTGAGCACGCCGGCCCCCCGGGGCAACGGGGTGGCGACGAGCTGGTCGCGCACCCGCCCCAGACGTACCCGCACCCAGTCGTCCATGCCGATGGCGGACGGCAGCTTCCTCGCCAGGCGTGCGGAAGCCGACGGCCGTTCACGCGGCGCGGCACCCTCCAGCTCGGCGAGCAGCGGAGCCGCGAAGATGTCGAAGGTCAGTGCCGCCGATACCGGATAGCCGGGAACTCCGATCACCGGTGTCGCGGCGACCGCCCCCAGGACGACCGGGTGGCCGGGGCGCACGGCGACCCCGTGGACCGCGACCACGCCGGCGCCGGCGACCACTCGAGCGGTGTAGTCGTCCCGGCCGGCGCTCGAACCCGCGATGAGCAGGACGAGATCGGCGTCGATGGTGGCCTCGCGAAGCACCGCGGTGATGGCCTCGGGGTCGTCGGGGACGATCTCGGTGACGCGCGCCTCGCATCCCGCCTCCCGCGCTTGCGCGGCCAGCATCATCGAATTGGTGTCGAGGATGTCACCGGAGGCCAGGTCTGCTCCGATCGGGCGAATCTCGTCCCCGGTCGGCACGATGACCACGCGAGGCGCACGGCGGACACCGAGTTCGAGCACGCCCGCCGCGGCGCAGGCGGCGACGTCGACGGGGCGCAGCCGGTGGCCTTGCGGGAGCAGCAACTCCCCGGCGCTGATGTCCTCGCCGATCGACCGGACGTGCTGGTAGGGCGGAACCGCCGCCCGGAGCTCGGCCTTGCCGTCCGCGGTTCGGTGCACGTGTTCACGCATGACCACGGCGTCGTACCCGTCGGGCAGCGGATCGCCGGTGTCGACGACCTCGAAGTCACCGGCAGCGAGAAGTATGGGGCTGGTCTCGGCTGCGCCTACGGTGTCGCCCGCACGTACGGCGATGCCGTCCATGGCCGACGAGTCGAAGGCGGGTGAGGACCGCCGGGCCCAGACCGGCTCGGCCGTCACCCGGCCCACAGCGTCTCCAACCGGTACGCGGACAGCGTCGACCCGGGTGGGACACCCGGCCGTGCCACACGCCTCGCGCCAGACGGTGAGGGCCTGCGCCGCGGGGACGTCGGAGACAAAGGGACTTTCTGCGTTCATCGGTACAGGACGACCTCTACATCGGTGCCCGCGTCCAGGCCTGTGGCCGGCTCCGGGATGATCAAGTATCCGTCGGCGCGGGTCAGCACCGACAGTAGCGCTGAGGGGCCGAAGAGCGGCTCCGCCACCCCGTCCCGGACCCTGACCTGGACCACGTCAAGCCGGCCTGCGGCCGAGGGGAGATCACGCGAGAGCCGCGCACGGGTACTCGGCTGCGGTGGCGCGTACTCGCAACCGGCGACACGCCACAGCAGCGGCACCCCGACTTGTCCGAAGACGACCAGCGCGGACAGCGGGTTGCCCGGCAGCCCGATGATCGGGATCCCGGAACACTCGGCCAGCAGCGTGGGCTTACCCGGTTTGATGGCGATCCCGTGGCACCAGATCTGACCGATGGCCGCCACCGCGCCCGCGGTCTCGTCCCTCGCCCCGACCGACGAGCCTGCCGAAACGACGACCAGGTCGGACTCGGCCACGACCGCGGCCAGCCGTTCCTTGAGCGCGCCGGGCTCGTCCGGGACGATGCCCGCGATGATCGGTTCGCCACCCGCGTCGACGACCAGCCCGGCCAGGGCGGAGGCCGTGGCGTCTCGCACCTGGCCGGGCGCGAGGTTCACGGTCTCGGGCGGCACCACCTCGTCACCGGTGGAGATGATCGCCACCCGGGGACGGGCGTGCACGGCGACCGAGGTCACCCCGGCGGCGGCGAGGAAGCCGAGGTCCGGTGCCCGCAGCGGCCGGCCACCGGGCACCAGCGGGGCACCGGCCGCGATGTCATCATCCGCTCGCACGATGCCACCGCCCGGTGCCACAGGCCGGGTGACCTCGATCGTGCCCGGCATCGTCTCCGCGGTGTACTCGACCATCACCACCGCGTCGGCGCCGGCCGGCAGCACTCCCCCGGTCGGCATCGCGACGCATCCGCCAGGCCGGACCGCCACGGTGGGCTCGGCGCCCATCCGCACCGCGCCCAGCAGGTCGAGGTAGGACGGAAGCCCGTCAGAGGCTCCATAGGTGTCCGCCGCGCGGACCGCGAAGCCGTCCACGGTGGAACGTGCGAACCCGGGCAGGGCAGCGGGCGCAGGTATGTCCGCGACCGGCACCCGGTGCAGCGCCGCCGACAGCGGCACGTCCTCCGCGGGAGTGCGGTGGACGGGCCGGAACCCGGACAGGACCTCGGCAAGGGTGCGAGCGGTGAAGAACTCCCTGCCGCTCAACGATCCGGTTGTCCCGTCGAGCCTTCGGGGCGGGGCTGCGGGCGAGCCGCCGCGGCGCCCTTGTTCAGTCCCAGCACGGACACCACCGGCCCCAGCGCGACCTGTCCGAGCCCACAGATCGACGTCTTCCGCATGGTCTCCTCCAACTGCACTATCCGCCCGCTCTGCGCCTCATCCAGGGTCGAGGAACCCGAGTCCAGCACACCGCGCAGCAGCTCGTGGGCCTTGGTGGACCCTACCCGGCAGGGCACGCACTTACCGCACGACTCGTTGCGGAAGAAGCGCAGCACGTTCGTCGACGCGGCCAGCAGATCGGTGCCCTCGGCGAGCACCACAAGGGCGCCGGAGCCCAGCATGGTCCCGGCGTCGGCGAGCGTCCCGAAGTCCAGGGCAAGGTCCAGTTTGTCGGGGCCGATGAAGTTGGAGGACGCGCCCCCCGGCTGCACAGCGCCGACTCGGGCGCCGCCGAGCACGCCACCGGCTATGTCGATCAACTCACGTACCGTCGTGCCCATCGGCACGCAGTACACGCCAGGGTTCTCCACGTGCCCGGACACGGCGAAGAACTTCCAGCCGACGGAGTCGCCCGCGCCCTGCTCCGCCCACCACCCGGCGCCACGCTGAAGGATCACCGGCACGTCGGCGAAGGTCTCCACAGAGTTGATCAACGTCGGACGCCCGTGCAGCCCATAGTTGCCAGGGAAGGGCGGCTTGTTGCGCGGCTCACCGCGGTGCCCCTCCATGCACTCCAGCAGCGCCGTCTCCTCACCGAGGATGTAGCCGCCGGGCGAGACGAAGATGTCCAGTTCGAGACGGCGGCCGCTGCCACAGGCGTTCTCGCCGATCATCCCCGCCTCGCGCAGTGCCGCGATCTCCGCACGCAGCACGCGCTCCTCGGGACCGTACTCGTGACGGATGAAGATCCAGCCCTGCTCGGCTCCGACCACCGCCATGCCGAGCAGGAGGCCCTCGATCACCAGGTGCGGCTGATCGGTCAGGATCTGGCGGTCCTTGAACGTGCCCGGTTCCGACTCGTCGGCGTTGCAGATCGCGTACTTGACGCCGGCCGGCTCGGCGGAGGCGACCAGGCCCCACTTCTTGCCCGTGGGGAACCCGGCGCCGCCCATCCCGCGCAGGCCCGAGGCTTCCAGCGTGGCCACCACGCCGGCAGCGCTCATCTCGCCGGCCAGCAACGCGCGCAGGCTCGCGTACCGCGTCGAGACATCCGATCCCGCCGGGTACGGGTCGTTCGGCCAGGGCTCGGTCCGTCCCGTAACGGTGGCCTCGGCGAGTTCGTCGTCCCGCGCGGCACTGACCAGCGCATCGACGTCGGCGACCGGCGCCGGGCGTTCGTTGACCGCCAGGGCCGGGGCAATGTCGCAGCGGCCCAGGCAGGACACCTCGACCAGCTCGATCTCGGTGTCGTCGCCATAGCGGTCACGCACCTCCGCGATCCGATCATCCGCGGACCGCAACCAGCACGACAGGTCGTGGCACACGTTGATCGCGACTTTGGCGGGCGGGGTCGTGCGGAAGTGCGGGTAGAACGAGATCAGGCCCTCGATCTCGTAGAGCGGTCGCCGCATGGTGCGGGCGAGCTCTTCGAGCTCCTCTCGCGGCAACCAGCCCAGTCGTGCCTGGATGGCGTTGAGCGCCGGGATCAGCGACGGCCCGGGGAACTTCCCGGCCCGTGCCTCCACACCCGGCACCCGGGAACGTCCCAACTCGAAACTCAGGGTCATCTAGACACTTCCCATGTTGCTGAGGGGCTCCGCGTCTTCCACGCTCAGCGCCTCGACCTGAATCGCGCAGAACTTGAACTCGGGGATCTTGCCGTAGGGGTCGATCTCGTCGATCGTCAGCAGGTTCGCCGCCGCCTCCCGGAAGTGGAACGGGATGAAGCAGTTGCCCCGTTGCTCCCGGTGGGAGACGCGGACATGCAGCGTGATGGCCCCGCGCCGGGAACGCACCCGGGCCATCTGACCGTGCGACAGTCCCCGATCGGCGGCGTCCTTGGGGTGCATGTACACCTCGGCGATCGGCGAGATCGTGTCGAGCGCGTAGGACCGGCGGGTCATCGACCCGGTGTGCCAGTGTTCGAGCAGCCGGCCGGTGTTGAGCACCAGCGGGTACTCGGCGTCCGGTAGTTCCTTCGCCGGGAGCCAGTGCGCCGGTGCGAGGTGGGCGAGGCCGTCGTCGGTGTTGAACCGCTCGTCGAAGAGGACCGCGGTCCCGTCGGAGTGCTCGGGATCCTCATTCGGGTAGAGCTTCCCGGTCAGCCCGAGGTTGTCGTGGCGCAGGTTCGCGTACGAGGGCATGAGCGCGACCATCTCGTCGAACACCTCGCTGGGAGAGGAGTACGACCAGTCCAGCCCGATCCGCTGGGCGATGTCCTGGATGATCTCCCAGTCCACCCGCGCCTGGCCCGGTGGGTCCATCACCTTGCGGCCGAGCTGCACCCGGCGGTCGGTGTTGGTGTAGCTCCCCTCCTTCTCCAGGTACGACGACGCCGGCAGGATGACGTCGGCGAACTCCGCGGTCTCGGTCAGGAAAATGTCCTGCACCACCAGGAAGTCCAGCGCGCCCAGGGCCTTGCGCACCTTGTTGATGTTGGGGTCGGAGAGGAACGGGTTCTCGCCCAGCATGTACATGCCGCGGACGCCGTCGGGCTTCAGCACCGAGCCGATGATCTCGGTGACGGTGAGACCGCGGTTGGGGTCGAGCTCCGTGCCCCAGGCCGCTTCGAACCGCCGGCGGGTGCCCTCCCGGTCGACGCCCTGGTAGTCGGGGTAGAACATGGGGATCAGTCCGGCGTCGGAGGCGCCCTGGACGTTGTTCTGCCCGCGCAGCGGGTGCAGGCCGGACCCCGGCTTGCCGACGTTGCCGGTGATCGAGCACATGGCGATCAGGCAGCGGGCGTTGTCGGTGCCGGTGGTGTGCTGGGAGATGCCCATCCCCCAGTAGATGACGCCTGCCTTCGCCTCACCCCAGACTCGCGCGACCTCACGGATCAGGTCCGCGTCGACGCCGGTGATCTGCGCGGCGCGCTCCGGCGGGTAATCGTTGACCGTGCGAACCAGCTCCTCGAAGCCGGAGACCCGGGCCTTGATGAACTCCCTGTCGATCAGGCCGAGCCGGATCACCTCGTGCATGACCGCGTTGTAGAAGGCCACGTCGGTGCCGGGCTTGACCTGGCAGTAGTAGTCGGCGTGCTCGGCCACGGTGCTGGCGCGGGGGTCGACATAGATGATTTTCGTGCCGCGTCGCCGGGCCTGCTTGAAGAAGGAACTGGCGACAGGGTGGTTCGCCGTCGGGTTGGACCCGGTGATGATGACGACGTCGGCGTTGGCGACGTCACCGTACGTGGTCGACACCGCACCGGAGCCGACTCCCTCGAAGAGCGCGGCCACCGACGAGGCGTGGCAGAGCCGGGTGCAGTGGTCGACGTTGTTCGTGCCGAAGCCGGCCCGGATCAGCTTCTGGAAAAGGTAGGCCTCTTCGTTGGAGCACTTCGCGGAGCCGAACCCCGCGATGGCGCCGGGCCCCTTCTCCGCGTGGATCTCCCTCAGTCGCCGGGCGACGAGGTCGAGTGCCTCCTCCCAGGTGGCCTCGCGGAAGTGCGGCAGCACCTCGTCGTAGTCGACCAGGCCGCCGGGCTTGCGCCGGCCGTCCTTGCCGTTCTTGCTCAGCTTGGCGCCGCGGCCGCCACCACTGCGGTTGCCGCCGGCGCCGGCGCGCCCTCGGTCGTTGTCGGCGTCGCCGCGCACGTCGGCCGACAGCGGGCCCTTGGGATAGGACGACTCTTTCCGGATCAGAGGAACGGTCAGGCGTTGCGGCGACGCCGCGTAGTCCCAGCCGTACCGGCCCTTCACGCACAGCCGGCTCTTCGAGCCGGGCTGGTCGCGGCCTTCCGCGAAGGCGATCGCGCCGCGTGACCGGTCGACGTAGTAGGTGAGAGCACAGCCGACGCCGCAGTACGGACACACGCTGTCGACCGCGTCCAGCTCCTCGCGGGGCCGGATGGGGACGTCGTTGATCGCCTTGTTGGTCAGGGCGCCGGTGGGACAGGCCTGCACGCACTCACCGCAGGTCACGCACGAACTGGCGCCCATCGGATCGTTGAGGTCGAAGGCGATCCTGGTCGAGTAGCCCTTGCCCGAGCGGCCGATGACATCGTTGCCCTGGATGTCGTCACACGCGCGGACACAGCGGTCGCAGAGGATGCAGGCGTCGTGGTCGACCGCGATCACCGGATTGGAGGTGTCCACACCCCGGCCCGAGCCGCACGGCAGGTCGGTCGACTCCTTGGCCACGTCGAACCGGTCGGCGAGGTCGAGGAGCAGGTTGTCGCCGGTGGTCGTCTGTTTCGGATCCTCCGCACGCGGTGGCTGGTCGGAGATCAGCAACTCGGTCAAGGTGGCCCGGTTGCGCTCCAACTCCGGAGTGCTGGTCTTGACCTGCATGCCGTCCTCGCAGGGGCGCACGCACGCCGCGGCGAAGGCCCGGCCGCCGGTGTCCACCACGCACATACGGCACACGCCCACGGGGTCGTAGCGCTCGTCGTGGCACAACACCGGGATGTCGATGCCGACCTGCTTCGCAGCCTCGTAGATGCTGGTGCCTTCCGGCACGGTCACCGTGCGGCCGTCGATCTCGGCTGTCACGGTCTGCACGGCCGCCACCGGCTCATGGAGAGTCGTCATCTCAACCCCGTCTGTCGAGCGGTTTAGAGCGTATACAGAATACGACATACAGTCTACCGCCGTCATCCTTGTATCATCTTGCCACCAGTCGCCTACTCACCATCGGTGCTAGTGCCAGGATGACCAGATTGTCAAGGTTTGCGCATGTACGTCCTCGTTGACCCTTGCGCAGTCAGACCAGGACCCCTTGCCAGTTCGCCCGCACATGAATGGCATCGAGCTAAGCATCGAGCAGCAGATCCTCAAGATCGGCCGCCGGGATGCGCCCCTCCTCGTCCAGGCCGCGCGCGGCATAGTATCCGGCGATCATCGACCGGAGGCGACCGGCGTCAAGCACCGCACTACGGCCGGAACCGAGCTCCAGCGGCGTTTCCAGCATCCGGGCCGGCAACGTGTCGTCGGCCGCGGTGGCGCCCTCACGCAGGTTGAACGCGCGTTTCGCCCGGACGATCCGCCGAGCGGTGTCCCGTAGTTCATCGGCGTCCAACCTCCACCCGGTGACCAGCGCGAGCAGTCTGGCCCACTCCGTAAAGGGGTCATCGAAGACACCGCGCAGGAACTTGCACAGGATCATCGAGTCCATGACGGCAGCTCGATCCTCGGTGCCGACCGCGGCGGCGACGTGTGCCGCTCCGCCATCCAGCCGGTCGAGCTCGCCCGAAAGGTCGGCCTCGTAGGCACCGGATCGGTTGTGGTCGGCTCCCCTGGCGTTCACCGCGAGCCCGAGTGCCATCGACTGGAGGCTTCGCGGCTCGTAGCCGGGCAGCTCCAGCCCCTTGACCTGCGGTGCGAAGTCGATCGAGCCGTGCCCGACCACCTCGGCCGCCCGGCGCGAACCCTGGGCCAGCAACGCTCCCAGGCCCGGCGACCGCGACCCGATCGCCTCCAGCGCGCGCAACAGCGCTGCGCCGTCGCCGAACCGCAGCCACGGCTCATCGATGAGGCCACGCTCCACACACTCCATGGCCCAGGCGATCGTGCCGCCCGCAGAGATCGTGTCGATTCCGAGTTCGTCGCAGCGCGCGCTGGCGGCGAACACGTCGTCGGGATCGGACACCCCGCACAGCGGGCCGAGCGCGAAGACGTTCTCGTACTCCATACGCTGGCGTCCGCCACCCTTGCGCGAGTAGATGTGCTCGCACCCGATGGAGCACGACGCGCAACTGTTGCGCGCCACTCCGCGCAACTCGTGCAGCTCTTCGGCGGCCAGCTGATGGGCGCCCTCGAAGGTCGCCGCGGTGAAGTTACGGGTGGGCAAGGTGCTGACGGCGTTGAAGGCCAGGAGGTTGGCCAGTGTGCCCAGTTCCCGGTACTTCGCGGTAGCCGGCCCGAAGCTGCGCTTACGCAGGTCACGGGCGGCGGCGAGGACACCGGCCTGATCGGCGACCGCCACCTTGGTCGCCGATCTGACCAGTACGGCCTTGATGTTCTTCGCCCCCAGCACCGCGCCCAAGCCACCCCTGCCGGCATGGCGGCCGTCGTGGCTGATCGTCGCGTATCTCACCTGGCGCTCGCCGGCCGGGCCGATCGCCGCGGTCCGCCAGTTACGGCCGAACCGCGCCTTCGCCGCGGTTTCGGCCTCTGCGGCTGTCAGACCGGTCAGCTCCGGCGCCGGTTCGAGACGTACGCCGTTGCCGTCGATCAAGAGCACCGAGAGCTCGTTCGCACGGCCACGGATCACGATCGCGTCATGCCCGGTGAGCTTGCCGGCAATAGCGAACTGGCTGGATGCGAGGGCATCGGTCAGCAGTCCGGTCAACGGCGACTTGGCCACCACCGCGAACTTCGCACTGGTCGTCAATGGAGTCCCGACCAGCGAGGAGAAGACGAAGGCCAAGGGCGCCTCAGGAGCCAGCGGGTCGACACCGGGAGGTGCCAGCCGGTGCAGCAACCATGTGCCGAGCCCCACTCCGCCCAAATACGAGCGCAACACGCGCTCACTCAGCTCGAAAGCAGCGCCTGTCGCCTCCCCGCCGTCGACATCGACGAGCAACGCTCTCCCGAAGAAACCACCAGGCGTCATGCTCCGACTCTAAGCCCCGGGCCGCTCCACCTCTCAACCTCTCAGCCTCTCGGCCGCTCAGCCACTCAGCCTCTCAGCCGCCGGCGTCCGCGGACAGGAAGGCGACGGTGTCCCCCGCCACCAGAGGCAGCAATTCGTCCCGGGTCACCTGATCACCATTGAGTGCGGCCACGACATGGCGGTCCAGCGCCAGCCCCGCAGCAGCGGCCGCGGCTCCGAGCGTGGCGGCCTGGACACTGCGCGGCCGGTGCCCGCCGTTCTTCGCCAACGCGCCGAAACACTCGACCACGATCTCCGGCGGCAGCCGGTCATGTGCCGCCGCGTACTCCTCCGGGGTGTTGACGTTCACCACAGATTCCAGCGTCGGATCATGCCGCGCGAGAGCGGTGTCGGCGAGCAACCGCTCCTCGCTCAACTGAGCCACCTGGCAGTGCTTGACGAGCATGCCCGGCCGCAGGTCGCCTTCGGCGAGGAGATCCGTGATCAACCCGGCAAGGGAGGTCCGGTAGGCGGCGGCCAATGGCTGCCGGAAACCGCGCGCCACCGGCAACACCATGTCAGTTCCCGGGCTCAGCCCTCGCAGCGCACACCGTACGAAAGCCGGATGAAGGAATGGCAAGTCGGTGGAGCACACAAATGCCGTCTCGGCCTGGTCGGCTACCGCCGCGAGCCCCACGGCCAAGCCCTGCATGGGACCCAGCCCTTCCACGGGGTCCTCGACCACCGTGACCTCCGAGGGAAGCGGGGGCAACTCCTGCCCAGGAGCGGCTATCACGACCACGGGGCCACCGACCGTCCTGGCGAGCACGGCAGCGGTGCGATAGAGCAACGTCGAACCGTGCCACTCCAGCCAGGCCTTCGGCTTCCCCATCCGTGTGGAGCGGCCGCCCGCCAGCACAATCCCCGCAGCAGTCTGCATGCCCGCATGTTAGGCCACGAGTCAACCGCCCTCACGACACGGACGCCACGTCCGATACAGGCTGCTTCGTGCGAGCGTGCACGGTGCGTAGGACGGGCCTCGGTCCGCTGAGCGCCGCTGCTGCCGACGCCTGCTGAGCGGGGCCGATCACGCTGTTTCGGCGCTGAGGGCCTGCGCCACGGACCGGCGCGCCGCCAGTCGTGCGGGCAGGGCGGTGAGTGCCGCCGTTGCCAGGAGAGCCGCGAGTGCGGCGCCGAGCAGCCAGGAGGTGGGGGGTTCCGCCGAATTCCTGGCGGCGAAGAGCGAGAGCAGGCCGACGCCCAGAGGGACGCCGATGACGGCGCCGGGCAGGCTGGGCAGGAGCTGGGCGATGGACAGCCCGGCGGAGATCTGTCCTGGGGTGGCGCCGAGCGTACGGGCGATGGCCATGTTCGCCTGGGCCTCTATGGCAGTGGTCCAGGTGAGCGTGATGGTGTTCACGACGGCGAGTGCGATCAGCAGGATGGTGACGGCGAGCATCAGCTGGCGGTCGTGCTCGCCCCGCAGGTTGGGCAGGGCGGAGGAGCCAGCCAGGCCGTAGCCCCTCTCCGGCTGGGCGTAGAGGGTCAGCAGGGCGACGATCGCGATCATCGTGGTGGCGGTGGAGCACGCCTGCAGCACGGCGCGGCCCGGCCGTCGGGCGGTCAGCCGCAGCCCGAGCAGGAGCGGCGTGGGCAGCAGCGCGGACAGCGCGGTGAGCCAGGGTCGGTGACGGGGCTGGTGCGCGGTGGCGGACAGCGCCGTGACGGTCGCCGTACGCATGGCCCGCAGCGTGGGACGGAGCGTGGACAGCACCGCCACCGCCACGGCGAGGACGGTCGCCATGGCAACGGTGGCGCCGGTCAGCCCGGCGGCGTCGCCGATCCGGCTGGCGGTGGGACTGGCGATGGCGGGCGCGCTCAGGCGCGCGATCACCAGCCCCAGCGCGTCGCCGACCAGCGCCAGCGCCAGGTACTCGGTGAGCAGGACGGCGGCGATCAGATCCGGGGTGGCGCCGACGGCCTTGAGCAGCCCGGCCCGGCGCGTCTGCTCGACGGCGCGTCCCGCGGCCAGCGCCGCCACTCCGGTGACGGCCAGGAAGCTGAGCAGCCAGCTGCCGACGACCAGGATGGGCTGGCTGTTCCTGAGGATGACCATGTCCTGTTTGGCGGTGAACTGCCAGGAGCGGAAGTTCACCCTGAGGGTGGGGACGCGGTAGGCGTCCAGGAAGGCCTCGGTCGCGGCGGGGTCGCGCAGCTTGAGGTCCAGGGCCGAGACCACCGGGAGATCTTGGGACGACGCCAGGGCACGGGCATCTGATCGGGTCATCCAGGCCAGGCCGCTGTAGTCGCTGGGGCCGCCGCCCGGGCCGATCTGCGCCGCCCAGGGGTAGATGGAGGTGGCCGCGGTGACGGCGATCCCGACGACGGGGTACGACCGGCCGGCGATGGTGACGCGGTCGCCGACGCCGACGCCCAGCGCGGTGGCGAAGCCCCGTTCGAGAACCGCGCCGCCGGAGCGCACCCAACGACCCGAGGTCACCAGTGGCCGGTTGACCGCGCCGGGCGTCCCGCCGAAGCCCTGCACCACCACGGGGGAGGACGTGGAATCGCGCGTGGTGAGGACGGCGTAGACGATGCGATAGGGGCCATGGTGGGCGATTACTCCGGGAACCTTCGCCAGCGAGGCCAGGGCCGAGGTCACGGCGGGGCCCGTGTCGCCGGAGAGTGCCACCACGTCCGGACCGGCGGTGGCCGCGCGGGTCTGCTCGTACAGCCCGTCGCTCACGCCACGCAGGGACAGGCCCAGGGCCATCGTGGCGGTGGCCACGGTGACCGCGAGCAGGAGCATCGCGGCCTGGACCTTGTGCCGGCGCACGTCAGCCAGCACCAGGCGCACGACGAGCACGATGGAGCCCATGACGTTCAGCCCTCCAGCCCGATCAGTCCGCCGAGCCCGCGCGTGTGGGAGCCGGCCAGCCGGGTGTCGTCGACGAACATCCCGTCGCGCATCGAGACCAGCCGATCCGCCGTGGCCGCCACCCGCTCGTCATGCGTGACGATCAGGAAGGTCTGCCCCGCCGTACGAAGCTCCTCGAAGATTCTCAGCACATCGAGGGTCGCCGCGGTGTCGAGGTTGCCGGTCGGCTCGTCGGCCAGGACGACCAGCGGGTCGTTGGCCAGCGCGCGGGCGATGGCGGTCCGCTGACGCTGCCCGCCCGACAGTTGGGACGGCAGGTGCCGGGCACGGTCGGCAAGCCCGACCCGCTCCAGCAGCAGGCTCGCGCGCCGCCTGGCCTCGCGCCGCGAGCGCCCGGCCAGCAGCGCGGGCAGCTCCACGTTCTCGGCCGCGGACAGCTCCTCCACCAGATGGAAGGCCTGGAAGACGAACCCGACCGACCGGCGCCGCATGCGCGCCAGAGCGCGCTCGCTCAGCGTGTCGATGCGCCGCCCGGCCAGCCACACCTCTCCATCGGTGGGCCGCTCCAGGCCACCCAGCAGGTGCAGCAGAGTGGATTTCCCGCAGCCGCTGGGCCCCATCACCGCCAGCATCTGCCCCTGCGGCACCTCCAGGTCGACCTCGTCCACCGCGCGGACCCGGCCCTGCCCCTGACCATGCGTCTTCACCAGGCCGCAGGCCCGGACCGCGGCACTTGACACGTTCATCCACCCTCAACTTCGTCATCGACCTTGGACCAGGCCCGCTCGCAGGCATCCAGCCAGCGCAGGTCCGCCTGCAACCGCAACACGACCCCTTCCAGCAGCAAGCCGGCGCCCCACCCCGCCGGCTCGGCCAGAGCCGCGTGCTGCGCCTCACGCAAGCGGCGCAGCAACTCACGGCGCTGCGCCGCCACCAGCTCCACCGGATCGGCCAGCCGGGCCGCGGCGGCAGCGGCGAGCTTGAGATGAAACTCCGCCAGATCCGGTTTCGGCCAGCCCACCTCGGCCAGCCAGGCGGCCACCCGCTGCTGCCCGGCCGGCGTCAGCGCATAGACCTTGCGCTCCGGCCGCTCGGGCAGGCCGTCCGCCCGCTCACCGACAACGAGCCCCGCTCGCTCCAACCGGGCCAACGTCACATAAATCTGACCGCGGTTCATCGACTCGCCCAGCGGGCCAAGACTGCGCCGCAGCCGAGCGTGCAAGTGGTACCCGTGCGACGGCTCCTTGGCGAGCATCGCCAGCACTGCGTCCTGCATGTCACCCCCTAACGGTTGGCCAATAGATAGCGGTTAGCCGTGGGAGGTGTCAAAACGGTACACCTGGCGATCTCCTGGACTGGCCCGCCGCCAACTGAGGGATGGAGGGAGAGGCGACGGCCACATCGCGATCTGGGGCGGCGTCAGCTGGCCGCGGCCATCGGCCTGATCGTTTACTTCCTGGGTGCCGTCGTCACTCCTGCGCGTCCGTGACCTGGCCGGCCTGCCCGGGCCGCTTGCCATGTCGGCCTTCGCCATCGCAGCCCCGTGGCTGCGCCTCCTGGCGTAGCCGCCTCGACCCGACCGCAGGTCGCACACCTACAAGGAGCGGCCGCGCGCCCGTCTCAAGCGTGCTTCTGAGCCCGGGCACGAAGGCCGGTTCCGGTCAGCGGGTGAACCGGTCGAACGGCGAGAACGTCGAATCGGCCTTCATCCGCTCGAACGCGGGCTTGGCTCAGGTCAGGGCGAGGAGGCTGACGGCGACGGCGGCGGCGCCCAGGCCGGCGAGCTGGCCGCGGCCGATGCGTTCGGCGAGCACGCCGCGGGCGAGCAGGACCGTACCGGCTGGGTAGAGGGCGACGATCACGGCGACGACGGCGAGGTCCCCGTTGCGGGCGGCGAGCAGGAACAGCAGGTTCGCCACGGAGTCCAGCACACCCGCGGCTGCCGACATCGCGTACGCGGGCCGCGCAGGGCCCAGCTTGCGGTGCATCAGTCCCGCCGCGACCAGGGTGACGGCTGAGGAGACCGCCCGGCCGATGATCAGTGGAGCCACCCCGCTGTCGGACGGCGCCTGGTGCAAGAAGATCAGCTGAAGGGCGATGGCGGCGCCCGCACCGAAGGCCAGCAGCAGCGCAGCACGTGAGGGGCGCGCCGACCCAGCGCCGTGTCCGGCGCTGACCAGCACCACCGCAACCAGGGCGAGCGGCAGACCCAGCAGTCCGGCGACGGACAGGTGCTCGCCCTGCAGCAGACCCACACCGACGGGCAGCACGGCGGACACCAGCGCGGTCACCGGCGACAGCACGTTCATCGGACCGATCGCCAGGGTGCGGTAGAGCAGGGCGAACGCGGCGGCCGAGGCGACCCCCGAGGCGGCGCCCCAGCCGAGGGTCGCAGCGTTGAACGAGGCGCCGAGGAACGGCCACAGCAGCAGCTCGACCGCCAGGCTGGCCGGGGCCGCGATCATCACGGTACGCAGCACATGCGCCTTGCGGGCGCCGAGGCCGCCAAGGAAGTCGGCGCACCCGTAGGCGAGTGAGCTGCCCAGGGCCAGCAGCAGAGCGATCACAGCACATCCCTTACTATCCGCTAGAACGACCAAACAGTACAATAAAACGACCGCCACATGCCAATCAAACGACCGCACGGTACATTGCACTAGTCCAGCTGGAGAGGATGATGATCAGATGGCCGAGACGGCCGCGGCCTTGCGTACGGTCGCGCACAACGTCAGGGCAGCCCGCACCCGCGCAGGCCTGTCCCTGGAGGAGCTCAGCCGGCGCGCCCAGGTCAGCAAGGGAGCCCTGGTCGCTCTGGAGAAAGCCCAGGGCAACCCCAACCTGGCCACACTGGTCCGCCTGGCCGACACCCTCGGCGTTTCGGTGTCCGCCCTGATGCAGGGACCGCCCGAAGGCCACATCCGCGTCGTGGCCGCCGACGCCGCGGCACCCCTGTGGACCGGAGAGCGCGGAAGTGAGGCCCGGCTCATGCTGACGACCTCAGGCCCCGCCCCTGTCGAGGTCTGGCGCTGGCAGTTGGCACCGGGAGAGGAATACTCCAGCCAGCCCCACCAGGCCGGAGTCGTGGAAACCGTCAGTGTCACCTCCGGCCGGATGACGCTGACCCTCGACGGCACCGAACACGCCGTCGAAGCCGGACAGACCGCCACGTTCCACGGCGACACCCTGCACGTCTATCGCGGCGCGGGCACCGAAACCTGCAGCATGATCATGACGGTCCACCTGCCGCCTGGTCCCGCTTCCACAACGTGATCCGCGCAGAGCGCGCCGGACCCCGTTCGCCCCGAAGTGGGGCAACATGTCGGCTCTGCCGCCTTCCACCAATCGGTGAGCGTTACTCACGCATGGCCTGGCAGGTGCATCGATGCCAGCCTGGCGGGATCAGCCACGATCGCGATGGCGGCGATCCGGCCGCCGGTGACCGTGAACGAGATGATGGAGAGCGGGGTTCCGTCCTCGCGCCACGAGACGTACCCGGGCAGGCCGTTGACGAGCACCGCTTGATGTCGTGCGACTGCGCCGGAGACCATCCGCGCACCGGTGGCGACTTGGGTGGCGCCGAGGGTGACGACCACCCCGCTCGGAGTGTCGACGGTCAGCCTCACGTCCGGGTCGAGCACGCGCAGCAGCGCCTCGAAATCGCCGCCCGTCGCAGCCGCGCGGAAGGCTTTGATGACCTGTCGTTGTTCTCGTCCGACGATCGACGGCCGCTCGGTTGCCCGTACCTTCCTGCGAGCGCGGCTGGCGATCATCTTGGTAGCGTCGGCGGACTTGCCGAGGATCTGGCCGATCTCGGCGAACGGCACCGCGAACAGGTCGTGCAGCACGAACGTCAGCCGCTCGCTGGGTCCGAGCGCGTCCAGGACGGCGAGCAGCGCGAGCCCCACCGTGTCGGCGAGCGACACGGTTTCCTCGGGCTCAGCGCTGTCGTCGACCGTTATCACGAGCTCGGACAGCCCGTCTCCGTAGGACGCCTCGGGGCGGGTCTGGCGGGACCGCAGGACATCCAGGCTGATCCGGCCAACCACCGTGGTCAGCCAGCCCGCCAGGTTCTCGATGGTCGTCGCGTCCTGGCGGGCGAGCCGCATCCAGGCCTCCTGGACCACGTCCTCGGCGTCGGCGTGCGATCCGAGCACGCGGTAGGCGACCGCGCTCAGCCGGTCGCGCTGGGCCTCGAACGCTTCGGCCAGCAGGTCCGTCCGGCTGGTATCAGTCATCCTGTGGTTTTCCTCGGATCTGCTTGCTCATGGGTGATGACGGGCCTGGATCGTCGCACGGTCTACGGCCGGTCAGACATCGGCACGGCTTCGGCGGCGCTGCTGGCGGAGCGAGATCTGGTTGCCGTCCGGATCCACCGCCTCGATGCGCACGCCGAACGGGTAGTCCTCCGGTTCGGGCCGATCGAATGTTACGCCTCGCTGGCGAAACACCTCGAAATCCTTCCTCAGGTCGTCCGACTCGAGGATGAGCGGACCGGAGGCGACACCCGGCCGCTTCTCGACCGGCTGTCCCACGGCCGGCGCAGGCGACCAGAGGATGATCTCGACCGGACTGTCGGCAACGCCCACGGTGAGGAAGCGTCCTTCCGGCCCCGGGTAGTCGATGCGCTTCTCCAGGCCGAGCCCTTCGGTGTAGAACTTCAGCGCGCGGTCCTGATCCGTGACGTAGACCGTCACATACATAATGTTCGTCAGCACCCTGGTCTCCAATCTCGTTGTCGGTCCGACGACCGTGGGCGTACACGGCCGTCGCTCGTATGACGGGCGCGGGCGCCAGAAGGTAACGAACGGACCGAACCCTGCGCGGGCAGGGCGTCACGGGTATCCGCGCGGATCTGGTCGAGCAGGAATTCACGCGTCACAACGGGCGCAGGTGCTCGATCGTGACGTGGTGCTGCTCGGTCAGCCGCTGGGCGATCAACGAGCGGTGGCAGGCCTCGGGGTCGCGCTCGACACAGAGCAGCGCTGCGGTCCCACTGCTCGGCAGCTCCGACACGATCGGCGTGAGGTCGGCGCGGTCGAGGATCTCGGTGACGTAGCGGCGGGTGTACTCGGCAGCGAGTTCGCGGCGCGAGCGCTTGCCGACCCCTTGGCGGTCATCCTCGGCGTACTGGAGCCGGCGTAGCTCGGTGGTTGGGGCGCCGTAGACGCCGATGGTCACCACCCTGAGCACCGGAAATCACCCACCCGCCTCACACTCGTGCCGGTTCGACCGGCAGCCCTGCCGGAGGCGGCGAGGTCGCATCATGCGACGGCGGTCCCCTCAAGCTCGACCATCAAGTCGGGGATCGCCAGCCGTGCCACCCCGAGCATCGTGGTGGACGGTGCCGCCCCGGCGGCGCCCAACCGCGACGCCAGCACGCCGTAGTGCTCGAAGAGCCGATCGACGTCGGTGGTGTAGACGTTGAGCCGGACGAGGTTCGCGAGGGACATGCCGGCCTCGCCGAGCACGGCCTCCAGGTTGTCGAGGCTCAGCGCCAGCTGCGCCGCCATGTCACCGGCATGCTGGGGCTTGCCGTCGCCGCTCATCGCGGTCTGCCCGGCGCAGTACAGGGTCCGGGTGTGCCCGGAGACGATCTCACCCTGGTTGTACCCCATCGCCACCGACCACGCCCACGGGTTGACCGCCGTTCGCTCCATTGCCACATCAGCTCCATTCGTTTCGTCGTGATTGCGCACGTCCATCGGCTCGGTAGCCGCCCTGGTCGTGTTGATGAGCCTCCCAACAAATCACGACATCCTGTGTCGTGTATTTCGGTAGGGTTCTCGCATGCGCGCCGACCGGTTGGTCTCGCTGGTGCTGCTGCTGCGCCGGCACGGTCGGCTGTCCGCGACCGCGCTGGCCCGCGAGCTGGAGGTATCCACCCGCACCGTGCTGCGCGACATCGAGGCGCTGTCCGCGGCCGGCGTCCCGGTCTACGCCGAACGCGGCCGGCACGGCGGTTTCGCGTTGTTGCCCGGTTTCCGGACCGAGCTCACCGGACTCAACCACGACGAGGCCCTGGCCCTGCTGGTCGCCGGATCGCGGCGCGGCGCGCAGGCATTCGGCCTCGGCTCGGCGCTCGCTTCGGCGATGCTCAAGGTGGTTGACGCGCTGCCCGAAAGCTATCGGGACACCGCGGCCGGCGCGGCCGAGCGATTGCTCATCGACCCGGAGACCGACCTCCTCTCGCGTCGGCTGGTCGATGAGGAGGTGCCAGACGCCATAGTCGCCGAGGTCCTGCGCGCGGTGTTCGCCGGACACAAGCTGCGCATCCACTACGCGGCCGTGGACCAGACCCCGAAGTGGCGTACGGTGGACCCGATCGGCCTGGTCACCGTACGCGACCGGGGCTATTTGCTGGCCACGAGGTCTGGCGCGGACCGCACCTACCGGCTGTCCCGGGTCCTGGCCGCCAAGGAGCTCGCCGAACCCGCACAGCGACCGGACCGGGTCGATCTGGACCGGGCCTGGCAGGAACGCAGCACCCGGTTTCGGACCGGCGGCGACCAAGTCACCGTGCTGGTACGGGTGAACCCGGCGCGGCGGGAGGACCTGGTGGGCACCGCGCTGGCCGTCCGCGCCGAAGAAGCCGACGCAGACGGCTGGCTGCGGCTGGAGGTGACCTTCCAAGATCCGAGGCACGCCGAATGGGCGCTGTGGCAGCTCACCACGAACGCGGAAGCCCTGGCCCCGCAGTGGTTGCGCACCTCGCTGCGCAACCGCGCCGCCGCGATGGCCACCCGCTACGGAGTGTCGTCCTGAGAGTGGTCGCTACCGGGTCTGGCCTGCGCGCCACGGCCTTGCCGGATGCCTGCGGCGAAGTGCCCGTGCGCTGGACTATGTGGCCGCGCGAGAGCCGACGCGGTGTGGTGTCAGAGGGTGAAGCAGGGGTCGAAGATCGTGGGCGCGGACTCGGGGGCGAGCCCACGGGTAACGCGCCAGCGGTGGTGGTGTTCCGCATCGGCGACGGCCTCGCCCAGCCGATCGGCCTGGCGGGCGCCCGTGGTGCTCGGCGGCGGGCTGGCCTGGTAACCGCCGAAGTGGGAGACCGGGCTCCACGAAGGGCTGATGGACGGCATGAGCTCGTCCATGCTCTCGTACTCTGCCGCGGCGTACACGACGCGGCCGCCGACCACGGTCAGCACCGATTCGATGTGCGGGATGTCGTCGTCGTGGACGGAGAAGTAGTCGTGGCTGAGCAGAGTGAAGTCGGCAAAGTACCCCTTCCGCAGGGTGCCCTTGACGTCCTGCTCGCCGGTGATACGCGCCCCGGCGCGGGTGAACAGTTCAAGCGCCTTCTCTCGGGAAAGGCGCCGGTCGGCGGGGTAGAGGTGGAGTCCGCCGACGCTGCGTCCGGTGACCAGCCAGTGCAGTGCCACCCACGGGTTGTAGGAGGAGACCCGGGTCGCGTCGGTGCCCGCCGCCACGGCAAGCCCCTGTTCCAGCATCTCCTTAATGGGCGGGGTGCGTGCGGCGACCGCGGCGCCGTACCGCTCGGCGAACGCCCGGCCTTGGAAGGACATCCGGTTCTGCACGCTGATGGTGCCGCCGAGGGCCGCGATGCGCTCCAGGCTTTCGGCTGAGACGGTCTCGGCGTGGTCGAACAGCCACCGGTTCCCGGCCGGGAACAGGCCGTCGGCGGCGAGCTTCTCGAACACGGCCAGGTCGCGGCGGATCGTCTCGTCGTAGGTGGCGTGCAGGCGAAAGCCCCAGCCGTTCTCCATGAGCAGCCGTACTGCCTGCTCGAACTCCGCCTCGTAGCCGGGGGCGAGGTCGGGGCGTGGTTCGGAGAAGTTCTCGAAGTCGGCGGCGGCCCAGGTCAGGTTCTCGCCCG
Organism: Nonomuraea turkmeniaca; assembly: GCF_005889735.1. Classification (GTDB taxonomy): domain Bacteria; phylum Actinomycetota; class Actinomycetes; order Streptosporangiales; family Streptosporangiaceae; genus Nonomuraea; species Nonomuraea turkmeniaca. The sequence goes on from NZ_VCKY01000026.1 coordinate 23,220, forward strand.
CGCCGTTGAGCCGCAGCCACTCGTCGCCGTCGCCGGGGCGCACCGTTTCGATCCACCGCTTCAGGTCCGCCAGCTCCTGCCCGGCGGTCTGGGGGAAGAGGTGATAGGCGATGCGCAGGGACAACTCGCCGGCGCGGGCCAGTTCGATGACGGTCTGGTAGTTGTCGGGGAAGTTCTGGAAGCCGCCGGCCGCGTCGATGGCCGAGGTGAGGCCGAAGCGGTGCAGCTCGCGTAGGAAGTGCCGGGTGGAGATCTTCTTGTCCGCGTCGTCGAGCGTGGGCGCGCCGCCCAGGGTGGAGTACAGAATGAGCGCGCTGGGGGCGGCCAGCAGGACACCGGTCGGCTCGCCGGCCCGGTCACGCACGATCTGCCCGCCCTTGGGGTCGGGGGTGTCGCGGGTGAAACCGGCGGCGCGCACGGCGGCCCGGTTCAGGATGGCCGACTGGTACAGGTGCAGGACGAAGACGGGCGTGTCCGGAGCGGCGGCGGTCAGCTCGGCCGCGGTCGGCATCCGCCGTTCGGCGAACTGCTCGGCCGTCCAGCCTCCGACGACCCGGATCCACTGGCCCTTGGGCGTGCGGGCCGCCTGCTCACGCAGCATGGCCAGGGCCTGCCGCAGCGAGCGGACGCCGTCCCAGCGCAGCTCCAGCACATAGTTGAGGCCGCCGCGGATGACGTGCAGGTGGGAGTCGTTCAGCCCGGGTATCAGCCGCCGTCCCAGAGCGTCCACCACTCGTGTGCGGGCTCCGACGTGTTCGGCGATGTCGCGGTCGTCGCCGAGGGCGACGATCCTGCCCCCGCGTACGGCGATCGCCGAGACTACGGGTGTACGCGGATCTCCGGTGAAAACTTTCGCATTACGGACGATGAGGTCGGCGACCGGCCCATCGTCACTGCCGGGGGCAGGGATCACACCGGCGACTGGCATCGAGGTCATGGCTCTCTCTCGTTCACACGTCACGAAATCTGGGAGCAGCGGGGTGCATCACAGGGTGCGGCGCACGCCCGCCTGGCGTTCGAGGTTGCGCAGCTGGACCGCCAGGTCGCCCTCGACGGCATGGTGCGCGGGGCCAGAACGGCCGATCGGCAACACTTCCTGGCCGCGCATGTCCTCCAGCATCAGCGCGAAGGCGGCGTACAGCGCCACGGTGGCCAGCAGCAGGCCGAGTACACCGGAGATCGTGGCCAGCCACGGCGTCCCGGTCAGGTTGGCGGCCGCGCCGACGGCGAAGCGGGGCACGGCCGTGCACAGCACCAGCCACAGCGCCCGCTTGGGTTTGGCCACGCTCGCCATCAGGACGGCGAACAGGGCGAAGACCAGGTTCAGTACTCCGAGCACGGAAGTGCCGGGCGGGGAGTCGAGGGCGAGCACCAGGGAACTGGCCAGCCACATGCCGGAGAAGCAGGCCATCAGGGTGGCCGCGATCACGTCGCGGGCGCCGAAGGCGAAAACCGCCACCACGAGCTGCAGGACAAACGCCGGCAGGATGGTCATGGCGATCGCACGGTGGGCTCCGGGAGGGAACAAGCCCAGTTGGAGGGTGGCGATCATGACCGACGCGATGGCCACCGAGTAGAAGCCGAGCGGCATCGGGGAGGCGATCGGCCGCAGGTTGATGCGCGTCATGCGGCGCAGATCCGGCTCGTGGTAGCGGCCGCCGGGTGCGGCCTGCTCGCCGCCGGGCTGGGGGTCAGGGGTGTTCATAGCGAGGTCTCCCTGGCCCGCGTGGGGCGACGTCCGCCCCACGCGGGCCGCGTTCGAGGTGGATGGGCCCGCGGGCCCCGTCTCAGCTCTTGGCCAGGGCGCGGCGCAGCGTGCCGACGGCCAGTTCGATCGCGGACTCGGCCGCGTGGGTTTCGCGCAGCGCGTTGAGCATCACGAAGTCGTGGATGATGCCCAGGTAGCGCACGGCGGTCACCGGCACCCCGGCGGTGCGCAGCTTGTTGGCGTACGCCTCGCCCTCGTCGCGCAGCACGTCGGCCTCGCCAGTGATGATCAGCGCCGGCGGCAACCCGGCCAGTTCCTCCAGCGAGGCCCGCAGCGGGGAGGCGGTGATCTCGGCGCGCTGGGCCTCGTCGGTGGTGTACTGGTCCCAGAACCACTGCATGCCGTCGCGGCGCAGGAAGTAGCCCTCGGCGAACTGGTGGTAGGAGTCGGTGTCGAAGGAGGCGTCGGTCACCGGGTAGAACAGCACCTGCTGACGCAGCGGCAGTCCGCCGCGCTGCTTGGCCATGAGCGTCAGGGCGGCGCTCATGTTGCCGCCGACGGAGTCGCCGGCCACCGCGATCCGGGTGGGGTCCAGGTTCTTGGTGGCGCCCTCGGTGACGATCCACTGCGCCACGGTCCAGTTCTGCTCGATCGCGACCGGGTAGCGGTGCTCGGGCGACAGGTCGTACTCGGGGAAGACCACGGCGGCGTCCGCACCGACCGCGAGCTCGCGCACCAGCCGGTCGTGGGTGTGCGCATTGCCGAACACCCAGCCCGCGCCGTGGATGTAGATGATCACGGGCAGGTCGCCCGTGCGGCCCGCGGGCCGCACGATGCGGGCCTTGACCTGGCCGGTGGGGCCGCCGGGGATCGTCACCCACTCCTCGTCCACGGCCGGCTTGTCGGCCGGGCCGGACTGCACGTCGTCGACGGCCTTGCGGCCCTCGCTCGGCAGCAGCTGGAACAGGAAGGGAGGCTGCGCGGTGGCTTCGGCGAAGGCTCGCGCGGCGGGTTCGAGGACAGGCTTGTTCATGGTTGCTCCACGTGTGAGAAGGGAATCCGCGGGATCAGCGGCTGGTGGCGGCGCGCTCGATCAGGTGGGTCACCGCGTCGGGGTGGGAGACCGGCACGGCGTGAGAAGCGCCCTTGACCGTGACGGTGGCGCGCGCGTCGGCACGCTCGGCCATGAAGCTGAGCGCGGCCGGCGGGATGTTCTTGTCCCCGGTGCCGAACAGCGCCGATGGCCTGACGCCGGGTGCGCCGTGTCATCGTGGGTCCCTTACTGTCGTGAGACGGCGACGTACGGATGTGCTGCCGGCTCACTTGATGAAGTCGAGCAGGGCCTGGTTGATCTCGGTGGCGTGGGTCCACAGCAGGCCGTGCGGGGCGCCCTCGATCTCCACGAGCGTCGCGGCGGGCAGCAGGCGGTGGAAGGCGCGGGCGGTGGCCTCGATGGGCAGGATGCGATCGGCGGTGCCGTGCAGAATCAGGGCCGGCACGTCGATGGCCGGGATGTCGGCCCGGAAGTCGGTGTACCAGGTCGAGGGTGCGGCGCCGGCGGCGAAGGAGCCGCCGCCCGCCGCGACGTTCCAGCTGTTGCGGACCGCCTCGTCGCTGATCCTGGTGCCGAGGTTCTCGTCCAGGTTGTAGAAGTCCTTGAAGAAGTCGCTGTAGTACGCGTAGCGGTCCGCCTTGACGGCCGCGATCACGCCGTCGAAGAACTCCTTCGGGGCGGCCCCGGCGGGGTTGTCGTCGGTCTTGAGCAGGAAGGGAGGCAGCCCGCCCAGGAAGGCGGCCTTGGCCACGCGGGCGGTGCCGTAGGCGGACACGTACCGGGCGACCTCACCGGTGCCCATCGAGAAGCCGACCAGGACGGCGTCCCGCAGATCGAGGGTCTCCATCACGGTGTTCAGGTCGGCCGCGAAGGTGTCGTAGTCGTAGCCGGTCGTCGGCTGGCTGGAACGGCCGAACCCACGGCGGTCATAAGTGATCACGCGGTATCCCGCATCGAGCAGCACGGCGGTCTGCCGTTCCCAGGAATGTCCGTCGAGCGGGAACCCGTGGATGAGGACGACCGGCTGCCCGGTTCCGTGGTCCTCGTAGTACAGGTCGATGGAGGTGGAGTTCTCCTGACCAACGGTGATGTACGGCATGGACGTGCTCCTTAGATGTCAATGGTGGTAGCGGGTGCGCGCGCTCGGGACCACGCCCAGGCCGGTAGGAGGAAGGGCGCCGGGCAGACCGCATCGGCTGTCGGTGGCCGGGGCCGGGCGTTGGTGACATGTGCCGGCCCGTATGCCCATGACGTTAGAGGGGATCTCTTGCCGCCTGTTGCCCGGAAGCGCACTGCTTCTTGCCCGGAAGTGCCGCACCAGGAGAAGGACGAGCAGGCGTCGGTTTCGTCAGGTCAGCAGCGTACGGCGGCGGGTCATCCGTGCGGCGGGATGTCACGCGTCCCGCCCGTGCCCGGGTAACGAGAAGTCAGCCGCGGAAACGGTGCAGGACGACGTGGAGGGTGTCGATGGCCTGGATGACGGCGGCGCGGGCGGCGTCCGTGCCGTGCAGGGGATCGAGCACCATGAAGCCGTGGATGGTTCCGTGGTAGCGCATGGACACCACCGGCACTCCGGCCGCCCGTAGCTTGGCCGCGTATGCCTCGCCCTCGTCGCGGACCACGTCGGCCTCGCCGGTGACCACCAGCGCCGGAGGGAGGCCGGTGAGCTGTTCCAGGGAAGCCCTCAGCGGTGACGCGGTGGCCTCGCTCCGCCGCTGTATGTCCGGCAGGTACTGGTCCCAGAACCCGCGCATGGTCTCGCGGCTGAGGAAGTATCCCTCGGCGAACTCCCGGTAGGAGGAGGTGTCGAAGTCGGCGTCGGTGATCGGGCAGAACAGCACCTGCTGCACCAGCCGTACTCCTCCCCGTTCTTTGGCGAGCAGGGTCAGAGCCGCCACGAGGTTGCCCCCGGCCGAGTCACCCACCGCGGCCATCCGGTGTCCGTCCAGGCCGATCTCGCCACCTCGGTCGTAGATCCACTTCGCGGCGGCGTAGCACTGCTCCAGGGCAACCGGATAGCGGGCCTCCGGGGCACGCTCGTACTCCACGAATACCGCGGCCGCGTCCGTGCCGAGAGCGAATTCGCGTACCAGGCGTTTGTGTGTGCCGGCGTCCCCCAGGGACCAGCTCAGGCCGTGCAGGAACAGCACGACGGGGATGTCGCCGACGCTGTCGGCGGGCTTGACCACCTGCACCCGCACATGTCCGGTCGGCCCGCCCGGCAGGGCGAACCACTCCGCCGACGTGTCCGCGTCCTCGGGGAGACGGTCTCCGCCCTGCAGTTCGACCAGGGCCAGTCGCGCCCGCTCCAGGTCCAGATCCGCGCCCCCCAGTGACGACGGACCGACGTGGCCGTCCAGGAATGCCCGGGATGGGCGATCCAGGACCGGGTGCCGATCGAACGGCGAAGCTGTGTCGCTCACATGGTCTCCTGCCAAGAAGGCCATGAAGGCCTGAGGCGGACGGGCTCTCCAGGTGCCAGGTCGGCGGACGGTGGGAGCCCGCCACCGTGTGCCCGGCCGGCGGCGGTCGCGATGCCACCGGTGGCGGGACCGGGGCAGCGCCGCCGGGAGCACGTGGCGGCCCTCAATGTTTCGAACAGGCACCTTATCTGCTCGGCAGACCATCGTCGTCCGCGGCTGGACATCGTCGCGGCCCCTTGCCGTTCACTCAAGCCGGGCGCGGAGATCACCGCTGATCGGCGCTGGGCAGGCGGGCCTCCGCAGAGGGGTCCGGCCCCGGCCTGCCTTCTGCTTCGACGGTGCGAAGGCTGCGCCATTCACGAGGGGAAACCCCGTAGACGGCGCGGAAGGCACGGCTGAAGTGGGCGGGATTGACGAATCCCCATCGCTGGGCCACGACTGACACCGTGGGCACCGTCCTGCCGCGGCGAGCCAGCTCGCGCCCGCACTCCTCCAGGCGCCTGTGCTGGATGAGCCGGCCGACCGTGATCCCTTCACCCTCGAAGACCCGGTGCAGGTAGCGGATGGAGATCCGGAGCGCCTGCGCGATGCTCTCCGGCGACAGATCGGGATCGCCCAGATTCCGGTTGATGTGATCGCGCACCTGCAGGACGAGGTGGGCACGGGCGGTGTCCGCCTCCAGGGTGACCTGGTTGGTCCGCTCGGCCACCAGGGTGGAGAACAGGTCGACCACGTTGCCCGCCAATCGGTCCGCCACGGCCGGCGTGTAGGCGTGGGCCGAGGCGGCCAGCGTGGCCAGGAAAGGCACCAGCATCGAGCCGAAGCCGTCCGTGGTGCCGATGGCGGTGCCGGTGACCCGCCGGATGTCGGCCTCCGGAACGCCCAGGACACGGCGGGGCAGCTGGAAGACATGCGTGGAGAACCGTTGCGGATAGTCGAAGAAGTACGGCCTCGTCGTGTCGTACACCACCAGATCCCCCTCGCCCACCTCGGCCCGCCGGCCATCCTGGATGAAGGTCGCCGGGCCCGACACCTGGACCCCGATGGCCACGTACGCCTCCGACGAGCGCGCGATCAGCGTCGGCGTGCGGCTGATCCGCTTCGCGTCCGCCTCCATGGTCGAGACCCGGAGATACCCGAGGCGGTCGGTCGTGATCCGGCCGTCGAACGGCCCGTCGCCCTGCGGGACGACGGTCATCGGCACCAGTGTTCTGCTCACCGCGTCGTTCCAGTAGGCGACCTTGTCCCGGTCAGGAACGGAAGCGGTCGTCAACACCATGCTCAACCTGCGCTCCCCTCAGCAAGAGTGACACGCACCCGCAACAGACCCGGAACAGGGCGGACTGCTATGCCTGCCCGGAAGGCGGCATCCATCATGAAGTAGGTCCTTCCTTGGCGTACCGAGCCTAGGAAGGACCCTGTGTATGAACTGTGCGAGATCTGTGACAGGGCTGTTCAGAGAGCTGCCAGCTTGGCGCTGATCTCGTCTGCCGCCGGATGGCGCAGGTCGGTGAGGATCGTCAGGGCGGCCTGCCACGCCTCGCGCGCGGCCTCGCGCTCTCCGGCGTCCATGTGCACATCCCCCAGTCGCCGGAGCGACGATGCCTCGGGATGACGGGCACCCATGCTGTGGCGTAGCTCGGCCGCGCGCCGATAGGCGGTGATGGCCTGCTGGAACTGCCCGAGCCGGTGCCTGGCGTACCCGACGCTGTCCCACGCCGCGGACTCGCCCCGGCGAAATCCCAGCTCCGCCAGTCGCTCGACCGCGCTCTGGCAACATTCCAGGCCCTGCTGGAAGTGACCGAGCTGCATGTGGTACCAGCCGACGTCGTTGAGCGTGGCCGCCTGCCCGCGAGCGTCGCCGCTGACGGTGAACAGCTCAAGCGCCTGCTCAGTGAGGGCCAACGCCTCCGTCGTCCGTCCCTGCCTGTTGAGCTCGTAGGAGACGTAGCGCATGGCCTGCGCCTGGTTGTCGAGATCGCCCACTCTGCCGAACAGTTCGACCGCGCGGTAGACGTATTCGAGCGCCTCGTGCGTGCGCCCCAGGTCGCTCGCTGCGCCGCCCAGGCTGTGATACGCGTGAGCCTGCGCGCCGACGTCCCCCAGCCGTTCGGCGGCCTGGAGCGCCGTCCGATGAGTGGCCAGCGCCTCCTCCCGATAGCCCCTCCGCTCAAGAAACTCCGTCAGCGCCCAGGCCAGTTGCCAGGCGTGCCTGTCGAACCCCGACCGCGCCGCCGTCTGGATGGCGGCGACCAGCGCGCGATGCTCCGTACGCAGCCAGGTCTCCGCCCGCTCCTCGTCGGCGAAGCGGGTCTCCGGGACGCCTGGCACGGGCGGCTCCACCGTGATCCCTTTAGTCAACGGCGCGATCGCTAGGTGGGCGGCATGGGCCGTGTGCAGGTAGTAGTCCAGCACGCGCTGCAGGGCCTTCCGGCCCTCGCCCTCGTCGGTGAGTTCGGCGGCGTAGGCGTGCAGGAGGTCGTGGAAGGCGTACCGCCCTGGCGATGTCTCGGTAAGGAGGTTGGCCGCGACCAGCTCGGCCAGAAGCGTCCTGGCCGGGGCGCCGGCGAGCGCGGCGGCTGCGTCGAGGCCCACCTCGCCGCGGCCGGGGTGAACGGCGAGCAGCCGGAACAGCCGGGCCGCGGGCTCGCTGAGCGTCCTATAGGACCAGGAGAAGACGGTCCTGGCGTCGATGGCCGTGTCGGGGCCGGTGAACGCGTGCAGGCTGCCGTCCGTGTGGCGCAGCTCGGCCGCGATGGACGACAGGGTGAAGGCGCGGTTCGCGGCCGCGCGGGCCGCCACGATCGCCAGCGCCAGCGGCAGCCGCGCGCACAGGGCGATGATCTCTTCGGCCGCGTCCGGCTCGGCCGCCACCCGGGCCTCGCCCAGCCGCCGGGCCAGGAAGTCGCGTGCCTCATCGACCGGCAGCACGTCGAGGGCAAGCGCATGCGCCCCGTGCATGGCGACCAGCCCGAGCAGGTGGTTCCTGCTGGTGACCAGGACGAGCGCGCCCGGGGTGCCCGGCAGCAGCGGCGTCACCTGCGCGGTGTCGCGCGCGTTGTCGAGCAGGATCAGCATCCGCCGCCCGGCCAGCGAACTGCGGAACAGCGCCGCGCGCGCGTCCAGGCCCGACGGCACGCGTTCAGGCGGCACGTCGAGGGCTTCCAGGAATCCGCGCAGCACGTCGGCCGGGCCCAGGGCCTCTTCGGTCGGGTCGAAGCCGCGCAGGTTGACGTAGAGCTGGCCGTCGGGGAAGCGGCCGGCGAGCCGGTGCGCGACGTGGATCGCCAGCGTGGTCTTGCCGATTCCGGCCATGCCGCCGATCGCGCTGATGAGAACGGTCTGGTGTGCGCCGGGCACCCGTTCGAGCAGCTCCGCGACCTGTTCGTGGCGGCCGGTGAAGGCCGCCACGTCCACGGGCAACTGGGCCGGCACCACCGCGGGAAGCCCCGGCGCGGGACGTACAGGCTGTGCGGGCTGCGCGGGAGGTGTGGCGGACTCGGACAGGACGGCGTCGTGCGCCGCACGCACCTCAGGACCCGGGTCGACGCCCAGCTCGTCCGCGAGCCGCTCTCGAAGGGCGTGGAAGACGGTGAACGCGGCCGCCTGCTGTCCGGTGGCCGCGAGCATACGGATCAGCCTGGCCTGCAACGACTCGTCCAGCGGATACGCCTCAGCCGCCCGCTGCACCGCCACCAACGCCCGCCCCGGAGCACCGGCGCGCAGCGCCACGTCCGCAGCCTGGCGCACCGCGCTCACATACTCCCGCTCCAGCGCGACGAACACCGGATGGATGCGAACGTCCACCTCCACGTTGGCCGCCACCGGCCCCTGCCACAGGCCGAGCGCCTCCACCAGCAACCGCACGCACAGCTCGGAGTCCCCCGCCGCATCCGCGCGCAGGGCCTGGTCCACACCGCGCCGGAAGACCAGCAGGTCCACGTCGTCGGCGGCCGCCCCCAATCGGTATCCGCCCCCGCTGCGCACCAGCAGAGTCCCCTCCGAACGCGGCGGCAACTCCGGGTCGAGCAGCCTGCGCAGTTTGCCGACGTAGCGCTGCACGATGTTGACCGCGCTCGCCGGGGGATCGTCCCGCCAGAGCACGTCCACGATGTCCTCAACGGTCACCGCCCGGTCCGAGCCTGCCAGCAGCAGCGCCAGCAAGGCCCGCTGTTGTGGAGGCCCGAGCTCGAGTTCCGACCCGTTCCGCCAGACTCGTACGGGCCCGAGCACCGCGAAACGAAGATCACAACTGGACCGCTCCATACCACTCCGCCCTGCGATGCGGTCACCGCCGCCCGAACACCGCAGCACAGCGTACAACCGCACATAACCGGAGGTCGGCGCGGGTGTGTCGCCACTCAGCTCGCCTCTCGCGCGGAGACCACGGCGGCGGGCGGACACGTCCTGTGCCGTGCAGTCCGGGAACAACAAAGGCCACCATGAGGAAAGAAACGGCCGGCCGAGCCGGGCTAGCGTGATCGGCACGGCGCCAGATCGACTCCCGCCCCCTCCGGTGCGGCAGGGAGTGGTCCGCCCCCTATCCGCGGCAACCCGAGAGGGCGCCGCTCCCCCCGCCCCGCATTCCGTGCGGGCGGGATCACGCCCTGCCAGAGAGGAAATCGTCATGGTCGACTTCGCCCAGGTGAAGCCCGTCCCCAGCCCGGACCTGCTCACTCCGCACAACGCGGTCATGCTCTTCGTGGACCACCAGCCGCAGATGTTCTTCGGCGTGGCCAGCGGCGACCGCGCCGCCATCATCAACAACACGGTTGGTCTGGCGAAAACCGCTCGGGCCTTCGACGTTCCGGTAGTGCTCACCACCGTCGCCGCGGAGTCCTTCTCCGGCCCGATCCTGCCGCAGCTGACCGAGGTCTTCCCCCTGAACGAGGTCCTCGACCGCAGCACGATGAACGCGTGGGAGGACGCCTCGGTCGTCGAGGCCATCAAGGCGACCGGCCGTAAGAAGATCATCCTGTCCGGCCTGTGGACCGAGGTGTGCCTGGTGCTTCCGGCGCTTTCGGCGCTCGGCCAGGGCTACGAGCTCTACGTCGTCGCCGACGCTTCCGGCGGTGTGAGCTCCGAGGCGCACGGGCACGCCATCCAGCGTATGACCGCCGCGGGCGCGGTCCCGGTGACCTGGGTTCAGGTCCTGTTGGAGCTGCAGCGGGACTGGGCCCGTCAGGAGACGTACGGGACGGTCATGGAGATCGTCAAGGAACACGCCGGCGCCTATGGCCTCGGGGTCTTGTACGCGCAGACCGTCATTGGCGCGCACGCGGCGGGCTGACCCATGCCCCGCCACTGCGGCCGCACCGCACCACGGGGTGGCCGGTGAGCCCCACGCTGCTGAACCTCGGTCTGCTGATCTTGCGCCTGGTGACCGGGCTGCTGATCGCCGCGCACGGCATCCAGAAGATCAGTTTCCACCTGGGCGGCAAAGGGCTGGAGGGCGGCACCCGCGAGTTCCGCGAAGACGGCTTCCGCGGCGGCCCCCTCACCGCTCTGGCCGCCGGGGCGGGCCAGATCGGCTCCGGCCTGCTACTGGCGGCCGGCTTGGCGACCCCGCTCGCCGCCGCCGGCGTCATCGGTGTCATGACGGTGGCGCTCACCGTCAAATGGCGCCACGGCTTGTGGGTGCAGAACGACGGCTACGAGTATCCGCTGTTCCTCATCACCACGGCCACCGTCCTCGCCGCCACCGGGCCGGGGCAGTGGTCCGCCGACCAGGTGATCGGCCTGCTGCCGGTTTCGGCATGGTGGTCCGCCGTCGCTGTGACGGTCGGGCTGGGCAGCGGGCTGCTGGCCCGGCTCCTGCTGCACCGCCCGGCGGCGCCGGCCGACTAGCCGGACCTCGCACGATCCGTATGACCATGCGTATCCCGCATGCGCATCGCAGGGGCACTCCCTGCCCACATGAGCTGACCCGAGGGCAGCCGTCCGCGCCTCAGACACCACCGCAGCCGGCGGACCCCTGACCTCGGGTCGGCGTCGGCCGATCGAACCACGCCAACACAGAGAGAGTTGCGTCATGTCCCGTCTTGACAGCCCGACCGTCGTCCTGGTCCACGGCGCGTTCGCCGACGCGTCCAGCTTTGCTCGCGTCATCCCCGAACTGATCGCCCGCGGCCTCAACGTGGTGGCCCCTGCGGTCCCCAACCGCAGTCTGCTCGGCGACTCCGCCTACATCGCCTCGATCGTCCGCCAGTTGCCCGGTCCGGTCATCCTGGTCGGACACTCCTACGGCGGCGCGGTCATCACCGTCGCCGGAATGGAAGACAACGTCAAGGCACTGGTCTTCCTGGCCGGCTACGCCCTGGAGGAGGGCGAGAGCCTGGGCGAGTTGCAGGGCCGCTTCCCCGACTCCGACCTCGCCAGTGTCCTCGTCTACACCCCCTTCCCGATCGAGGGCTCCACCGAGGCCGGCACCGACGTGTCGGTCCAGATCGACAAGTTCCCGGCGGTCTTCGCCGCCGACGTCGACCCAGGCCTCGCCTCTGTCCTCGCCGTCTCCCAGCGCCCGCTGGCCGCGCAGGCCTTCGCCGAGAAAGCCCCGGCCGCAGCCTGGAAGACCAAGCCTTCCTGGGGTTTGGTCGCCACGGCCGACCGCACCATCAACCCCGACGTCGAGCGTTACGGCTACGAACGAGCCGGCATGACCACCGTCGACGTGCACTCCTCGCACCTCGTGATGCTCGCCCACCCTGAACGTGTCGCCGATCTGATCGTCGACGCCGTCCGGGCCACCGCTCACTGATCCGCCCTACTCCTCGGCCTCGGCCGCCAGCAACGCGCCAGCAGAAGCGATCTTCGCCTCCGAAGCTCTGGGTGTGTATCAACCACACCCAGAGCGTCAGGTGACACGCGAACCGCCCGCATGCCAGCCAATGTGACCGAAAAGTTGGCCAGTGTGGGGTCGCCGTAGCGACGTTACTGGCACTGTTGTGAGGGTGAGCCGACACCGAAGAGGGAGCCGCCGATGATCACTGACCCGACGATCACCCGGATCGGCGAGGGGGTGGAGCTGCACCACCACCGAGGTCAGCGTGAGGCCGCTCGCGACCTGTTCGCGCAGATCTGGGATGACATCGGCGGCGAACAAGGCGACCCGCTGCATGTTTGCGTCCTTGCCCACGCGATGGCGGATGTGCAAGACGACGTACACCAAGAGCTGCTTTGGGACCTGCGCGCGCTTGACGCCGCCGACCTGCTCACCGATGAGCGGGTGGCGCAAGCCGGGGTGACGCTTTCGGCGGCCGGCTTGTACCCGTCGTTGCACCTCAACTTGAGCGAGTGCTACCGCAAGCTGGGCGATCTCGGCCGCGCTCGTGAGCACCTCCAGCAGGCACAAAGCACGATCGACGCGCTTGGCGACGACGAGTACGCGCAGCTCATCAAGAGTGGCCTGGAGCGCCTGACCGAACAGCTGAGATGAGGGCCTCCACCGGGGCTCTTGTTCTTGGCCGCCTATTGACCGAAGCCGGGGCCCGAACTGCGGAAATACACTACAAGATCGGCTCCGCCGGCTTGGATACGCCCGAGGCGCCGAACTCCGACTCCGGCCTCCACGGCGAGGGCTTTCGTCAGGGGACCTGGCGGCTAGGCCAGTCGACGTCGACCACGTCCTGTCAGCCGACGTGAACGATGGGACGCCGGTCCGGATCGGGTTCGGCTTGGCGGAGGACTTCGCGGGTCAGGGGCGGGATGTCGCCGCCGCCGAAGATCAGGTAGCGCAGCAGGGCGCCGATGGGGTTGCCTTCGGCGGCCCAGTGGAAGTACACGTGCGGGGTTTTGCCGGTCTGGTCGCGCAGATGCAACAGCAGGGCGGCGACGGCGTTGGCGACGGTGGTGCTCTGCATACGCAGGACGCGAAAGCCGTGACGTTCCTCGCCGGTGATGCGGAGTTCGCCGGCGAATTCGGAGGCATCCGGGATGGTGACCTCCAGGAAGAGCAGGCCTTCTCTGGTACGCAGGCGGTGTAGCTCCCACGCTTCCCGGGCCTTGTCGATGTATTCCTTGGCATCGCGGGCGTGCGGTTCGTTGGCGATGAGGTAGATCTCGCCTGCTTCGTTGATGAAACGGCGGGCGTGATCGTCCAGGTGAATGTGGGTGACGCGCAACTCCGTGGACCGAGTGGCTCGGGAGATGAGCGAGATGACCACGATGGCCAGCACGAAAAGCAAGGCGATCACGAGCCCGTCGGGCCGCTCGATGATGTTGGCGACGGTGGCGTAGGCGAAGATCAGCGTGATGAGGCCGAAGAAGACGGCGGCTCTGGTGTGACGCTTGATCCGGGCAGACAGGGTGACCGCGACGGCGGCCGACAGGATCAGGGCCAGGACCCCGGTGGCGTAGGCGCCGCCCTGGGCCTCCACCTCAGCGTCGAAGATCAAGGTGATCAGGAAGGCGATGCCGGTGAAGACCAGCACCATGGGGCGGATGGCGCGGGTCCAGTCCGGGGCCATGCCATAGCGGGGCAGGTAGCGCGGCACGATGTTGAGCAGTCCGGCCAGGGCAGAGGCCCCGGCGAACCACAAGATGGCGATGGTGGACAGGTCGTAGGCGGTGCCGAACCAGTCGCCCAGGTACAGGTGGGCAAGATAGGCAAGGGCGCGACCGTTGGCCGCGCCGCCCTCGGCGAATTCCTCGGCAGGAATGAGCACTGTGGTGGCGAAGCTGGAGGTGATCAGAAAGACGCTCATGATGAGCGCGGCGGTGGTCAGCAGCTTGCGAGCACCTTTGATCCGTTCCGTCAACTCGCCCTTGATCAGAGGCATGACGGCCACGCCGGTTTCGAAGCCTGACAGGCCCAGGGCGAGCTTCGGCATCACGTACAGGGAGACCGCCACCATCGCAATCGGGCTCGAGTAGTCGGCGGTGAGAGTGTTCTGCCAGTTCGTCACCTGCTCGGGGTGGGTGAGCACGCGCTGCACTGCGGTGGCCACCACGACCACATTCAGCAGGAGGTAGACGGCGACCAGAACGACCGCGATGGAGATGGCCTCGCTGAAGCCGACCAGGAACACCCCTCCCAGCGCAGCGATCAGCACCAAGGTGACCGGCACCTGCCAACTCGCCCACGCATGGGGGACGAACGGGTTGTGCAGGATGTGCGCGGTGGCGTCGGCCGCCGACAGGGTGATGGTGACGATGAAGGCGGTGGCCACAAAACCGAGCAGGAACAGCACCAGCAGCTTGCCCCGCCAGCCGGGCAGCAACCGCTCCAGCATCGACAGCGACCCCAGTCCATGCTGGCTCTGCTCGGCCACCGCCCGATAGGTCGGTAACGCACCGAACAGCGTCAGCGCGACGAGCAGGAGCGTGGCCACGGGACTCAGGGCGCCGGCGGCCAGGGCGGCGATACCGGGCTGGTAGCCGAGAGTGGAAAAGTAGTCCACGCCTGTCAGGCACATCACCTGCCACCATCTGTGCTGATGGCCTGGAGTCTCCTCTTGCGGCGGATGGCTCACGAGGCCTTCCGGGCGCTGCAAGCCCTTCAGCAGCCACCGCCGCAGTGCCGTTCCCGGCATTGCCGAACGTTGCCCCACCTCGGCCACTGGCCCTCCACAAGAAATCGTCAAGACGAATGCACCCTAGTGAGGCCAAGAGCCGTGCCCGCGTGATCATGGCGTCAAGAAAACGTCAATATTTCGGCGGCGTCAGTGGATCATCTGCTTGACGAGACCGTTGATTTCTGGGACAGGCGCTGATCAGCAGCGCCTACGCGAGCATGCGGGCTTCTGGGCGGCTCGGCCACGATGGCCGCGAACAGCGCCGATCCCTCCCACAGGGCGAGGCCGGATGCCCAGACAGGGCGGAAGTCATGGGACGAACCGGTAGCCCATGCCCGGTTCGGTGATCAGATGTACCGGGTGGGCGGGGTCGCGTTCGAGTTTCTTGCGCAGCTGCGTCATGTACTGGCGCAGGTAGTGCGTCTCCTTGACGTACTCGCTGCCCCACACCTCGGTCAGCAGGTGACGCTGGGTGATGAGGTTGCCGGGATTGCGCACCAGGATCTCCAGCATGTGCCACTCGGTAGGCGTCAACCGCACGCCGCCCGAGATGGTTTTGCCGATGAGGTCCACTGAATGATCGCCGAGCTGGACGCGGGCCGGCTCCGTCTTCTGGACGGTGAAACGCCGGGAGACGGCGCGGATGCGGGCGAGGAACTCCTCGATGCTGAACGGTTTCGTGACGAAGTCGTCGGCACCGGCGTCCAGAGCGTCGATCTTGTCCTGACTTCCGGACCGGCCCGACAGAACCACGATGGGTGTCTGGGTCCAGCCGCGCAAGCCGTGGATGACGTCCACGCCGTCGATGTCGGGTAGACCGAGGTCGAGCACGACCAGGTCGGGATGCCATTCGGCGGCCTGGCGCAGGGCGGAGGCGCCGTCGCCGGCGACCGCGACCTCGTAGTGGCGGGCGACCAGATTGATGCGCAGTGCGCGGAGGAGCTGCGGCTCGTCGTCCACGACGAGGATCTTGGTCATGGCGCCACCGCCTTCGACGAGATGGGCATCTGGACGATCATGGTAAGGCCGCCCCCGGGTGTCTCCTCGGGTTCGAGGGTGCCGCCCATGGCCTCCGTGAGCCCGCGTGAAAGCGCGAGTCCCAGTCCGACGCCGGTGCCGTTGTGACGGTCGCCGAGCCGCTGGAACGGCTGGAAGACCCGCTCGTGGGCCTCAGCGGGAATGCCGGGACCGCGGTCGATGACGCGGATTTCGACCACGTCGTCGTGCGTGCTGGCGGTGACCAGCACCGTCTGATCCGCGGGACTGTGGCGAACGGCGTTGGTCATCAGGTTGACGAGGACCCGTTCCAGCAGCGCCGGGTCGGCGATGATCTCGGGCAGGTCGAAGGAGATGTCGCCTTCAACGCGGTCGCGCAGCGGCCCGAGGTCGTCGACGGCACGGGGGACGATCTCCTCCAGGGCGACGGGCTGGAGTGCCAGCCCGAGTACCCCGGCCTGCAGGCGGCTCATGTCGAGCAGGTTCTCCACCAGACGGTCCAGCCGGTCCAGGGACTCGTCGGCGGTGGCCAGCAGTTCGTTGCGGTCCTCGGTGGTCCAGGTGACGTCGCGGCTGCGCAGGCTCTCGACGGCGGCCTTGGCGGCCGCCAGTGGGGTGCGCAGGTCGTGGCTGACGGCGGCGAGCAGCGCGGTGCGCATCTTGTCGGCCTCAGCCAGGGGCTTGGCAAGCTCGGCTTCTTCCTGCAGGCGTTCTTGGCGCAGCGCGACGGCGGCCTCGGCGGCGAAGGCCTCCAGCACTCCTCGGTCGCTGGCGTCCAGCAGTCGACCCTGGGCAGCCAGGACCAGTCGGTCGTCGATCGCGACGTCGGTGTCGGCCTTGGCGGGTGCGGTGCAGGGAGCGGCGCCGGCGGTGGCGATGATGCGCCAGGCGGCGGGTTCGGAAATGTCGTCGGGGGTAGGCTCGCCGAGGCGTTCGAGCAGGGTGACCGAGTCCAGGGCGAACGTCTCCCGCAGCCGGCCAAGTAGTGAGGGCAGCGCGGCCTCTCCTCGCAGCACATGCCCGGCCAACGTGGACAGCACTTCGGCGTTGGCGCGAGCGCGGGCGGCCTCTCTGGTACGGCGGGCGGCCAGGTCGACGATCGTGCTGACGGCTGCGGCGACCAGCAGGAATACGACGAGCGCGAGGAGGTTCTCGGGCTCGGCGATGGCGAGCCGCCCGAGCGGTGGCGTGAAAAACCAGTTGAGCAGCAGGAATCCGCCGACGGCGGCGACGATCGCCGGCCACATGCCGCCGATCAGTGCGACGCCGATGACCAGGCATAGGAAGAGCAGGATCTCGCTGGTCAGTGAGAGCGCGTCACGGGACGGGGCGAGCGCGGCGGCCAGCAGCGGCAGGCCCGCCACCGCAACCACCCACCCGGTGAGCCTGCGCTTCCTGGTCAGGGCGGCTCGGGAGTGTTCGGGCCGCCTGCGGCCCCTCTTGGCCTCCTCGTGAGTGACGAGGTGGACGTCGATGGGGCCGGACAAGGCCGTGGTCTCCACCCCCACGCCGCGCGAGAGGATCTGGGCGAAGCGGCCGCGGCGGGAGGCGCCGAGGACGAGCTGGGTGGCGTTGACGCCGCGGGCGAAGTCGAGCAGTGCACGGGGAATGTCATCGCCGACGACCTGGTGGTAGGTACCGCCCATGCTCTCGACCAGGGCACGCTGGCGGGCCAGGCTGGCTGGGTCGCCGCTGGCAAGCCCGTCGGCTCTGGTGACGTGGACGGCCAGCAGGTCGGCGCCTTTGGTGCGGGCGGCGATGCGGGCGGCCCGGCGTACCAGGGTGTCGCCTTCGGGCCCGCCGGTCAGGGCGACGACGACCCGCTCGCGGGCTTCCCAGGTTGTGGCGATGCCGTGGTCGGCGCGGTAGCGGTCGAGCTGCTCATCCACCTTGCCCGCGACCCACAGCAGCGCCAGCTCGCGCAGCGCGGTGAGGTTGCCGACGCGGAAGTAGTTCGACAGCGCCGCGTCCACCTTCTCGGGGCCGTAGACGTTGCCGTGGGCCATGCGGCGGCGCAGCGCCTCGGGGGACATGTCGACCAGCTCGATCTGGTTCGCCCGCCGCACCACCTCGTCGGATACGGTCTCGCGCTGCGGGATCCCGGTGATCTGGTGGACGACGTCGTTGACCGATTCGAGGTGCTGGATGTTGACGGTGGAGACGACGTCGATGCCGGCGTCGAGGATCTCATCGATGTCCTGCCAGCGCTTGGCGTTCTTCGAGCCGGGCACGTTGGTGTGGGCCAGCTCGTCGATCAGCGCCACCGTCGGCCGGCGCGCGATGACCGCCTCGACGTCCAGCTCGGTAAAGGTGGCCCCACGGTAGATCAGCGTCTTGCGAGGGATGATCTCCATACCCTCCAACAGGGCGGCGGTGCGGGCGCGGCCGTGAGTCTCGACGAAACCGACGACCACGTCCCGGCCCCGCTCGAGCCCGCGGCGGCCCTCACCGAGCATCGCGTACGTCTTGCCCACCCCGGGGGCCGCCCCGAGGTAGACCCGCAAGCGCCCCCTCTTCATGACCGATCCAGAGCCAGATTGAGTTCGAGCACGTTCACCGCCGGCTCGCCCATGAAGCCGAGGGCCCGCCCGGTGGTGTGCTCCGCGATCAGGGCCTTCACCCGATCGAGCGGCAGCCCGCGTTCCCTGGCCACGCGCGGCGCCTGGAGCTCGGCGTAGGCGACGGAGATGTCGGGGTCGAGGCCAGAGCCGCTGGCCGTGATCGCGTCGGGGGGCACCGCCACCGTGGTCACGTTCCCGCGGATCGGCACGGTCCTGCCGGCCGAGTAGTCCTCCCCGGGCCGGGCGCATTCGACCTGCAGTCCCTGGTAAGTAGCGATGAAGGGGGTGGCGGGGCAGGCCTGGTTGACGCTGGCAGCCCGGTCAGGCAAGACCTTGAGCACCGCGCCGAGCCCGTCAGGGGTGCAGTATGGGCGAGCGCCGCTGACGCCTTCCAGCTCCCCGACCGTTCTGGACCGGGCGCAGACCTGAGTGAGCAGCGACTTTCTATCAGGCGTGTCGATGATGTCTTCGGGGCCGAGGTTGCTGGCCGCCGTGGAGGTTGGGTCGTACCCGTCACCGGCCGCCGAGGGCCGCGACTGGAAGTACTTCTTGACCGGGTTGCCCTCGGCGTCGGTGAAGGACTGGCCGATGAGCGCGCTGCCGACGACCTTGCCGTCCTTCTGGACGAGAGAGCCGTTGGCCTTGTCGTTGAACAACGCCTGGGCCACTCCGGTGGCCAGGAGCGGGTAGATGACGCCGGTGACCACCGTCAGCACGAGCAGCGCGCGTAGCGCGGCGATGTGCTGGCGGACCCAGCTGGGCATGCGGTCCATTTATGACATCCCCGGAAGGAACTGGATCAGTAGATCGATGAGCTTGATGCCGAGGAACGGGACGACGATCCCGCCCAGGCCGTAAACGTAGAGGTTGCGTGACAGGAGCTTGGACGCACTGGACGGTCGATACATGACCCCGCGCAGCGCGAGCGGGATCAGCGCGATGATGATCAGCGCGTTGAAGATCACGGCCGACAGGGTCGCCGACTGCGGACTGGCCAGACGCATGATGTTCAACGCGTCCAGACCCGGGTAGACCGCCGCGAACATGGCCGGGATGATCGCGAAGTACTTGGCGATGTCGTTGGCGATCGAGAACGTCGTCAACGCCCCGCGCGTGATGAGGAGTTGTTTGCCGATCTCGACGATCTCGATCAGCTTGGTCGGGTTGGAGTCCAGGTCGACCATGTTCCCTGCCTCCTTGGCGGCGGAGGTGCCGGTGCTCATCGCCACGCCGACGTCAGACTGCGCCAGGGCGGGAGCGTCGTTGGTGCCGTCGCCGGTCATCGCCACCAGCCG
Source organism: Nonomuraea turkmeniaca (assembly GCF_005889735.1). Lineage (GTDB taxonomy): Bacteria > Actinomycetota > Actinomycetes > Streptosporangiales > Streptosporangiaceae > Nonomuraea > Nonomuraea turkmeniaca. The sequence goes on from NZ_VCKY01000026.1 coordinate 42,769, forward strand.
GCCGCCCTCCTGCTCCTTCCTGATCAGCGCGAGTTTGTCCTCGGGGGTGGCCTCGGCCAGGAAGTCGTCCACCCCGGCCTCGTCCGCGATGGCCTTGGCGGTCAGCGGGTTGTCACCGGTGATCATCACGGTGCGGATGCCCATCCGGCGCATCTCGTCGAACCGTTCCCGCATGCCGTCCTTGACCACGTCCTTGAGATGGATCACGCCGAGCACGCGGCCCTTCTCGGCCACCACCAGCGGAGTGCCGCCGGAGGCCGAAATGCCGTCCACAAGATGGCCGACCTCGTCGGTCGGGTGACCGCCCGCATCGCGTACCCACTTCATGACGGCGGTGGCGGCGCCCTTGCGCACTTCCCTGCCGTCCCCACCGGATGCGCCCGAGTCCGGCGCGATGTTGACGCCGGACATGCGGGTCTGGGCGGTGAAGGGCACCCATTCGGCGTGGGACAGCTCGCCCGGCTGACGTTCGCGCAGCCCGTAGGCCTGCTTGGCATAGACGACGATGGATCGGCCTTCGGGGGTCTCGTCCGCCAGGCTGGACAGCTGCGCCGCCTGCGCCAGCTCATGCTCGCTGACGCCCGGCACGGGGACGAACTCCGATGCCTGCCGGTTGCCCAGGGTGATGGTGCCGGTTTTGTCCAGCAGCAGCGTGGAGACGTCCCCGGCCGCCTCGACCGCTCGGCCGGACATTGCCAGGACGTTGCGCTGGACGAGCCGGTCCATGCCGGCGATGCCGATGGCCGACAGCAGTGCGCCGATCGTGGTCGGGATCAGACAGACGATCAGCGACACCAGCACGATGCCGGTCACGCCGTCGCCAGTCAGCGCGAGCGAGTCCGGCACGCCGGGGTTGATCTCCTTGGAGTAGATCGCCAGCGGCTGCATCGTGGCCGTGGCGACCAGGAAGATGATCGTCAGAGCGGCGAGCAGGATGTTGAGCGCGATCTCGTTCGGCGTCTTCTGCCGGTTCGCGCCCTCCACCAGGGCGATCATGCGGTCCACGAAGCTCTCGCCGGGCTTTTGCGTGATCTGGACGATGATGCGATCGGAGAGCACCTTCGTGCCGCCGGTGACCGCGGAGCGGTCGCCGCCGGACTCGCGGATGACCGGCGCGGACTCGCCGGTGATGGCTGACTCGTCCACGCTCGCGATGCCGTCGATCACGTCCCCGTCGCCGGGTATGATCTCACCGGCCTCGACGATCACGTAGTCCCCCTGCTGAAGCTCGGCCGCGCCGATCACGTCCCACTGGGCGTGATCGTCACGGCTCTTGAGGCGGCGGGCGGTCGAGTCGCGCTTGGCCGCACGCAGCGTCGCGGCCTGCGCCTTCCCGCGGCCCTCGGCCACGGCCTCGGCCAGATTGGCGAACACCACGGTCATCCACAACCATACGACGATGGCCCAGGCGAACCACGACGGGTCGATGATCGCCAGGACGGTCGTGAAGACCGCGCCGATCTCGACGATGAACATGACCGGGTTGCGCCACATGGTGGCCGGATTGAGCTTCTTCAGCGCGTCAGGCAGCGACCTGATCATTTGCTTGGGGTCGAGCAGTCCGCCGCCGACTCGGCCGTTCTTCTTGGGAGTCGGCGCCTGGCTCGAGGATTCGAGCACGTGCGTTGACATGTCTAGCGGATTCCTTCTGCGAGCGGGCCGAGCGCGAGCGCCGGGAGGAACGTCAGGGCGACCAGAATGATCGTGACGCCGACCACCAGGCCGACGAACTGCGGCCGATGTGTCGGCAGCGTGCCCACCGAGGCCGGGACCGGTGCCTGTTGAGCCAGCGAGCCCGCCAGCGCCAGGGCCAGTACGATCGGCACGAACCGGCCGAAGGCCATGCATAGGCCCAACGTGGTGTTGTGGAAGACGGTGTTCGCGCTGACACCTGCGAACGCCGAGCCGTTGTTGTTGGACGCGCTCGTATAGGCGTAGAGGATCTCCGACAACCCGTGTGGACCGGAATTGAGCATCGCCGAACGGCCGACCTCGGTGCCCATCGCCACGGCCGTGCCGACCAGCACCAGCACCGGGGTGACCAGGAAGTACAGCGAGGCCAGCTTGATCTCACGGGCGCCGATCTTCTTGCCCAGGTACTCAGGGGTGCGGCCCACCATCAGGCCCGCCACGAACACCGTGATCACCGCCAGGATCAGCATGCCGTACAGGCCGGAGCCGACCCCGCCGGGGGCCACCTCGCCGAGCAGCATGTTGAAGATCAGCATTCCGCCGCCCAGCGCAGTGTAGGAGTCGTGAAACGAGTCCACCGCACCGGTGCTGGTCAGCGTGGTCGCCGAGGCGAACATGGCCGAGTTGGACGTGCCGAAGCGCGCCTCGCGGCCCTCCAGCGCCGCGCCGATCGCCTGCGGAACGGTGCCACCCGCGCTCAGCTCGGCCCAGTTCGTCAGACCGACGCTGATCATTGCGATCACGCCCATGACGGCGACGATCGCGTAGCCCTGCCGGTTGTCGCCGACCATGCGGCCGAACGTGCGCGGCAAGCAGAACGCGATCACCAGCAGCAGGAAGATCTCGAACCAGTTCGTCCACGACGTGGGGTTCTCGAACGGGTGGGCCGAGTTGACGTTGAAGAAGCCACCGCCGTTCGTGCCCAGATCCTTGATCGCCTCCTGCGAGGCGACCGCGCCCGGGGTGAACGTCTGCCGGCCACCCGTCAGAGTGGTCCACGTGCTGTGGTCGGCGAAGGTCTGGATCACGCCGCCGGCGACCAGCACCAGCGCGGCGACGAACGCGATCGGCAGCAGGATGCGGATCGTGCCGCGGACCAGGTCCACCCAGAAGTTGCCCAGCGTGTGGGTCTTCTTGCGGGAGAAGCCGCGTACCAGGGCGATCGCCACCGCCATGCCGACGGCCGCGGAGACGAAGTTCTGCACGGCCAAACCCGCGGTCTGCACCAGGTGGCCCATGGTCGACTCGCCGGAGTACGCCTGCCAGTTGGTGTTGGTGGCGAAGCTGACCGCGATGTTCCAGGCCAGCGCCGGCTCCACCGGCTCCATCCCGAGGGCCAGGAACAGGTGGCTCTGCAGGCGCTGCAGCGCGTACAGGAACAAGATCGAAACTATCGAGAACGCCAGCACGCTGCGCGCGTAGACGCCCCAGCGCTGCTCGCTGTCGGGCTGGACGCCGAGCAGCCGGTAGATCACCCGCTCGACGGCGTTGTGCCTGGTGCCGGTGTAGACGCGATACATGTAGTCGCCCAGCGGCTTGTGGCACAGAGCCAGGGCGAGCAGCAGGGACGCGATGAACAGGATCCCGGCCAGGGTCGGGGACATCAGAAACGCTCCGGGAACAGCAGGGCCACGACCATGAAGACCACCAGGCCGACGACCACGACAAGGCCGGCGGCGTTGACGGCACTCATAGGACCGACTCCGTCGGCCCTATGAGTGCCAGGCAGCTGTGTCTGACGGTTCGCTCGCTTCGCTCGCTCACAGCCGCTCCACCGCCTTGACGACCAACCCCAAGACCACGAAGACCGCGATCGTCAGGGCTACGAAGACGACGTCCGTCATCTCCACTCCTCAGGTACAAGACATGTTGGTTACGGCCGCGCCTAACCAGGCGGCCGTACGACCAGCAAATCCCGGATTTTGTGGCGTTTTGTCGTTCTTGACGGATTCCATACGGCCGCGTCCCGAATATTGACGCCGTTCCTACGGGGGCCGGACGACGGCGCCGCAGCGTGTTGATCGCCTTCGTCAACGGCGCACCCGCCCGAGGCCTCGCCTCGCCGTTCGGCCGCCAGCACATCAACGTGATCGGCACCTACACCTTCGCGCTGATGCCGCCCGGACAGGCCCTCCTGGTGGAAGCTGCGCAGGGCCTCACGACCGGACGGCGGCCACGTCATGGCGCACTACGAAGTCGCACCACGCGCGAGATGGCAGGACCCGGATACCGCGATATCCGGGCTCTGCCGCGTCACCGGCGCGGCGCCTGCCACCGCGTGTCGAGCCGGCCGTGCCGCATTCGGTACGGCACAGCATGGTGGCGATCAGCGGGGACGCGGGGCTCGGGCGCGCTGCGCACCGCGCTGGTCAGGTCCAGCATCACGTCGCACCACGCGGTGCGCAGCGCCAGCCGGTACGGCAGCGTCCACCGGCCGTCACGGCGCACCGAGCCGTGCCGCTCCTTGATGGTGAGCAGTTCGGCGGCCGGCGTCCCAGTGAACGGCAGCGTGAGTGCGCCATCCCTGCCTGGCACCGCGATCAGATCGGTGAATAGCGGGGCCAGCGCGTCGATGGTGCGGGCGGCCAGCGCCGCGTCCAGCCGCTCGTCGAACTCGACCGGGTCGAGCCGGCCGTCGGCGACGGCGGCGCGCAGCACTTCGGTGACCCGGTCGCGGTCCTCGTCGGACGCGCGCAGCGAGGGTGCGGAGGACTTCTCAAGACCCTGCACGTGGATCTCCTGTGTCGTTCATCGGGGTCTCTTCGTTGGCCCAGACGGTGTCACTCGCAGAACACCTGCACCTTGGTGCCGGCCTCGCCGACGTCGAGAACCCTCGCCAGAGTGTGGTGTGCGAGGAGCGTACGGGGCACAAACGGGCCGCGGACGCGATCGCCGCAGGCGAGCAGTCACAGCGGTGGCGGGCGGCCCGTACGCGCCCTCGCCTGTCATTGGTTCGTGGTTACGCGTCCCAGGTGACGGGGAGGCTCTTGACCCCGTAGATGTCGGCGCTCTCCGGGCGCAGGGCGATCTCTTCGGCGGGTACGGCCAGGCGCAGTGTGGGGAAGCGGTTGAGGAGTGCGGGGAGGGCGACTCGCATTTCGACGCGGGCGAGCTGCTGGCCCAGGCATTGGTGGATGCCGTGGCTGAAGGCCAGGTGACCGCCGTCCTGCCTGTGCACGTTGAGCGCGTGGGGGTCGGGGAAGCGCTCGGGGTCGCGGTTGGCGGTGTGGAGGGACAGGATGACCGTCGTACCGGCCGTGATGGTGTGGCCGCCCAGCTCGATGTCCTCCAGCGCGACCCGGAAGAACTGCTTGGCGACGCTCAGATACCGCAGCAGCTCTTCCACGGCCGGGTCGGTGAGCGCGGGCTCGGCGCGCAGCGCGGCAAGCTGGTCCGGGTTCTGCAGCAGCGCGAAGGTGCCCAGCGCCAGCATGTTCGCGGTGGTGTCGAATCCGGCCGACAGCAGGATCAGGGCCATCCCCTGCAGCTCCTCATCGGTCAGATCGCTGTCGAGCAGGTCGCTGAGCACGTCGTCGGTGGGGTTGGCGCGCTTGGCGGCCACCAGCTCCGCAAGGTACTGCTGGGTCGCGATGTAGGCCGCCATCAGCTCCTCGTCGCTGACCTCCCCGCCGAGGAACTTGTCGATGTTCTCCTGGAAGAAGCCCCGGTCCGCGTCCGGCACCCCCAGCAGCTCACAGATCACGATGGCGGGGATCGGCTTGGCGAACGCGGTCACCAGGTCCGCCGACGGCCCGGCCTTCTCCATCGCGTCCAGGTGCTCGGCGGTGACCTGCTCGACGCGCTCGGTGAGCAGTCGCATCCGCCGCACGGTGAACTTGCCCACCAGCGGCTTGCGGTAGCGGCTGTGCTGAGGCTCGTCCATCAGCAGGAACTCGCCGGGCGGCGCCGGGGGGACCTCGATGTCGCCGTAGTCGACCAGCGGGTGGTGGCGCATGAGCTCCCTGCGCGAGCTGAACCGAGGGTCGGCCAGGACCGACCGGACCAGTTCGTAGCCGGTGATCAACCAGCCCTGGTGTCCGTCAGGGAAGGGGAAGCGGCTGATCGGGCCGTGCTCACGGGCCTCGACCAGTTCCTTGGGCGGGTCGAAGGGACAGCCGGCCTGACGCGCCGTCGGCATCGTGGTGACGGTGTGGAGGGATTCACTCATGATCTTTCCTTGTCTCGCGATAGGACGTGTTGTGTGGAGCTCGAAGGGTGCGTTGCAAGGGATGGCAGCGAGCCACATGCTCTGGCGGGTATGCCGACCCGTGTCGGCGGCGGTGCGGGGGTCGCTCCGGCGACCGCGCCGCGATCTGCCTGTTCGCCCTGCTCATCGGGATCAGGGACAAGCCCGACCGGTACGACCTAGGAGATCTTGCGGCGGTAGGTGTTCATGGCGAAGACGTAGGCGACGATGAGGATGCCGACACACCAGGCGAGGGCGATCCAGATGTCGGTGCCGACCGGTTGCTGGCTGAACAGGTTGCGAAGGGCGTTGACGATAGAGGTGACCGGCTGGTGCTCGGCGAAGACGCGCAGCGGGCCGGGCATGGTGTCGGTGGGCACGAAGGCCGAGCTGAGGAAGGGCAGGAAGATGAGCGGGTAGGAGAACGCGCTCGCGCCGTCCACGGACTTCGCGGTGAGACCAGGGATGACGGCGATCCAGGTCAACGCCAGGGTGAACAGGATCAGGATGCCGGCGACCGAGAGCCACGCCAGCACTCCCGCCCCCGAGCGGAAGCCCATGAGCAGGGCCACGAGCACGACGACCACGAGTGAGATCAGATTGGCGACCAGCGAGGTCAGCACGTGCGCCCACAACACCGACGACCGCGCGATCGGCATGGACTGGAAGCGCTCGAAGATGCCGCCCTTCATGTCCATGAACAGCCGGAATGCGGTGTAGGCGATGCCCGAGGCGACCGTGATCAACAGAATGCCGGGCAGCAGGTAGTTCACATACGAAACCGACCCGGTGTTGATCGCGCCGCCGAACACGTAGACGAACATCAGCATCATGGCGATCGGCATGATCGCGGTCGTGACGATGGTGTCCATGCTGCGGGTGATGTGGCGCAGGGAGCGTCCCAGTAGGACGGCGGTGTCGCCGAAGAAATGCTTGCTCATCGTTGCTCCTTACGCGTTCGTGCCGGCGTTGCGGTTCTTGCCGTCGGCACCGACGAGCGCGAGGAAGACGTCCTCGAGGGTCGGCTGCTTTTCGACGTATTCGACCTTCGCGGGCGGGAGTAGCTGCTTGAGCTCGGCGAGGGTGCCGTTGACGATGATCCGGCCCTCGTGGAGGATCGCGATCCGGTCGGCGAGTTGTTCGGCCTCGTCCAGATACTGCGTCGTGAGCAGCACCGTCGTACCCCGGCCGGCGAGCTCCCTGACGGCCTGCCACACCTCGATGCGCGCCTGGGGGTCGAGCCCGGTCGTCGGCTCGTCGAGGAAGACGACCGGCGGGTTGCCGATGAGGCTCATCGCGATGTCGAGGCGGCGGCGCATGCCACCCGAATACGTCGACACCTTCCGCGCGCCCGCGTCGGTCAGCGAGAAACGCTCGAGCAGGTCGTCGGCGATCTTGCCGGGATTCTTGAGATGCCGTAACCGGGCGACCAGCACCAGGTTCTCCCGCCCGCTGAGGATCTCATCGACGGCGGCGAACTGTCCGGTGAGACTGATCGACTCCCGCACGTCCGCCGCCTGCGCGGCGACGTCGAAGCCGTTCACGCGGGCCATGCCCGCGTCGGCCTTGAGCAGCGTGGACAGGATCTTCACGGCCGTGGTCTTGCCCGCCCCGTTCGAGCCGAGCAGGGCGAAGATGCTGCCCCGCGCCACGTCGAAGTCCACGCCGCGCAGCACCCGCAGCTCCTTGTACGACTTCTCCAGGCCTTGCACCTGGATCGCCGGAGCTTGCTGTGTCGTCATCAGTCTGTCCTGTCCTTTCTTGCGGTGTCTTCGCCGGCGGCGCGCTCGACGGCGCTGGTGAAGCGGTTCCGCTCCCGGGCTCTGTACTGCCCGATCGGGTAGTTGGCCACGAACGCCTCGACGAACTCCACGGGGTCTTCCCCGAAGATGTCGCGGATCGGGGTGCCGTCCGCCACGCTCTGTTCGAACAGATCGGCGAGGTCCTCGTACATCGCCATCGCGCCGGCGCCGTCCGCCGGTCCGAAGTGCATCAGGTACCGCTCCAGCGCTTCGACTGCCGTGCGATAGTTCTCGGGAAGCTGCTTGATGCGCGCCTTGTACTGCCGGTAGCGCCGCTTGTCCTCGAGCGACCCCGTGATGATCTCCAGGTACTGCAGGTAGCGGCTCTTCGGCTCGCCCGACCCTGTGGCCATGTCTAATTGCCTCCTTTGCGGAGCTGTTCGAGCCTCTCGGCGAGGAAGCTCCAGGTCCTCCAGAACTCTTCGAGGTACTCCCGTCCCTGAGCGTTCAGGGAGTACACCTTGCGCGGCGGCCCCTTCTCGGACGGGACCTTCTCCACGTCGACCAGGCCGCGCTGCTCGACCCGGACCAGCAGCGCGTAGATGGTGCCCTCGGCGATGTCGGAGAAGCCCTGATCCCGCAGCCACGCCGTGATCTCGTAGCCGTACGCGGGCCGGGCGGACAGGATCGCGAGGACGACGCCCTCCAGCGTTCCCTTGAGCATCTCCGTCATCTGCTTGCCCATGGAAACCCCCCTTCAGCTACTCCATAACGCTAACTACCGGTACAAAGTAACACTGACTACTGGTACTTAGCAACACCGAATAGCTAGGGTGCGATCGGGGATCGTGAGCATGTGGGTGCGAGCGCCGCGAGCGCTGAACTGTTCATGGCATCCACCATCGCCGGTCGCGCTGATACCGGGCTGTTGCGGTGCTGACACGACACCGCGGCAGACCCGATCGCCGCCGGGACGTCCGCCGGCCTGGGGCGCCTCCCGATGCGGCAGCGCACAGCGCTGCAGCGTCGCCTGGCTTCCCCAGGCCCCTGCACGTGGGTCGCGGGCCCGTCGCCACGGCTCGTCGCCCGTCACGCGATCGATGGCGTCGGTCAGCCGTTCCGCTTGCGGATGATCCACTGACCCTCGGGGTGCTTCGGCGAACTCCACAGGGTCCTCCCCGACGGCTTCGCGGATCGGGGGTTCGATTCGCCGCGCTCTGCTGTAACGGGCGCGGCCTCGGAGAGATGTTCCAGCATCCTCCCGGGGGCCTGTCCAACCGGACGGCGCCTACTCGCAGAAGACACGCAAGTGGCCATCGGACTGCTCGAGCTCCACGACCGCCTCGTCGAGGTGCTCCACGAGCGCCTCGAGGTGTTCTGGCTTGAGCTGCGTCAGATCGAACGGCACACCCGACTTGCTCAGCTCGGCGTTGGCCCGCTGCAGTGCCTGCGGCGGGATCAGGGCCGCCAGCTGCACGCCGGCCCGCAGCAGCTGCAGCGGCACCCGCACGTTGAGCCGCCCCGACTCGCCGTCCTCGAGGAACTCCATCACCACCCGCAGGTACTTCGCCTTGCCTTTCGGCCGGGCGGCGGGACTGGCGGCCGCCGGCGGCTGGGCTCGTTCGAGTGCGGCGATGAGCCGCTCCGCCTCCTCTGCGGTGATCTTGCCCTCGGCGAGCATGTCGAGGATGTCCTTGCGCTGTTCGTTCATCGCAACCTCTCCTATCGGATGGCTACGAGCACAGCCGTACGGCTGTACTCGACGTCGACCCGGGTACCGGGCAACGCGGAGACGATGCGCCAGCCGGTGCCGAGTGCCCGCACCACACTGACGCTGAACACGAGGCAGGCCACAGCCGCCCCCACTACGACCAGGACCACGACCGGCGAGAGCACGAGCACCATGGGAAGCACCGGGACCCACACCCGGATCGGACGACGGCCCGGGCGTTTTACCCGCACGGTCAGCAACTGCGGCATCACGTCGGCCCCTCCAGTTCGGACAACGCCTGCTGTGCGGTGATCTCGCCGCGGCGCAACCGATCGATGATGTCGGCCCGCGACGGCGCCGGATCGGTCTCGACGAAGTCGAGCATCTGCGTGATCCGGTTCAGTCGTGCTTTGATCGTCGGGTAGCTCACCCCGAAGATCCGTTCCATCTGCTTGATGGAACCGTGGCACCGCACGAACGCCGTGACGAAGACCTGATCCTCGACGCTGAGCTGAGCCAGTTGCGGCAGCTCGAACTCGCCCTCGATAGCGACGCCGTTGCCTGTCAGGCGCACCCGCTCGACGAGGAACGGCTGGCCCCGGGTCAGGTTCGTGAGCTCCTGCCAGTCCATCGCCTGATCTGTCATACCTAAAGATATATCGGACCAGTTATCAACTTTCAAGAAGTTGATCTTAATTTTCTTCATACTTGCGTCCTTCGGGCTTCTTGCTGCTCGCGACCGCGATGCCGCATGCCGTGAATCGAGGGTGACCCGTGATGGTGCCGAGCCGAGATCCATGCCGCGATCTCGCGCCGCTGCTGCGTCGCGCGGAGAGGTTCGACAGGACCAGGACGGAAGATGTCGGGAGAGATTTTGTTGCCCACCGTGAAGCGCTCCGGCTCGGCTCGTCGCCCGAGCTGCGCGCCTCTCATGCGGACCGGGAGGTCGCCCTCGGCGATGACCCGGTTCGGCTCGACGCTCATCTGCGGAACTGCTCGAAGTATGCGCCCAGTTCCGTCTTCACGCCCGGCATTCCGCTGGGGTGTTCGGGCTGTGCTCGTGGCACTCGGGGCCCACGTACCTGTCGACGGCGGACAGGTCCTTGCCCGCCCGGAGCGATCGACGTCGCCGGGGGCACGTCGGCTTCGCCGCCGACACGTCGCTACGCCAGCATCTGCACGCCGCCATCGGCGTCTCACCGCTTACCTACCGGCGCACCTTCCGGGGCGCCCTGCCATCGAACCGCGGAGCATCACCGGAGATACCGCTCCTCAAACGCGGTGATGAACTGGGGTGGCATCGGGGTCGCGCCGCAGACCGCGAGGCCCACCGTCGCAGGTCAGCGGTATGTCCGTGGAAAATCCCTCCGGTCCGGGACAGGGGGTGACCCGACGGAGCGGGGTACGGCGGTTCCGGGGGCGTGTCGCCGTCGGGTGATGCGGCGCGTCAGCTCTGTTGTGTGGCGTCCAGCAGCGTGAGGGCGTTGTGGATGCCCTGCTCGAGGACGGCGTCGGCGAGTTGCCGGTCGGCCAGGGCGCGGGAGAGTTGCAGTGTGCCGACCATTCCCGCATAGACGGTGAGCGTCTTGACGCGTGCCGACTGCGGGTCGTGCGGCGCCAGACGCGCGGCGAAGTCGTCGATGATGTCCAGCACACCGGCGGTGTAGGCCTGCCTGGTCACGTCCGTGCAGCGGCCGATCTCGTCGAGCAGGGCGGCTGACGGGCAGCCTTCGCCGGGGTTGTCGCGGTGCTCGGGCGACAGGTACTGACGCACGATCTGCTCGACTCCGGCGCGTCCCGGCGCCACCGCGCTGAGGTTTTCGCGCTGTTCGCGAAGCTGGTCGGCGACGGTGGTGGCGACCAGCTCCTCCTTGGATGCGAAGTGGGCGTAGAAGGCGCCATTGGTCAGTCCCGCGTCCGCCATGAGCGTGGCGACTCCGGAGCCGTCGATGCCGTCCTTCTTGAGCCGGCGGCCGGCGGTCTCGATGATCCGCTGCCTCGTCGCCTGCTTGTGCTCCTTGCTGTACCGCACCACGCGCTCCTCCTCCGGCGGGAGGTCCCACGCGCCTCCCCATACCCCATCTTCGTACGATCATAATCTAAATTCGGCGGAACCCTTGTGCTCGGGCGGCGTCTCATCCTATGGTCGTATGGTCATAATCTAAAGGCGATGCACGAGCAGCGTGCGCAGCACTGAGCAGGAGCGTCACCATGGGAGTAAGCCCTCAGGCACAGCGGTTCGCGCAGTTCCTTGAGAGCGCGAGCGGGAAGTCCTCGACGCCAGGCCTCGACCTGGCCATCGTCGAGACAAACCATCGGGAGTCGACCGAGCCGGAAGGCGCGACCTACGCCGAAGTGGACGCGAACGGCGTCCCCGCCCCCTGGTGCATCCCGAGGGCGCTGACCCCAGCCGAGCGCGCCAAGCCGACCGGCCCGCCGTAGACCTTCTGGACGAGCAGGTTCCCAACGGGCCCGAGGGCGGGCGCAGGCGAAGGGACATGAAGATCTGTTCGCGGCGACGCTGAGTTCCTGACCATGGCCGTTGCGCACGTTCTGTTCGGCACTTGCCTCGGACATTTCCTTTCATTCTCATTCAGCAAGAAATCAGGAACAGAAATATCATGAAAGCATTCATCCTCGACCGCTATGGAAACAATGACAGCGTGCGCGCGGGCGTAATGCCGGACCCGGAGGTACGGGAGAACGACGTCCTGGTCCAGATCCACGCCGCAGGCGTGAACCTTCTCGATTCCAAAATCAGGAACGGAGAGTTCAAACTCATTCTGCCCTATCACCTGCCGGTCGTTCTAGGCAACGATGTGGCCGGCGTCGTGGTCCGGGTCGGGTCTCGAGTGCGGCGATTCAAACCCGGCGACGAGGTCTACTCACGGCCGGGCCAAGATCGAATCGGTGCTTTCGCGGAGCTCATCTCGATAAAAGAAGACGATCTGGCGCTGAAGCCAACGCACCTCACCATGGAAGAAGCGGCCTCCATCCCACTGGTCGGCTTGACCGCCTGGCAAGCGTTGATCGAGAAAGCGAAGCTGAAGAGCGGACAGAAAGTCCTCATTCAAGCAGGTTCCGGCGGCGTGGGAACCTTTGCCATCCAGTTGGCCAAGCATGTCGGCGCGACCGTGGCTGCGACGACCAGCACAGCGAACATCGATCTGGTCAAGCGCCTCGGCGCAGATGTCGTGATCGACTACAGGAAAGACGACTTCGAAAAAATTCTGCATGGCTACGATGTGGTCTTGCACAGCCTGGACGACGAGACGCTCAAAAATTCTCTACGAGTGCTGAAACCCGGTGGAAAGCTCATCTCGATCTCAGGCCCACCTGATCACGATTTCGCGAAACAGGTCGGGGCGCCATGGATTTTGCGGCCGGTAATGCGCGTCTTGAGCTATCGGGCCAGGCAGGCGGCGAAACGTCAGCACGTCAGCTATTCGTTTCTGTTCATGAGAGCAAGCGGAGATCAGCTGCGCGAGATCAGCGCTCTCATCGATTCGGGGATCATACGCCCGGTCGTGGATCGGGTCTTTCCGTTCGAATCGACCAACGAAGCCATGGCTTACCTCGAAACAGGACGCGCCAAAGGCAAGGTCGTCGTCAAGGTGCGATGAACATCCGGCCGCGGGCTCCGGGGGTTGCACCCGCGAACACACCGACAAGCAGGAGAGCACATCATGAGCACGTATATGGCGACGCAGCCGAGAACCGTCCGCCCGGTTCACCTACCGGCGGATGGGACAACAGCGCGGTGTCCCGCTGGTCCTGCTGCACCGCTTCCGCGGCACCATCGACTGGTGGGACCCGCAGTTCCTGGACTACCTGGCCGCCGAGCACGACGTGATCGTGTTCGACAATGTCGGGATCGGCTACGCCACCGGCGAGCCGCGCGACTCCCTGGAGGGATTCGCCGAGGGCGCCATCGAGTTCATCGAGGCACTCGGTCTTGCGCAGGCCGACCTGCTCGGCTGGTCGCTGGGTGGCATTGTGGCCCAGCACGTGGCCCTGCGACGCCCCGAGTTGGTGCGCAAGCTCATCGTGGCGGGCAGCAGCCCGGCCGCCTGGGTGCCCGGGGCGCCGCCCATGAGCGAGAAGGTCCTGGGCATCATGTCCAAGCCCGACGGCGGCGACCTTGACGACACGACGTACCTGTTCTATCCCGAAACCGACGCGGGCCGCGTCGCCGCACGCGAGCATTTCGCCCACGTCTCGACCCGGCTTGCCGCCGGCGGCCCCGGCATCTCCGAGGCAGCGGCCAAGGGCCTGCTCACCGCGGTGGCCAAGCTCCTGGAGCGCCCCTTCGAACAGGCGCGAGCAGAACTGGAAGCCATCAAGCAGCCCGTCCTTTACGCCAACGGCGTGCATGACGTGATGCTGCCCGCAGACGCTTCCTACGTCGCGGTCCAGCACCTCGACTCGGGCACTCTCATCCTCTACAGCGACGCCGGCCACGCCTTCCTGTTCCAGCACGCCAAAACATTCGCCACCGAGGTGACCCACTTCCTCGCCGCCTGACCTCGCCTACGCCACCGACACCATCTCATTTTCACCAGGAGCCTTCCATGGATCTGTCCACCAGCACCGTTCTTGTCACCGGAGCCAACCGGGGGTTTGGCCGCGCGCTCGCTGCCGAGCTGCTCGGCCGCGGCGCCTCCGTCTACGTCGGCGCCCGTAACCCCGGCCAGGTCGACCTGCCGGGCGCCAAGCCGATCGCGCTCGACGTCACCGACCCCGCCTCCGTGGCGGCCGCCGCCCAAGCCACAGGCGACGTGACGGTCCTGATCAACAACGCCGGCTCAGCCACCGGCAGCGACCTGCTCGCAGGCGACCTGGACGACATCCGCCTGGAGATGGACACCCACTATTTCGGCACCCTCTCGGTAACCCGCGGTTTCGTACCCCAGATCGTGGCCAACGGCGGCGGCGCGATCCTGAACATCCTGTCCGGCCTGTCCTGGGTCAGCTTCCCGGAGATCGGTGCCTACTGCGCCGCCAAGTCCGCGCAGTGGTCACTCACCAACGCCCTGCGCGTGCAGCTCGCCGACCAGGGCATCCGAGTGGCCGGACTGCACGTCGGCTACATGGACACCGACATGGCACGGACGGTCACCATGGCCAAGTCCGACCCCGCCGACATCGCCCGGATCGCCGTCGACGGCCTCGCCGCCGGCGCCTACGAAATCCTCGCGGACGACACCAGCCGCCAGGCACAGGCCGCGCTGGGCGCAGGCGTCACGGCGCTCTACCCGCAGCTGGTCTGAGGACCAGTCCGGTGAGCACGTGCGCCTGCCCTAGGGCCGCGACAAGCCCGCCTCACAGCAAAGCGGGCTCGCCCAGGGCACCACGATCAGGGCCTGACCCTCGCGATCACCTACCTCTCCGAGGTCCACGAAGACCTTCCCAACGGGGCTGAGGCGTCAGGCCGGCGTTGCCCCTGACGGCGGCGATGGGGACGTCCTCGGTGAGGCTCCGGACCAGCAGGGCCTCGACGCCGAGCAGCATGGCCCTCGCCGTGTCCCTGCAGAGGAACGCGGTGTCGACGATGAGGCTGAGCTGACCGGTGTCGGGGGCGGTGCCCAGGGTGAAGAACACCTTGAACCGGACACCGGGCCAGGCGTTCGTGACGTACGTACGGGTCTTCTCGGTGAGCGGGGCCAGGTTCTCGCCGGGTGCGAGGCGGGGCAGGTTCGGCCACGTTCCGTCGGCCCGCCTGTCGTTGAAGAAGGCGTCCAGGTCCGGTTCCCTGCCCCGGACGCGGCCGATCTCCGCGCGCATGGCCTGCATCTCGAAGGGGTCGTAATGGGCGTTGCGATAGGCCACGAGGGCGCTGCGGTGCGCGGCGACGCACGTGTCGGCGAAGCCGGTGGCGGGCAGGTCGAGCACGAGCAGCCCGTCCTGGCCCACGGTGCCGACCAGCGGACGGGTGCGAGGATCGCGCCGGTTGCTGTGGACGAGCTGCATGACCGCCCTCGGCCGGCCGCTCACCACGGCCAGTACGGTGGCGCAGGCGGCGATGACCACACTCGTCGTGCTGATCGTCAACCGCTCGGCCAGCCGCACGGCCGCCGCCGCGAGCGCCACCGACTCCATGCCGACCTCAATGAACCGCGGCTCCTCCGCCTCCCCAGGCGGATGGTCGAACACCTCCAGCGGGACCTCCTCCAGCACCGAGCGCCAATAACGGATCGACCGCTGCGAGCGCGCCAGGAACGGCTCCTCGCGCTCCAGTGCCGCCTGGTCCATCGGCTGCCACGTGGGCGGCGGCAGGTCGTCGCCTCGGAGCAGCTCCCGCCACTCGGCGGAGAGCAGGCTCAGCGCGTGGTAGTCCACCGCCAGGTGGGAGAAGGCGAACGCCAGGGCCCTCGGTCTGCCGTCGCGGAGTACGATGGCGCAGCGCAGCGGCAGGTCCTCGCCGTGTGCGAAGACCGTCCTGGCCAGTTCGCCGGCGATGCGCTCGGCGGTGCCCAGCGGCCCCTCCTGGCCTGCCTCCAGCAGCTCCACGCTCAGCTCACCGTTGCGCGCCACCCGCTGCACCGGTCCGTCCGAGGTGTCGGCGAAGGTGGTGCGCAGGCTCTCGTGGCGTTCGAGCATCCTGCGCAGCGCGCCCAGCACGGTGGTGAGGTCGCGCTTTCCGTGGACCGGCAGCACCCACGGGCAGTTGAGAAAGGATTGGCTGGGCCCCATCAGGTGGACGGCCCGCCACATCAGCCGCTGCCCCCAGGTCAGCGCCGCCTCACCGCCCCGCGGCCCGCTGAACGCCACCGAGGCGTTCCCGGTCATCGCGGATCCAACAGGCCCGAGACATGGGCGGCGAGGGCGTCGACGTGCTCGAAGGCGGACAGGTCGCCGCCGAGATCGACGTCCACCCCGAAGGCGTCCTCGATCGAGTCGATGAGCCGGATCCACGCCAGCGAGGTCAGGCCCAGTGCCGGCAGCGAGTGCTCGCCCGCGAGCGCCTCCTCGGCACTGATCTCGCCGCCGGACGCGTCGGCGACCATGTCCGCGAGCATCCGCTCCAGGTCCCTTCGCGCCGGCGTCACCGCGCGCCCCCGTCGGCGTCCTGGCGCAGCCGTACGCTGCGGGGCCGCATGTCCGTCCAGATCTGGTCGATGTGGTCGAGGCACTCCTGCCGGCCGCCGGTGAAGCCTGTGGCCCGCCAGCCGTCAGGGGGCTGCCGGTCGAAGGGCAGCAGCGAGTACTGGTCCTCGTCGTTGACGACCACCTGGTGTCGTTCGGTCATGTCATTCCTCCGTGGGTCGCAGGGCTCGTACGCCGACCAGGTCGTCGGCGACGGCGTCGGGCACCTCGTGGTCGAAGCGGGCCAGCGCCGGGACACGCATGGCGACCAGCGTGATCGCCACGATGACGAGGCCGAAGAGCACGTACATGAAGGCGATGCCGCGGCCGGGACCGATGCCGATGACCGCACCGACCGTGGAGGCCAGCGCGCCACCGTCCAGCAGCAGCGGGTCGAGCACCGAGGCGGCGTACGGGGCGACGAGCCCGAAGCCGATCGGCAGCGTCGACCAGGCGATGAGCGTGTTCATCGCGAACACCCTGCCGTGGAACCGCTGCGGCACCTTGACCTGCACGATCGTGGTGTAGATCCCGTTCAGCAGCGTGACCCAGGCGGTGATGCCGCACACGCCGATGGCGATCACGGTCAGGTCGGCGCGCAGGCCGGTGATGAGGCAGAAGCAGCCCAGGACGAGGCTGCACAGCAGCACCCCGCGCAGCCGCAGGCGGCGCGGGCCGCCCCAGACAATCATGACGAGCGCGCCCGCGAACGTCCCGACCCCGGCCAGGAAGGAGATCCTGCCGACGTCGGCGAGTTCGGCGAAGGCGAGCACCAGCGGCGAGAACATCAGCAGCAGCGGCGCGAGGAACACGTTCAGCACGACGAAGAACAGCAACATGCCGACGAACCCGCGATGCCCGAGCGAGTACCGCAGCCCGCCCAGGATCTCGTCCTTGATCGACTCCCGGCGCCGCCAGGGCATGGTGGCCGGGAACCGCACCAGCAGCAGGACGACGATCGCGACCGCGTAGCTGACGACGTCGAGGAGGAGGATGCCGCCGAGCCCGATGGTGGACATCAGGCCGACGGCGAAGATGGGCACCAGGAGCTGGGCGGTGCCGGTGCCGAGCTGGGTGATGCCGACGGCGTGCCCGAGATAGTGCTTGGGCACGAGCTGCGGCACGGCCGAGAAGTACGCGAGCCGCTGGAACGTGAGCGCGACCGACAGGCAGCCCAGCAGCGGATAGATCATCCCCACGGACAGGTTCCCGGTCCACAACAACACGCCGAACGCGAGCTGGATCGTGAACGCCGCGCAGTCAGCGGCCAGCATCACCCGCCGCCGGCTCGTCCTGTCGATGATCGCCCCGGCGACCGGCGCGGTCAGCAGCCCCGGCACCAGTCCCACGACCGCCATCAGGGCGAACTGCGCCACCGACCCGGTCGTGGTGTAGATCCACAGGGGGACGGCGAACTCTGTCAGCGCCGACCCCGTGGCGGACACGAGCTGGCTCATCGCGACGGCGAGGAAGCGCGGAATGCCGGGCTGCGCCCCGGCGGGAGCGGGCAGCGTGTCGGAGTGGGACACGTCGTGCAGCCACCAGGTGGCATCAGGGCGACGGGCCAGTGGCCCGGCCAGGTCACGGTGGACGGTGGTGACGATCTCGGCCAGCTCTTCCGCCCGGTATTTCAGGAAGAAGTGTCCCGCCTCCGCCAGCACGATCACGGCCGATGTCGAGGTCAGGAAATGCCATTCGCGGAAGCGTTCCTGGTAGTAGTCCGTCGCCGGGTCCTCGGTGCCCACCACGGAGATCACGGGAGCGCGCAGCCGGTCTGTGCCCGACTCGAACAGGCGGGTGTAGTACTCCTCGGCCTCCCGCGAGTCGCGGCGCATGTTCCGTACGATGCGGCGCGCCTGCGCGGGATCGAGGTCGCCCATGTCCACGCCCTGCGAGATCAGCCAGTTGACGTAGCGCTGGTCGCTGCGGAGCCGCTCGGCCTCGGCGAACCTGGCGATCCGCGACATCACGGCGCCGCGCGGCCGGGCGAAAGGGAAGATGCCGCCGATGTAGACGCCGACGAGGTCCCTTCCCGCGGCCTCCAACCGGCGGGCGATCTCCACGGTCAGGGCCGAGCCGACGCCGCAGTGGCCGTACAGGGCGATCGGGCCCTCGACCTTCTCCAGGATCTCGCGCACGCATCCGGCGGCGAGCTCGTCGAACGGCAGTCTGTCCTCGACGACGCCCACGTCGTGGCCGGGGATCGCCACCGACCACAGCGCGTGCCCGTCCGGCAGGGCGTCGGCGAGCGGCTGGTAGACGACGGCGCTGCCACCGCCGTACGGGACGCACACGTAGCTCAGGACCGGCGTCATGCTGCGGGCGGCGGTCAGCCGGTGCAGCAGCGAACGGGGCCCGCGCCGGTCCGCCGGGGTGTCGGCGAGTGCGGCCAGCTCGCGGATGGTGCGATGCTTGAACACGTCCATGACGCTGACCTCGGCGCCGGCCTGCTGGCGCAGCCGGGCCACCACCTGGGTCGCGAGCAGGGAATGCCCGCCGAGGTCGAAGAAGTCGTCGTCGACGCCGACCGCCTCGACGCCCAGCAGTTCGCCCCAGATCGTGGCCAACGCTCGTTCTGTGGGTGTGTCCGGTGCGATGAGCTCGACCGCGGCGTCCCGGGTGGCGACGGGTGCGGGGAGCCGGCGGCGGTCCAGCTTGCCGTTGGGGCTCAGCGGCAGGGCGGCGAGGGTGACGTAGCCCGCGGGCACCATGTAGTCGGGGAGCGTCTTCTTCAGCTCGGCCCGCAGGGCGGCATGGTCGAGCGCCCGTTCCAAGCCGTCGGCGGGCGGGGCTTGCTCGTCGCCCGGCGTGACGTAGGCGACCAGGCGGTCCTCGCGGACGATCACGGCCGCGTCCCTGACGGCGGGCAGGGCGCGCAGGGCCGCTTCGATCTCGCCGGGTTCGATGCGCTGGCCGCGCAGCTTGACCTGGCTGTCCAGCCGGCCGAGGAACTCCAGGGCGCCGTCGGGGCGGCGTCTGGCCAGGTCGCCGGTGCGGTAGAGCCGCGATCCCGGCGGGCCGAAGGGGTCCGGCACGAACCGCTCGGCGGTGAGCGCGGGACGGTTCAGGTAACCCCTGGCCAGGCCCGCGCCGCCGATGAACAGCTCGCCCGGCACGCCGACCGGCACCGGGGACATGGCGGCGTCCAGGACGTACAGGGTGGTGTTGGCGATGGGGGTGCCGATCGGGACGCGGGCCGAGGTGAGCGTGCCGGGGAGGCAGTGCCAGGCGGACACGTCCACGGCCGCCTCGGTGGGGCCGTACAGGTTGTGGAGCTCGGCGGCGGGGAGCGTCACGACGCAGCGGCGGGCCAGGTCGGCGGGCAACTCCTCACCTGAGCAGATCACCCGGCGCAGCGAGCCGCAGCCCGCGGCGCCGTCCTCGGCGAGGAACACGGCCAGCATCGACGGGACGAAATGGGCGGTGGTCACGCCTTCGGTGACGATCAGTTTGCGCAGGTACGCGGCGTCCTTGTGGCCGCCGGGCGTCGCGAGCACCAGCCTCGCGCCGTGGCGCAGCGGCCAGAACAGCTCCCACACCGACACGTCGAAGCTCAGCGGCGTCTTCTGCGCCACGACGTCCGCGTCGTCCAGCCGGAACCGTTCCTGCATCCAGGCGAGCCGGTTGGCGATGCCGCCGTGGGTGTTCGGCACGCCCTTGGGCCGCCCGGTGGAGCCGGAGGTGTAGATGACATAGGCGACGTCGTCGGGCCGCACGTCGGGCAGCGGGCCGGGGACGCCGGTCCAGACGTCCGGGTCGTCCAGGTCGAGGGTGATCGCGGTGGTGTGCGGCAGCGCCGGGCGGATCCTGCTCTGGGTGAGCAACGCGACCGGCGCGGCGTCTGCCAGCATGAACGCCACCCGGTCCGGAGGATAGTCGGGGTCGATCGGCAGGTACGCCGCACCCGCCTTGAGCACGCCGAGCAGGCCGGGCAGCAGTTCCAGCGAGCGCTCGGCGCACACCGCGACCACCGACCCGGGGCCCACGCCGAGACCGCGCAGGGTGTGCGCGACCCGGTCCGCCGCCGCGTCCAGCTCGCCGTACGACAGTGAACGCCCTTCGCAGCGCACCGCGACCGCGTTGGGCGTACGCGCCGCCTGCGCCTCAACGGGGCCGTGCAGCGTGGCCTCGCCGGGGAAGTCGGCGGCGGTGTCGTTCCATTCGTCCACGACCAGGCGGCGTTCGTCCTCGCTGAGCAGGTCGATCCGCGTCAGCCGGGAGTCGGGCCGGGCGACGACCTGTTCCAGCAGCGTGCGCAGGTGACCGGCCAGGCGCTCGATGGTGTCCGGCTCGAACAGGTCGGTGTTGTAGATGAACATCCCGCCCGAGTCGTCGCCGGCGTAGAGCTCCAGGTCGTACCGGGTCGCCCAGGCGTCCACGGGGAAGTCGGCCACGGTCAGCCCGGCGGGCGGGTCGATGGCCTCGTTCCGGTAGTTCTGCATCGCGAACATGACGCCGAACAGCGGCGACCTGGACACGTCGCGCGGCAGGTCCAGCTCCGAGACGAGCTGCTCGAACGGCAGTTCCTGGTGGGCGAAGGCGTCCAGGGTGACGTTCCGCACCCGGTCGAGCAGCTCCGCGAACGTCGGATCGCCCGTCAGGTCCACCCGCATGGTCAGCATGTTCACGAAGCACCCGATCACGCCGTCCAACTCCGGAACCTGGCGGCCGGCCACCGGCGATCCCACGGCGACGTCGGAGGCGCCCGCGTACCGGCCGAGCAGCGCGGCGAGCGCCGCCAGCATGACCATGTAGGGCGTGGCCCGGTGCTCGCGGCCGAGCCGCGCCAGCCCGGCGGCCGCCTCTGGATTCAGCGAAAACGTGTGCGCGGCGCCGGTGTAGGTGCGTTCCGGCGGGCGGGGCCGGTCGGTCGGCAGGTCCAGCGGTTCCAGACCGGCCAGCCGGTCCCGCCAGAAGTCCAGGTCGCGCCGGGAGGGTTCCAGGCCGCGCTGCCAGGCCGCGTAGTCGCCGTACCCCACCTGCGGGGAAGGCGGCGTGACGCCGTCGTAGCGGGCGAAGACCTCGCGCATCAGCACGTCGGCCGACCAGCCGTCGGCGGCGATGTGGTGCACCGCGACCACCAGTACGTGATCCTCGTCGCCCAGCCGGAGCAGCAGCGCCCGCGCCACCGGCCCCGCCGCCAGGTCGAACGGCATCGCCAGGAACTGCTCCACCAGCGCCTTGGCGGCGGCCTCGCCCGGCGCGTCGCGCACGGTGAGCGGTAGCGTGGCGTCGTGGGCGAGCACCACGCGCGGCCGTCCGTCCTCGGTGCCGGGGAAGCGCATGCGCAGCGCGTCATGCCCGGCCACCACGGCGTCGAGCGCGGCGGCCAGCGCGCCGGCGTCCAGCGGGCCGCGTAGCCGCAACCTGATCGGGATGGTGAGCTGGGCGGTGCCCGGCGTGAACTGTTCCAGGAACCACAGCCGCTCCTGCGCGTGCGACAGCGGCGGCGGCTCGGCACCGGGCCGCGCGGGAATCGTACGCCGCGGCGCCGCGGCCGCTCCGCGCCGCAGCCGCTGCGCCAGCAACGCCTGCTTGGTCGCCGACAGGGCCTCCGAGTCGGTCACCTGCCCACCTCCAGGTCCAGCAGGCCGGCCGCCTCCGCGTCGGAGAGCGCGGACAGCTGCTCGATCAGCAGCTTCTCGACCGCGGTCGCGAGCCCGGCGACGGTCGGGTGGTCGAACACCGTGCGGATCGGCACCTCCGTGTCGAGCCCGTTGCGCAGCAGGGCCGCGACCTGAGTCGCCAGCAAGGAATGCCCGCCAAGGGCGAAGAAGTCGTCGTGGACGCCGACCGCCTCGACGCCCAGCAGCTCGCCCCAGATCCCGGCCACCAGCGCCTCGGCGTCCGTGCGCGGCGGCACGAACTCCGCGGCGGGGGCGGGTCCCGGCGCGGGCAGGGCCGCCGCGTCCACCTTGCCGGTGATCGTGAGCGGCAGCGCCGCCAGCCTCACCCAGGCCGTGGGCACCAGGTGGGCCGGCAGAGCCGCGGCCAGGTGCAGGCGCAGGTCGTCCGGCTCGGCCGGTCCGACCACGTACGCGATCAGCCGTTCCCCGTCCGCCGTCACCACCGCCTGATGGACACCCGGATGGGTCAGCAGGGCGGCCTCCACCTCACCCGGCTCCACCCGGAAGCCGCGTACCTTCACCTGCGCGTCGAAGCGGCCCAGGAACTCCAGGGTTCCGTCCGGTCGCCGCCTTACCCGGTCGCCCGTCCGATACAGTCTGGATCCTGGTGGGCCGTACGGGTCGGGGACGAACCGGTCGGCCGTCAGCGCCGGGCGTCCCAGATAGCCCCGCGCCAGCCCTTCGCCGCCCAGGCACAGCTCGCCGGGGAAGCCCGGCGGCACCGGCTCGCCGTACCGGCCTAGGACGTACGCCGCCGTGCCGCCGATCGGCCTGCCGATGGGCGGGCGGCGACCGGTGTCCGCCTCGCCGAGATCGGCCGCCGTGGCGATGACGGTGGCCTCCGTCGGCCCGTACGTGTTGACCAGCCGTATCCGGTCGCCGAACCTGTCCCGCCACCTGTCCACCGCCGCCGCGTGCACCTGCTCCCCGCCGATTATCACCAGCCGCAGCGACTCCGGCCAGGTCACGTTGTCGAGCGCCTCGGTGAGCCGGTGCCAGTAAGCGGTGGGCAGATCCAGCACGGTGACCCGCCGACCGGCCGCGGTACGCAGCAGGTCCGGCAGCGCCGCGGCACCGTCGGGCAGCAGCAGCACGCCCGCACCCGCCGTCAGCGCCGGGTACAGCTCCTCGACATGGGCGTCGAAGCTGAGCGACGCGAACTGCACGACCCGGTCGTCCGGCCCAACGCCGTACGCCTCCCGCATCCAGCGCACCCGCCCGGCCAGGCTGCCATGCTCGACCAGCACACCCTTGGGCCTGCCCGTCGATCCGGACGTGTAGATCACGTACGCCGGGTCGCCGGGCTCGACCGGGTCCCAGCCGCCGAACCACCGGTGGCCGCCGTGCCCGGACTCGTCGGCGGTCACGAGCACGACCGTTTCCCGCGGCAGCCTCCGCGCGAGCACGGCATCGGTCACCACCAGGCGTGCGGCACTGTCCGTGATCAGGAAGGCGAGCCGTTCGTCGGGATAGTCCGGATCGAGCGGCAGGTACGCGCCACCGGCCCGCCACACGGCCAGCAACGCCACGACCGCCTCGGCCGACCGCCCCAGGCACACACCCACCACGCACCCGTCGGCGACGCCGCGCCGCCGCAGGGCCGCCGCGAGCCGCGCCACCCTGGCATCGAGCTGCGCGTAGCTCATCTGCTCGTCACCCCACAGCAGCGCCGTGGCATCAGGAGTGGCGGCGATCGCCCGTTCGATGAGCACGGGCACCGTCTCCGCGTCGCCGCGACGGCCATCCACGTCATCCCGCGCCAAGACGGCTGTGCCCGAGCCCGTCAGGACGCCCACGTCGGAGCCCGTCAGGACGGCGGCGTCGGAGCCCGTCAGGACGCCCACGTCGGAGCCCGTCAGGACGGCGGCGTCGGAGCCCGTCCGGACGCTCACGCCGGAGCCCGTCAGGACGGCGGCGTCGGCGTCCGTGAGCATCGGCAGCCGCGAGATCGGGGTGCCGGGGGCGTCCGCGATGCCCCGCAGAAGGACCTGCAACCGCGCCGCCAGCCCCTCTACGGTGGCCGCGCGATACAGGGTGGCGTCGTAGCCGAACACGGCGAGCAGGCCCTGCTCGTTGCGCCAGGTCTCCAGGGCCAGGTCGAACTTGGCCTGGCGATACCCGCCGTCGAACAGCTCCACCCCCAGGTCGCCGACCCGCTCGGGCGGAGTCCCGTCACCGGCCTGACTGTGCAGGATGATCATGGTTGCCAGCAGCGGATTGTGGCGGATGTCGCGCGGCACGCCCAGCCCGCCGATGAGCCGTTCGAACGGCACGGTCCGGTGGGCGTGCGCGTCGAGCAGGGTACGGCGGGTCGCGCCGAGCAGGTCGGAGAAGGCCGGGTCCCCCGAGAGATCGCCGCGCAGGACCAGCGTGTCGGTGAGGTATCCGATCACCGGCTCCAGCTCCACCCGGTCCCGGGTCGCCCACGGCGTGCCTACCAGGATGTCGCTCTGCCCCGTGTGCCGGCCCAGCAACACCTGATAGGCGGCGACCAGCACCATGAACAGCGACACGTTGTGCTCCTGCGCCAGCCGTTCCAGCCGCGCCACCACCTCCGCGGGCACCCGGAA
Source organism: Nonomuraea turkmeniaca (assembly GCF_005889735.1). Lineage (GTDB taxonomy): Bacteria > Actinomycetota > Actinomycetes > Streptosporangiales > Streptosporangiaceae > Nonomuraea > Nonomuraea turkmeniaca. Next base: position 67,383 of record NZ_VCKY01000026.1, read on the forward strand.
CGAGTGGAAGGCGCCCTCGGGCCGCTCCCCACCGGGCAGGTCGGCAGGCAGTTCCAGCATGGGCGGGTCGGCGAGTTGCCTGCGCCAATACGCCAGCGACTCCTCGGCGGCCTCGCCGGAGTCCTGCTCCCGCTGCCACAGCGCGATGTCGCCGTACTGCACCCGGAGCGGCTCGAGATCCGGCTCCTCGTCCTCCACCCGGGCCAGGTAGAGAGCGAACAGGTCGTCGAACAGGATCCCGAGCGACGACCCGTCCGCAATGATGTGGTGCAGCACGAAGCACAGCACGTGGTCGCCAGGCCCGAGCCTGAGCAGGCTGATTCGCAGCGGCGGCGCCCCCGCCAGGTCGAACGGCGCGTTGGTGCGGTCGGCGACCAGCCGCAGGGCCTCCTCCTCCGCGACGGCCGAACCCTCCAGGTCAAGGTGTTCGACGGAAACGGGGCCGGGCGGATGAATGACCGTGATCGGCTCGCCGTCGACGTCGGCGAACGACGTGCGCAGGCTCTCGTGCCGGGCCACCACCGCGTCCAGCGCCTCCCCGAGCGCACCGGTGTCCAGCTCGCCACGCAGCCGCAACACGAGGTACATGTTGTACGAGGCGTCGCCCGGATCGAACCGCTGCAGGAACCACAGGCGCTCCTGCGCGAACGACAGCGGCGGGTCAACACCCTCCGGACGGGGCGGCACCTCCATCGGCAAGCCGTCCCCTTCGTCCGCCGTGGCCTGCTCCCCACGTAGCCGGACGATCTCCTCGACGACCCCGCCGATGGTGGGATCTTCGAAGAAGGCGTCCAGCGACACGTCCACACCGACGCTCTCCCAAATCCGAGCCGTGATCTGCGTGATGGTGAGCGAGTGCCCGCCGAGCTCGAACAGGTCGTCATCGGCGCCGACGTCGTCCAGTGCCAGCACCTCACACCAGATCCGCCGCACCTCCTCGACCAGCACCGCCCCGCCGCCCGAGCCGGAGCCGGAGCCGGAGCCGGAGCCGGAGCCCGAGCCCGAGCCGGAGCCGGAGCCGGCGACAACGCTGTCCGACGACCTCGCCGCCGATTCGGCAGGCTCAGGGAGCGCCGCGCGGTCCAGCTTGCCGATGGGGTTCAGCGGAAGGGCGTCCAGCACGACGTACGCGCTCGGTGTCGTGGCCGCTGGCAGGGTCCTGGCCAGGTGGGCGGCGAGCGTTCCCGCATCGGGGGTGGCCGCGCCGGGCGCGGGGACGACGTACGCGATCAGGCGGTGATCGTCCGCCTCCCCGCCGCGGACGATCACCGCCGTCTCGCCGACCTGGGGGTGCTCCAGCAACCGCGTCTCGATCTCGCCGAGCTCAACCCGGTGGCCCAGCAGCTTGACCTGCCCGTCCTCGCGGCCGAGGAATTCGATCTCGCCGTCGGCACGGTAGCGGGCCAGGTCGCCGGTGCGGTACATCCGCGCTCCGGGAGGGCCGTAAGGGTCGGGAACGAACCGTTCGGCCGTACGCCCCGGCCTCCCCCGGTAGCCC
>NZ_VCKY01000270.1 GCF_005889735.1 Nonomuraea turkmeniaca
CGCCCACGCCGACGCCGTCCGCGCACGCCGAGGAATCTCACTAAAGACACGGAAAAACCCTTGTTCCGGTACGGTAAAAGACGTACCGGAACAAGGGTTTTTCAGTCCTCCACCGCGTCGAACTTGTAGCCCAGGCCGCGCACGGTCAGGATGCAGCGCGGATTGGACGGGTCGGACTCGATCTTCGCGCGCAGGCGCTTGACGTGGACGTCCAGCGTCTTGGTGTCGCCCACGTAGTCGGCGCCCCAGACGCGGTCGATGAGCTGGCCGCGGGTGAGCACCCGGCCGGCGTTGCGCAGCAGGACCTCCAGCAGCTCGAACTCCTTCAGCGGCAGCTGCACCTGATCCCCGCGCACGGCCACGACGTGCCGGTCGACGTCCATGCGTACGGGGCCGACGGCCAGCACCGCCGTCTCCAGCTCCTCCACCACGTCGCCCTGGCGGCGCAGCACGGCGCGGATGCGGGCGACCAGCTCCCGCGAGGAGAACGGCTTCGTGACGTAGTCGTCGGCGCCCAGCTCGAGGCCCACGACCTTGTCGATCTCGCTGTCCTTGGCCGTCAGCATGATGACCGGGACCCTGGAGCGCTGCCGGAGGGAACGGCACACCTCCGTGCCGGGCAAACCCGGCAGCATCAGGTCGAGCAGCACCAGATCCGCGCCGTTGCGGTCGAACGTGTCGAGCGCCTCGGGCCCGGTCGCCGCGACCGACACCTCGAAGCCCTCCTTGCGCAGCATGTAGGACAGGGCGTCGGAAAAGGACTCCTCGTCCTCGACGACCAGTACTCGGGTCATGACGCCGCCTTCGTCGGCATCATGACCCGAAGGGTGCTGTGTTCATTGGTTCCTTCGCTTCGCTCAGTCACGAGGCAGTCTCCAGGGGAATCGAGGGTGGTACGGCCACCGCCGTACCGCCGAAGGCGGGCAGGCGGAGCGTGAAGGTGGAGCCGGACCCTTCCTTGCTCCATACGGACACCTCGCCGGCGTGCGCCGCGGCGACGTGCTTGACGATAGCGAGGCCGAGTCCCGTGCCGCCGGTGGCCCGGGATCTGGCCGCGTCGACGCGGAAGAAGCGCTCGAAGATACGTTCCAGCGCCTCCTCGGGGATGCCGATGCCCTGATCGCTGACGCTGATCTCCACGGAGTCGTTCGCGGGGCGGACGCTGACCACGACCCTCGTGTGCTCGGGGCTGTAGGCGACGGCGTTGTCGATGAGGTTGCGCAGCGCGGTGACGAGCAGCTCGTCGTCGCCCCAGATGCGCAGGCCCTCGGTGCCGCCGGAGACGAGCGTGATGTCCTTGGCCACCGCCTTGGTGTTGCAGTGGTCGATGGCGTCGTGCACCGCCTCGTCGATCGACACCTGGCCGGGAGTGGGGATGGGCTCGGCGCCCTGGATCCTGCTGAGCGTGATCAGGTCCTGGACGAGGTAGTTGAGCCGGGCCGCCTCGTGCTGCATGCGCCCGGCGAATCGGGTGACCGCCTCGGGGTCGTCGGCGGCGTCCTGGATGGTCTCGGCCAGCAGGCTCAGCGCGCCGACCGGGGTCTTCAGCTCGTGGCTGACGTTGGCGACGAAGTCGCGGCGCACCGCCTCGACCCTGCGCCGCTCGGTCTGGTCCTCGGCGAGCACCAGCACCTGGCCGTAGGTGCCGAGTGGCGCCACGCGTACCGCGAAGTTGGTGGTCTCCTGACCGAATTTGTGCCCTGCGACGTCGATCTCGCTCTCGCGGATCTCGCCGTCGCGGCGTACCTGGCGGGCCAGCGCGAGCAGTTCGGCGGCCATCAGCCGATCCCCCTTGACCAGGCCGAACGCCCGCGCCGCCGAGCTGGCGCGGAGCACGCGATCGTGCGCGTCGAGCACCACGGCGGAGGAAGGGAGCACGGCGAGGACGGAGGCCACGCCCTGCGGCAGCGCGGAGCCGGTCTCCACACTGTCGGTCTCGGTGGTGCGGCTCGGAGCCTCGATCTGGTTTCGGTAGAACAGGACCGCCAGGGCGCCCACGACGAACCCGGCCAGGGCCGCGAAGCTCATGGCCAACTCACTCATGCCTCCGATGGTAGGCGGCGTTTTCCAAGGGACAGACCCCCTCATCAGGGGATGAAGGTCCCTTTCCTGGAAAGTTCATTTAGCTGTTGGAGTTCGTTCATAGAACGACACGTACGGTGGCGACATGCGCGACGCCTATCACGAAGAACTCGACGGGCTGACGGACAAGCTGGTCGAGATGACCAGGCTCGTCCGCTCGGCCATCTCCCGTGCCACCACGGCCCTCCTCGACCCCGATCTCCCGCTCGCCGAGAACGTCATTTCCCGGGACGACGAGGTGAACGCGCTGTTCGCGGAGGTCGAGTCGACGATCTTCGACCTGATGGCCAGGCAACAACCGGTCGCGATCGACCTGCGCACGATGATCACGGCGCTGCGCATGGGCACCGACCTGGAGCGCATGGGCGATCTGGCGGTGCACGTCGCCAAGGTGGCCCGGCTGCGCCACCCCGAATCGGCGATCCCGCCGGAGATGCGCGCCACGATCCTGGAGATGGGCCAGATCGCGGAGAACATCGTCACCAAGGCCGGCAGCTGCGTGGCGTCGCGCGACGTGGAGTCGGCGCTGGAGCTGCCGCAGGACGACGACGCGATGGACCGGCTGCACCGGAAGTTGTTCCGGCTCCTGCTGGCGAAGGACTGGAAGCACGGGGTGGAGTCGGCCATCGACATCACGCTGATCGGGCGCTACTACGAGCGGTACGCCGACCACGCGGTCCGGGTCGCGGAGGACGTCGTCTATCTGGTGACCGGCACCCGACCGACCTGATTTCCGCGGACCGCGACGATTTCGGCCGCCGCCGGGAGTCCTACCTGCGACACACCCGCAAGGAAGGATGACCGGCATGGCCACCAGCCATACTCTCGACGTGCCCGGCGCGCATCTCCGCTACGAGGTCCGCGGCGCGGGCCCCCTGTTGTTCGTCATCGGATCGCCGATGGACGCCGCGGCGTTCGCGCCGTTCGCCGATGCGCTCACGAGCGACCACACCGTGGTCACCCTCGATCCGAGGGGCATCTCCGGCAGCACGCTCGACGACCCCGAGCAGGACTCCACGCCCGAGCTGCGGGCCGACGACGTCGCCGCGATCATGGACGCCCTCGGGGCCGAGACCGCCGACGTGTTCGGCAGCAGCGGCGGCGCGGTGACCGGGCTCGCGCTGGTCGAGCGGCATCCGCGCCGGGTGCGTACACTCGTCGCGCACGAGCCTCCCCTCCTGGAGCTGCTGCCGGACGCCGTCGAGCGGCGGGCCGGTGTAGAGGACATCATCGAGACCTACCGGCGGGACGGGGTCGGGGCGGCCTGGATGAAATTCATGATCACTGCGGGCTTCGACCTGGAGGCCGAGGGCGCGCCCGCCGGGCCGGAGGAGCCTTCGCCGCAGGACCTGGCCAACAGCGCTCGCTTCTTCCTCCACGAGCTCCGCGGCACCACCCGGTACGTGCCCGACGCCGCCACGTTGACGGCCGGTCCGGCCCGGGTCGTGGTCGGGATCGGGATCAAGTCCGGAAATCTCGTCACTTATCGGACGTCGATCGCGCTGGCCGAGCTGCTGGGCACGCCGCCCGTCGAGTTCCCCGGCGACCACGGCGGCTTCATCGAGCGCCCGGCGGAGTGCGCGGACGTGCTGCGGAAGGTGCTCGCGGGCTGATCCCGGACTGCGGCTCAGCCCACGGGCCTGTCGGCTCGATGTCGGCCACGAGCAGGGACGGCTCGCCGGCGGGGCGTGACGTCCGCGGGCAGGGCCGGCTCGCCGGCGGCGCGTGACGTCCGCGGGCAGGTCGTTGTTGAGCGGGCACGCCAGGACGCGGGCGCCCGCCAACGCCAGGAGGCGGGACGCCGTGCAGGCGGCCGTCGCGGGCCATCGCCGCCGAAGTAACACTCCGGGAGGACGAGCAGGTCGACGCCCTCCCGCGCGCACCGGTCGAGGGGCGCGCCCAGGCCGCCGCCCGCGTGGCAGGACAGGTCGGCCTGGAGCGCCGCTACCTTCAACGGCCCTGGTTGGCCACGGCCTCGATGGCGGCCTTGGCGGCCTCAGGGTCCAGGTATTCGCCGCCGTGCCGCAGCGGCCGGAACTGGGCGTCCAGCTCGTAGAGCAGCGGGATCCCCGTCGGGATGTTGAGCCCGGCGATGTCCTCGTCGCTGACGTCGTCCAGGTGCTTCACCAGGGCGCGCAGCGAGTTGCCGTGCGCCGCCACCAGGACGGTCCGCCCGGCCGCCAGGTCCGGCACGATCTCGTCGTACCAGTAGGGCAGCATGCGGTCGACCACGTCCTTCAGACACTCCGTCCGCGGCATGAGCTCGGGCGGCAGGAGGGCGTAGCGGGGGTCGCCGGCCTGGGAGTATTCATCGTCGTCGGCGATCGGGGGCGGCGGCACGTCGTACGAGCGGCGCCACAACATGAACTGCTCGTCCCCGAACTCCTCGCGCGTCTGCGCCTTGTTCTTGCCCTGCAGCGCGCCGTAGTGGCGCTCGTTGAGCCGCCAGCTGCGCTTGACCGGCAGCCAGAGCAGGTCGGCCTCCCCCAACGCGAACTGGGCCGTCTGGATGGCCCGGGTCAGGAGGCTGGTGTGGACGACGTCCGGGCGCTGCCCGGCGTCCAGGAGGAGCTTGCCTCCGCGGCGGGCCTCGTCCTCGCCCTTGGCCGAGAGGCTCACGTCCACCCAACCAGTGAACAGACCCTTAGCGTTCCAGTCACTCTCGCCGTGCCGTAGCAGCACCAAAGTCGCCATGACCCCAATGGTACGGATTCAGCGGTCGGGGTCGGCGAAGCGGGCGAATGCCTGGAGGTTGGCCAGCGACTCGCCCCGCTTGGCCCGCCACGCCCACTCCCGCCTGATCGAGGAGGCGAATCCCAGCTCCAGCGCCCGGTCGAACCAGTCGTCCGAGTACGTCAGCACGCACCCGAGCAGCCGATCCACCTCCTCCGCGGTGACGGCGGACAGCGGCATCCGGCCCACGAGATACACGTCACCAACGGGGTCGAGCGAGAAGTGCACCCCGTACATGGAGCCGTTCTTCTCCAGCAGCCAGCGGTAGAACTCGGTGTGGTTCTCGTCGGGCTGGCGGCAGAAGAACGCCTCCACGTGGAGCGCCCGCTCCCCCACGATCAGCCACGTCATGGTGGCCAGCTTGTGCTGGCCAGGGAGCTTGGCGAGGAACGCCCCCGGCCGCGGCTCGTCGTACGAGACCTCCGCGGCCTTGAGCGCGGCTTCGACGACATCGCGCATAGAAGTGCACGTTACAGATTCACGGCGACGGGCGTCTTGTGCAGGTTCGCGATGGCGCCCGCGTACACCTCCATGAGCCGCGACGCGGTGGCCTGCCAGCCGAAGGCGGCAGCGTGCGTGCGGGCGCCGTGCGAGAGCTGGTCGCGCCAGTGCGGCGCGGTGATGAAGCTGCGGAGGGACTGGGCCCATTCGGCCGGGTCGTGGCCGTCCACGAGCAGGCCCGAGACGCCGTCACGGACGGCGGTGCGCAGGCCGCCGACGGCAGCCGCGGCCACAGGTGTGCCGCAGGCCTGGGACTCCAGGGCGACGAGGCCGAACGACTCGCTGTAGGAGGGCACGACGGTGACGGAGGCCGCCCGGTACCAGTCGGCCAGCTCGTGCTGGGAGGCGGGGGGCACGAGGCGTACGACGTCGGAGATGCCCAGCTCGGCCGCCAGTTCGGTGAGGATGGACGGCCTGGCCAGGCCGTTGCCTGACGGGCCGCCGACGCAGGCGATCACCAGACGCTCGCGGAGCGACGGATCCTCGATGATCATCCTGGAGGCGGCGCGCAGCAGCACGTCGGGGGCCTTGAGCGGCTGGATGCGGCCGACGAACAGCAGCACGTGCGCGCCCAGCGGCAGGCCGAGCCGGTCGCGGGCGGCGGCCTGCGAGCCCGGCCGGAAGACGGTGAGGTTGACGCCGGGGTTGACGACGGCGACGCGCTCCTCGGCGGCGCCGTACAGGTCGATGAGCTCGTTGGCCTCGTCGGCGGTGTTGGCCACGAGGCGGTCGGCGATCTCCACGACCTGTTCCTCGCCGACCACGCGGGCCTGCGGCTCGGGCTTGTCGTCGGCGGCGAGCAGGAGGTTCTTGACCTTGGCCATGGTGTGCATGGTGTGCACGAGCGGCACCCCCCAGCGTTCCTTGGCCAGCCAGCCGACCTGGCCGGACAGCCAGTAGTGGGAGTGGATGACGTCGTAGCGGCCGGGGTCGTACATGGCCTCGGTGCGCAGCACCTCGGACAGGAACGCGCACAGCTGCCCCGGCAGGTCGGCGCGGTCCATCTCCTCGTACGGCCCCGCGGTCAGATGCCTGACGAGGACGCCAGGAGCGAGCTCGGCCACCGGTGGCAGGTCGCGGGCGGTCGCCCGGGTGAAGATCTCCACCTCCACGCCCAGCTGCGCCAGCAGCTTGGCGGACTCGACGATGTACACGTTCATGCCCCCGGCGTCGCCCGTTCCGGGCTGGTCCAGGGGCGATGTGTGCATGCTGATGGTCGCGACCCGGCTGACCCGTCGCCTCACTCGACACCACCTCCAAGAACGGTATAACCACGCAGATTTTTCCGACATTCCCGACAGAAGGTCACGCCGGGGGCCTAGCCCGGGGTCGGGGCAGGTGGACTGGCAGGATGACTCCATGCGGAAGACGGCTGTGGTGACCGGGGCGAGCAGCGGAATCGGCGAGGCGACAGCGCGCCGGCTCGCCGCCGAGGGCTATGAGGTGGTGGCGGGTGCGCGGCGGCGCGAGCGGCTGGACAAGCTGGCCGCGGACGAGCCGCTGATCAGGGCGGTGACGCTCGACGTGACCTCGCAGGAGTCGGTGGACGCGCTGGCGGCCTCGCTCGACCGCTGCGACGTGCTGGTCAACAACGCCGGCGGCGCGCTCGGCCTGGAGCCGGTCGCGGACGGGCGCGTCGAGGACTGGCAGCGGATGTACGACGTCAACGTGCTCGGCTCGCTGCGCATGACCCAGGCCCTGACGCCCAAGCTCATCGAGTCGGGCGACGGCGTGCTGGTGATGCTGACCTCGACGGCGGGCCTGGTGTCGTACGAGGGCGGGGGTGGCTACTGCGCGGCCAAGCACGCCCAGACGTCGATGACCGAGACGCTCCGCCTGGAGCTGGTCGGGCAGCCGGTGCGGATCGTGGAGATCGCGCCGGGCATGGTGAAGAGCGAGGGGTTCGCGGTCACCAGGTTCCGGGGCGACGAGGCGGCTGCGGCCCGCGTGTACCAGGGCGTGCCCGACCCGCTGAGCTCGGACGACGTGGCCGACGCCATCGCCTGGTGCGTGACCAGGCCCCCGCACGTGAACATCGACCGCCTCGTCATCCGTCCCCGCGCCCAGGCGGCGCAGCACCGGGTGCACCGCGTCACGTGAGCAAGCCCGTCGGCGCCATCACCAGAGGGACGACCGCGCACAACCGGCTGCGGCGCTGCGATCGCTGGATCGCGGCGGTGCACGGGCGGCGGCTGCGGGCGGTCGATCGGCCGCTGGTGGTGGACCTCGGCTACGGGGCCTCGCACGCCACGACGCTGGAGCTGTTCACCCGGCTGCGCCGGGTCTCGCCCGGGGTCGAGGTGGTGGGCATCGAGATCGACCCGGCCAGGGTGGCGCTGGCCAAGCCGTACGAGCGGGAGGGGCTGAGCTTCCGGCTCGGCGGCTTCGAGCTGCCCGTGTCCCGGCCGCCGGTGCTGGTCAGGGCGTTCAACGTGCTGCGCCAGTACACCGAGGCGGAGGCCTGGCACTACTGGGACGTGCTGCGCGGCAGGATGGCCCCGTACGGCGTGCTGGTCGAGGGGACGTCGTCGGAGAACGGGCGGCGGGCGGTCTGGGTGGGGCTGTCGTCCCGCGGGCCCGAGACGATCACGTTCTCGGCCCGGTTCGACGCCTTCGAGCGGCCCTCCGATCTGGCCGACCGGCTGCCGAAGACACTTATTCACCGGAACGTCCCGGGCGAGCGGATTCATGCGTTCCTGAGCGACTTCGACCACGCCTGGGCGGTCAGCGCCCCATATGGCGCGCACGGGGCGCGACAGCGGTGGCTGGCCGCCGTACGGGCGCTGGCCGGCTTCTGGCCGGTGCCCACGCGCCCGCCGCTGGGCGGACCGGCGAGGTGGCGGCTCGGCGAGGTGACGCTCCCCTGGTCGGCGGTCGACCCCCGCGGCTAGACCCGCGACTCGAAGCGGCCGACCCCCGCGATTAGATCCGCGACTCGAAGCGGCCGACCCCCGCGGCTAGATCCGCGACTCGAACACGTCGTAGGCCGCACGGTCGAACAGGACGAACCTGACGTCCTCGACCGACGTGTGCGCCTGCCGCACCGCGTCCAGCGCGATGCGGGCCGCGTCGTCCATGGGCCAGCCGTAGATCCCGGTCGAGATCGCGGGAAAGGCCACAGACCGGGCTCCAAGCTCGTCGGCCACGCGCAGCGACTCGACGTAGCAGGAGGCGAGCAGCTGGGAGCGATCCTCCGACGCGGAGTGGACGGGCCCGACCGTGTGAATCACCCAGCGGGCGGGGAGCCGCCCGGCCGTCGTCGCCACGGCCTGCCCGGTCGGCAGGCCCTTGCCGTAGTGGGAGGCCCGCAACTTCCTGCAGTCCTCCAGGATCTCCGGGCCGCCGCGGCGGTGAATGGCGCCGTCCACGCCCCCGCCGCCCATGAGCGAGGAGTTGGCCGCGTTGACGACGGCGTCGACCCGCTGCTCGGTGATGTCGCCTTGGACCAGCGTGATATCCATCTCACCAGCATCCCGGATGCCAGCTCGACAGGTTGTAGAGCTACCCTGAAGGGCGTGAAGGGTCTTGGCGAACTCGAGCGCAGCATCATGGACATCCTCTGGGCGGAGAACACCGCGTTGACCGCCCGCGAGGTCGGCAGGCTCATAGCCGACCGCGACCTCGCCCCCACCACGGTCATGACCGTGCTCGACCGCCTCACCCGTAAGGGATTCCTGCGGCGGACGCGCGACGGCCGCGCGTGGAGATATCAGCCGGCGGAAAGCCGCGACGCATACGTCGCCGAGCTTATGCTGGGAGCCTTGGACTTGACGGGCGACCGATCGGCCGCCCTCACCCGCTTCGCCCAGGCCGTGTCAGGACCGGAGGCGGAGATCCTGCGCAGAGCTCTCACGGAGCTGGAGGAAGAGTGATCACGGCAGCGGCGTTGGCAGCGCTCGCCACGGCGTGCGCGGTCGGCTCCTGGCGTTTCACGACGGCCCGGTGGACCTCACGTGCGCCCCGGCTGGCCATCATTCTCTGGCAGTCCCTGGGCGTGGCCTGGGGCCTGGCGACGACCGGCGCCATGCTGGCGTACGCGGTCCAGCCCTACGGCCTGGGCGTGCTGCCCGGGCTCATCGCGTTCGCGCGCGGCGAGACGCCGCAGACCCCCTGGGACGCGCTGCACGTGCTGGCCATGATCGCGGGCATCACCGCGCTCGCCGTGCTGGTCGCGGTGCTGTTCACAGCCGGTGTGCAGGCGCTGCGGGCGCGGCGGCGGCACCGCATGCTGCTGGCGCTGATCGCCCACGACGACCCGGCCATGCCGGGGGTGCGGGTGCTCGACCATCCGAGCGCGGCGGCGTACTGCGTGCCGGGGCTGCGTTCGCAGGTCGTGGTCAGCGAAGGCGCGCGCAAGCTGCTGTCGCAGGACGAGCTGACCGCCGTGCTCGCGCACGAGGCGGCGCACGTACGCGAGCGGCACGACCTGGTCCTGCTGCCCTTCGCCGCGCTGCGCAGGGCGCTGCCCTGGTCGAAGGTCGTGGCCGACGCGCAGGCACAGGTGGAGCTGCTCGTCGAGATGGCCGCCGACGACCGGGCCCGGCGTTACTGCTCGCCGCGCCGGCTGGCCACGGCGCTGCTCAGGTTCGGGACGGCCGGGGCCATGCCGACCCCGCACGGCATGCTGGGCCTGCACGCCCACAACGTCATGGCGCGGGTGGACCGCCTGGTCAAGCCGGGTCCGGAGCTGGCCGCGTCGGTACGGTCCGGGTACATCGCGCTCTCTGTGACATTGGTCACCGCGGCGCCGTTCCTGTGGGTTATCCAGCTCTAACGCTTGCTGCTGTTAAACACAGCGTTTGCAATTGCAAGCAGCGCGAGGCAGACTACAGGCATGGCACTACCGAAAGTCGGCTCGATCGGTGAATACATCCGCGAGCAGCGGCAGCAGGCGAAGATCTCGCTGCGCCAGCTCGCCGCGGCGGCCGGGGTCTCCAATCCGTACCTCAGCCAGATCGAGCGCGGGCTGCGCAAGCCGAGCGCCGAGATTCTCAACCAGATAGCCAAAGGTCTGCGCATCTCCGCGCAGGCGCTCTACGTGCAGGCGGGCCTCATCGAGGACCGCGAACCGCCGAGCGACGTGATCACCGCCATCAGGGCCGACACGAATCTCACCGAGCGGCAACGCCAGGTGCTGATCGACATTTTTGAGTCGTTCCGCAAGGAGAAGCGTGCCGAGGATGAGCAAACCTCCCAGAACGCTCACCCTCGGCACGACTCCGGACCGGACGACGAGCAGCCGCTGCCCGAGGAGTTTCTCGCCGCACTTGAGCCCTACGCGGCGACCTCACGCAACGGCAACGTCACCCAGGAAACCAAGGAAGGTTAACCCATGACGCTCGCCACCGAGGTCAAGAAGCTCACCGATTCCAAGCCGTTCTACGCCGTCGCCGGGGCCGGCGACTTCGCCGTGGAGAAGCTGCGCGAGCTGCCCGAGCAGCTGCGCAAGCTCCAGTCCCGCCGCTACGAGCTCGTCTCGGAGCTGCCCGAGCGCACCCGCGCTGCCGCTGACAAGGCCGAGGGCCTCGCCAGGGAGCTCCCCGAGAAGGCCCGCGAGTACGCCGACCAGTTGACCCACAAGGCCACCGAGGTCTACGAGGACTTCGCCACGCGCGGCCGCAAGGTCGTCAGCAAGGCGTCGGGCGAGGCCGCGCTCGAGCTCGAAGAGGTGTCGGAGGCTGCCGAGCCGGCCGTCGCCGAGCCGGTCGAGCCGGTCAAGAAGACCCGCTCGACCCGCACCACCCGTACGACTAAGGCCTGACATGACGGAAAGGCCCGTCTCCCTTGGGGAGGCGGGCCTTTCCGCTTCGGGGTGCCCAGCCGACCGGGGCGCCTATTAGGCTGGTGGCCGATCTCATCGCGGCGTTGGGCGGAGCCAACAACATGAATATGATCAACGGTGTCTTCAACCTTCTCTTCCTGGTGCTCGCCGCCGTCATCTTCGGAATGTCGGTCTACGCGTTCGTGCACGCGCTTCGGGTGCCGGGGAACGCGTTCATCTCGGCGGGCAAGCTGAAGAAGGAGCTTTGGCTGCTCATCACGGGGCTGGCGACGCTGTTCTCGGCCGCCGGGGCGTGGAGTTACTTCAACGCGTTCATGATCGTCGGCAGCGTCGAGTTCATCGGGATCGGCCTCGGCCTCTTCTCGATCCTGGCCGTCATCGCCGCCGCCGTCTACATCGTCGACGTGAAGCCGGCCGTCAAGGGCATGGGCCGGGGCAACAGCGGCCCGTACGGCCCCTGGTGACGGTTAGGCTGCCGGCATGACCTACGACCTCCACGGACGGACCCATCGGCTGGAACTGGCGGACCAGAGCCTCCGGGAATTCGAGGCCGTCGTGCTCGACGCGACGCCCGAGGGGATCGTGCTGAACAAGTCGGCGTTCTATCCGGGAGGCGGCGGGCAGCCGGCCGACCATGGCGTGCTGATCTGGCAGGGCGTGGAGACGCGCATCGTCGGCGTGCGCAAGGGCGACGATCTCTCTTTGGTCCCGGCCGAGGGCGACCCGATCCCGCCCGTGGGCACCGTGGTCACGGGGGCGGTGGCCGACGCGCGCCGCTCGGCCCTCATGCGTACGCACTCCGGTCTGCACGTGTTGTGCGGGGTCGTGTTCAGGGACTACGGGTGCCTGGTCACGGGCGGCAACATGGACGAGCTCAGCGCCCGGATGGACTTCAACCTGCCCGAGGTGCCTCCCGGCTTCAAGGAGGCCGTGGAGGACGCCTGCAACGCCGAGATCGTCGCCGACCGGCGCATCGACGTGAAGGTGCTGCCCCGCGCGGAGGCGTTCGCCCTGCCCGACATCATCCGAACGGCCACGAACCTGGTGCCGGAGACCGTTCAGGACGTGCGCATCGTCGACATCGCCGGCCTGGACACCCAGGCGGACGGCGGCACCCACGTGGCCTCGACCAAGCAGATCGGCCACATCAGGGTCGCCAAGATCGAGAGCAAGGGCCGCGGTTTCCGCCGGCTCCGGATCCAGATCTCCGACTGAACGGATCCCCGGCCGCGCCACCGGGCCGTGGCCACGCGATGCGTCAAGCTCGCCGGCCGCCACGAGGCAACCGTGCTGGTCACAGTCCTCAACGAGTGGCTGTGACACCCGCTCTACAACATCTGCACCCTGGCCGCCCACCGCCGACGCGGCTACGGAGGCGCCATCACGCTCGCCGCCCTGCACACCGCCCGCCGCCACCACCACATCGCGGTCCTCCAGGCATCCGCGGACGGCGAGCCCGTCTACCGCCGTCTGGGCTTCCGCTCCTGCGGCCAGTTCACCGAACACGCCGTCACCCCTTCACATCGCCGCCGTAGTCCACGTTCGCGACAGCCCTAGCCGATCATCTGGGCGAAGCCGTCGAGGAGGCGGCCGAGGCCGAACTCGAAGAGGTGGTCGAGGTCGAGGTCGAAGTCGCCGAGATCGGCCAGGAGCTCGCCGAAGGCGGGGTAGGCGCCTGACTGGCTGATCGCGCGCATCCGGTCGTCCTGCCCGCTCAGCCACTCCTCGTCCGTGAGGCCCGTGGCGGCCCGCGCGCGCCGCTCCAGCTCGAGGTTGGCGCCGATGCCCTGGACGTAGCTGTAGAGCAGGATGTGGAGCCGCATCTTGGTGGTGGCGTCCAGGCGGGTGCCCGCCAGCGTCGCCATGACCCACTCCGTGTGCTTGATCAGACCGGCCGAGGGCAGCGGGCGGTACAGCGAGGTGACCCCGGCCATCCATGGGTGCGCCCGGTAGGCGGCCCACTGCAGGCGGGCGGTCGTCTCGAACGCGGCCCGCCAGCCGGCCGGCCGCTCGGCGGGCAGCGGGAAGTCCTCGATCGCCGTGTCGACCATCAGCAGGACCAGGTCCTCCTTGCCGCCGATGTGGCGGTAGAGGGACATGGTGGCCATGCCGAGCCGGTCGGCGATCGCGCGCATGGTCAGGTCGGGGAGCCCCTCGGCGTCGGCGATCTCGATGGCCACCCGCACGATGCGCTCCCGCATTCGACCAGATCCCGAAATTTCAGGACGTGGCGTCGCC
>NZ_VCKY01000271.1 GCF_005889735.1 Nonomuraea turkmeniaca
GTGGGGCGGGATGGACATGGGGGATATTTCCGGAGCGCGCTGACGGGTGATCTGGCGTCGCGGTAGCATCGCGGGGCCCGGCGGCGCAGCGTCGGCGGGCCGCTCCGCGTGGGAGGATCCATGCTCCGCCGTGCCGTCGCCCCGCTCCTGCTGGCGTCCCTGATGGCGGCGGGCTGCACCGGCGAGCCGGCGGGGAGCCTGGAGCTGAAGGTGGGGGGCGCGTTCGGCGCCCGGCCCACGATCGCCTTCCCCGACGGCAGGCCGGCCGCTGGGCTGCAGGTGGACGAGCTGGCCACCGGCAAGGGCGCACGGCTCAAACCGGACGACGTGGCGATCGTCCAGTACACCGCGCACGTGTGGGACGGCGGCCAGAACCGCCTCGTCGACTCCAGCTTCAACCGTGGCGCCCCGGCGGCGTTCCCCGTGGGGGAGTTGCTGCCCGGCCTGGACCGGGCGTTGCAGGGCCGCACGGTCGGCAGCCGGGTGATCGCGGCCATCCCGCCCGAGCAGGGCTTCGGCCCCAACCCGCCGCGCGGCGTCGAGCCGGCCGACGAGTTGTTCTACGTCGTCGACATCCTCGGCGCCCATCCCAAGGGCACCTCGATCGAGGGCCGCGGCGGCTCGCTGGCGGGCGTGCGCGTCACTGGCGGCACCCGTCCGAAACTGGCGGTGCCCACCACCGCGCCGCCCGCCCGGTTCGCGGCCAAGGTGCTCGACCGCGGCAGCGGGCGCAGGACGCAGGCGGGGCAGCTCGTGGTCGTCCAGTACGCGGGCGCCATCTGGAGCCGCCGCCGGATCTTCGACGCGACGTGGACGACGGGGCAGCCCAAGGCGTTCAGGATCGGCGACGGCACCGTGATCAAGGCCTGGGACAAGGCCCTTGCGGGCGTCCCGGCCGGCAGCCGCGTCCTGATGATCGTGCCGCCCTCCTACGGGTACGGCGCCCCGGGACACCCCGCGTACGGGATCAAGGGCTCTGACACCCTCGTCTTCGTCGTGGACGTTCTGGCCGCGTACTGACGGCGAAATAGACTCCGCATGTGAGCGACCGTAGGGAGCGAACCAATAGGCACAGCAGCGTGCTCACTGGGCCGACGGAGGAGGCGCAGGGAGCGACCGTAGGGAGCGAACCAGTAGACACAGCAGCGTGTTCACTGGGCCGACGGAGGAGGTCCAGTGAGCGACCGTAGGGAGCGAACCAATAGGCACAGCAGCGTGTTCACTGGGCCGACGGAGGAGGCCCAGTGAGGATCCATGACCTAGAGGCGCTGGCCCTGCTGCACGACCCCGTACGCCGCAGCCTCTACGACGCCGTCACCGCCGGCGCCGGTGACGTGGGCAGGGGAGAGGCGGCCGAGGCGGCGGGCGTGTCCAGGACGCTGGCCGGGCACCACCTGGACAAGCTCGTCGAGGCGGGCCTGCTGGAGAGCGGGTTCCGGCAGCAGGAGAAGAAGGGGCCGGGCAGCGGCCGTCCCGCCAAGGTCTACCGCAGGGCCAGGGCCGAGCGGTCGGTGAGCCTGCCGCCGCGCGACTACGCCGCCCTCGCCTCGGTCCTGGCCGGCGTGGTGGACGTGCTCGGCGCGGAGGAGCAGGCCGAGGAGGCGGCGCGCCGCGCGGGCGAGCGGATGGCCGGGCGGCACTCCGGGCAGCCCGTCGAGCGGGTGCTGGGGGAGCGTGGCTACGAGCCGTACGAGGAGGGCGGCCTGCTGCGGCTGCGCAACTGCCCGTTCCACGCCCTGTCCGAGGAGCAGCCGCTGCTGGTGTGCTCCATGAACCTGGCCCTGTGCCAGGGCCTGCTCCAGGGGCTCGGCGACGACCCGGCGCGGGCGACGCTGGATCCGCGGCCGGGGGAGTGTTGTGTCGTCCTTTCTAAAACAAATGGAGATTGACATAGAAGGCGAGGAGTGATGTGCTGAACGTCATGCATCTTGCCCAGCTGAACATCGCCCACCTGCGCGCGCCCATCGACTCCACCGAGCTCGCCGAGTTCGTCGCCCTGCTCGAGCCCATCAACGCCATCGCCGACGAGGCTCCCGGGTTCGTGTGGCGGCTGAAGGAGAGCGAGACCGACCCCACCGCCACCGTCGTGCACGACTACGGCGACCACCTGCTGGTCAACTTCTCGGTGTGGGAGTCCCTCGACACGTTGTGGAACTACGCCTACCGCAGCGCCCATCTGGGCGTGCTGCGCCGCCGCAGGGAGTGGTTCCAGCGCACGATGGAGCCCTACATGGTGATGTGGTGGGTCCCCGAGGGGTACATCCCGTCGCTGGCCGAGGCGATGGCGCGGCTGGAATACCTCAAGGCGCACGGCCCGAGCTCCGAGGCATTCACGTTCAAGGACTCCTACGGCAGCAGCGAGGCCGTCAGCCTGCCGGCCGCCGCCGAGGCCAGGAAGTAGGCCAGGTCCTCCTCCAGGCCCCGGCCCATCGTCGACAGCTTGACCGGCGAGCCGCGCAGCGCCTCGTGCAGGCCGTCCACCGGCACCGCCACCAGGCGGTGCCGTACGGCCAGCAGCTCGGCCTGGTCCCTGACCCGCTCGCCGAATTCGCCGGACAGGTCAGGAACCGGCACGTCCGCCGGGATCAGCGCCACCCGGCCGTAGGCGGTCAGCGAGTGGTGGGAGACGCCGTAGTGGCGCTCGCGCCGGTCGCCCTCGCTGACCCGCAGCGCCGCCACCGGCCGCCCCCGCAGCACCCCGGCCGCGTTCACCGCCTCGCCCGCCGACACCCCCGAGAACCCCCACTTGGTGCCCGTGCCCAGGTTGCCGGGGCCCTGGGTGACGATCGCGACGTCGGCCTCCAGCACGTGCCTGGCCGCCAGCAGGCCCGTGTGCACGGTGACCGCCTCCACGTCGCCGCCGAACGCCTGCCCGACCGTGACCACGCCGGCCAGCCAGCCTTCCTCGCGCAGGCGCGCCGCCGCCATCGAGAACCACACCGGCAGCGCGCCGCCGTCCTGCATCACGTACGCCACCCGGGTGCCGGGCGCGGCCGCGTACAGGCCGCACAGGATCGGCGCCAGCGCCGAGTGCAGGTCGGCCACCACCACCGGCATCCCGTCCAGCGAGTCCGCCTCGCGCAACCGGTCATGATGCGGGGATTCCTGCTCGTCCGCGCCCAGCACTGTGGCCTGCAGCGGCGTGTACCGAGCCTTCACCAGGTGCCCCGGCCCGTCAGGATCTTGCGGCAAACGGTTCGGGACGGCCACCACCATGGCGTAACCTCCCGTACCGAGACCCATTGCGAGCGCGGTCGTGTTGAGCAGCACCTCGTCGCCGGGTTCCGGGCGGCCCACCAACCTCGGGTACGCCAGCGCCCGGCACTCCCCCTCGGGGACGGCGACGTCCAGCTCCACCGCTCCCGGCCACTCGCGTCGGATCCGTACGACCTCGCCCTTGCGCCATCTGATCACGGGGGCAGGGTAGCGTCATGAAGGAGGAGTGAGGCAGATGTCGCGCCGGAAGACGGAACGGTTGCTCAATCTGGTGATCTGCCTGCTCGCCACCCGGCGCCCACTGTCGGCCGAGCAGATCCGCCAGGCCGTGCCCGGCTACGACCGGGACGGGGACGAGGCGTTCCAGCGCATGTTCGAGCGGGACAAGAACGAGCTGCGCGAGATCGGCATCCCCATCGACGTGGTGCGTGACCCGTGGGAGGACGAGCCCGGCTACCGGATCGAGCGGCAGTCGTACGAGCTGCCCGAGATCACCCTGGAGCCCGACGAGGCCGCGGTGCTCGGGCTGGCGGCGCAGGTGTGGCAGCGGGCCAGCCTGGCCGAGGCGGCCTCCGGGGCGCTGCTGAAGCTGCGCGCCGGCGGCCTGGCCACCGACCAGCCGGTCGGCGGGTCGATGGGCGGGGGCGCGCTGGAGTTGCGGGTGGACACCCGCGATCCGGCCTTTCCCGCGCTGTGGGACGCCGTACGCGACCAGCGGGTGGTGCGCTTCGACTACCGCGGCGCCGGCAGCGAGAGCGTGCGCAGCCGCACCGTGGAGCCGTGGGGCGTGGTCAGCCGCCGCGGCAAGTGGTACCTGGCGGGGTTCGACCGCGACCGGCAGGCGCCGCGCGCCTTCCGGCTCAGCCGCATCACCGGGCAGGTGGCCGCGCTCGGCAAGGCCGGCGCCGTGCAGGTGCCCGAAGGCATCGATCTGCGGGCCATGGTCGGCTTCCCCGACGAGCCCATGGAGGAGCGGGTCGCCGTCGTACGCGTGCGCCAGGGGACGTGCGAAGGGCTGCGGCAGCTGGCCAGGGCCGTGCATCCGGGCACCGACGGGTGGGACGAGGCCGAGCTGGCCTTCTCCGACCCCGAACGGCTCGCGGGATGGATGGCCAGCCTCGGCGCCGACGTCGAGGTCGTCGAGCCGCCGGACGCCCGCGAGGCCGTCATCCGCAGACTGAAGGGGGCGATGGCGTGAGCGAGCGCAGCGAGCGAACCATTGGACGCAGCAGCGAACCGCTCGCGCGACCGACGAAGGAGGGCGCGTGAGCGAGCGAAGCATGAGACGCGGCAGCGAGCGTGGAGAGCGAACCGATGGACGCGTCGGCGGTCCGCGCAGGCGACCGGCGGAGGAGGGCGCATGAGCGGGTCGGCTGATCGGCTGCCGAGGTTGCTGGCGCTGGTGCCGTACCTGATGTCCCACCCCGGGGCGCAGGTCGGCGAGGTGGCCGGGGTGTTCGGGCTGAGCGAGAAGCAGCTCATCGACGACCTGCAGCTCGTGTGGATGTGCGGGCTGCCCGGACACACCCCCGGCGACCTCATCGACGTGTCCTGGGACGGCGGCGAGATCATCATCGACAACGCCGACACCATCGCCAGGCCGCTGCGGCTCGGCATCGACGAGGCCAGCGCCCTGCTGGTCGCGCTGCGCATGCTGGCCGCCACCCCCGAGCTGGCCGAGGTCCAGGCCGCCAGCGACGCGCTGCCCCGCGTGATGGCCAAGCTGGAGCGGGCCGCCGGCGAGGGCGCCGCCACCGTCAGCAGCCAGGTCGCCGTCGACGTCGACGCCGCCCCCGACGCGCTGCCGCGCGTGCGCGAAGGGCTCAAGCGGGGGCGCCGGCTGTCGCTGCGCTACTACGTGCCCGGGCGTGACGAGGTGACGCCGCGCGAGGTCGACCCCACCCGGGTCGTGGTCGTCGACGGGCGCGCCTACCTGGAGGGCTGGTGTTACCGGGCCGAGGCGATGCGGCTGTTCAGGCTCGACCGGATGCTCGGCGTGGACGTGCTCGACGTGCCCGCCGACCCGCCGGAGGAGGCCGAGCCCATCGACGTCGCCCAGGGGGTCTTCCGGCCCTCGCCGACCGACGAGCTGGTCGAGCTCGAGGTCAGCGCTGCCGGGCGGTGGGTGGCCGAGTACTACCCGTGCGAGCAGGTCACCGAGATGGGCGAAGGGCGGTTGCGGGTGGCGCTGCGGGCCCGCGACGACGACTGGATACTCAAGCTGGCGCTGCGGCTGGGCGACACCGGCAGGGTGGTCTCGCCGCCTCGGATGGCCGAGACCGTGCGCCACGAGGCCGAGCGCGCCCTGGCCCTGTACGCTCACCGGTCATGACGTGGATCTTCTTGGCCGCCGGGCTCGGCGTGGCCGGGCTGGCCGTGCTGGGGGCCGCCGGAGCCCGGGTCGTCGCCGCGGCGCGAGGGCTGAACAGGGAAATCGCCGAAGTTCACCAGCGAATCCGGACGAAAGAGACCTTCAGGGGATGAGGCAGCGCCTCCGGCAGCGTACGATTCTGGGGAAGGACAGCACTCTGCTCACCATGAAGGACGTCACATGAACTTGGGAGCTCCGGAGATCATCCTGATCCTGGTGGCGTTGGTCCTCCTCTTTGGGGCCAAGAAGCTACCGGACCTCGCCCGTGGCGTCGGACGGTCCCTGCGCATCTTCAAGGCGGAGACCAGCAAGATGACCGAGGACGACGACGAGAAGCCGACGGTCGTGCAGGCCACGGCCGAGCCTCAGCCGGCGCCCGCGCCCCCGCAGCCGATCCAGGCCGCACCGGCGGTGCCCGCCGAGGAGCAGGCCCGCCGGCTCGAGGAGGAGGCCGCGCGGCTGCGTGCCAGCGCTCAGGCCGACAAGCGTCCCTGACCCCACCTGTCCCCTCGTCCTCAGGACTGCATAGATGGCGCTGCTGAAACGATCGGGCCCGAAGCCAAAGCCGGAGTCGGATCCCGAAGGCCGGATGCCGCTCATGGAGCACCTGCGTGAGCTGCGTAACCGGCTGCTCATCGCGTTCGCCGCCGTGGCGGTGGGCCTGATCATCGGCTGGATCGTCTCAGGGCCGGTGTGGGAGCTGCTCAAGGAGCCCTACTGCTCGACGCCTCAGTCGCGCCAGCTCAACGGGGAGTGCAGTCTCACCTACAACGGCATCTTCTCGTCGTTCTTCATCACGCTGAAGGTCTCGTTGATGGTCGCCCTGGTGGCGGCCTCGCCCGTCTGGCTCTACCAGATCTGGGCGTTCGTCACACCGGCGCTCTACCGCACCGAGAAGCGTTACACGCTGATGTTCCTCGGGCTGGCCATCCCGCTGTTCGCGCTGGGCGCGGCGCTGTCCTACATCATCATGGACACCGCCCTGGGGTTCCTGCTGGGCTTCTCGCTCGACGGCACGGTCGCCACGATCTCGATCGACGACTACCTCGACTACGTCCTGATCATGCTGCTGATCTTCGGGGTGTCGTTCGAGCTGCCGCTGGTGCTGGTGTTCCTCAACATCATCGGGGTGCTGCCGCACGCGACGGTCGCCAAGCACCGGCGGCTGGTCATCTTCCTGATGTTCGTGTTCGGCGCCATCGTCACGCCCGGCGGCGATCCGATCACCATGATGGCCCTCGCCGCACCCATGATCGTGCTCTTCTCGGCCGCCGAGTTGTTCATGTACCTGCGGGAGAAGCGGCAGCCGCAGAGCGAATTCGCGCACCTGTCCGACGACGAGGCCTCGCCGCTGCCGGAGGACACGCCGCTCGACGACGACGACCCCGGCGATCCCGAGGACAAACGCCCCGAAGAGGATTCCGGTTCCGTTCGATAGGCGATAGGTTCCGGGCGTGTCCCCGCAACTCGCCCTGCTCGTCAACCCGGCCGCCCGCGGCGGCCGGACGCTGCGCCACCTCGAACCCGTGGCCCGCCGGCTGCGCGCCGGCGGGGCCGAGCTGTCGGTGATCGTCGGCGACAACGCCGCCGACGCGCTCGAACGCGCCTGCACGGCCGTCGCCGAACGCCCCGACGCGCTCGTCGCCTTCGGCGGCGACGGCCTCGTCCACCTGGCCGTGCAGGCCGTCGCCGGCACCGACGTGCCGCTCGGCATCATCCCCGCGGGCACCGGCAACGACATCGCCTCCGCGCTCGGCCTGCCCTGCAAGGACCCCGTCGCGGCGGCCCGTACCGTGCTGCGCATGAAGTCGCGGCTGGTCGACGCGGCCCGCATCCGTGCGGGCACCGTCGAGGAGCTGTTCGCCGGGGTGGTGTGCTGCGGGTTCGACTCGCGGGTCAACGAGCGGGCCAACCGGCGCACCTGGCCGCCCGGGATGGCCCGGTATCTGGTCGCGACGCTGGAGGAGCTGCGGTCCTTCCGGCCCATCCCCTTCCGGGTCGTCTTCGACGAGGATGAGCCGGTCGAGCGGGAGGCCATGCTGGTGGCCGTCGCCAACACCCGATCGTACGGGGCCGGGATGCAGGTGTGCCCGGACGCCCAGCCTGACGACGGGCTGCTGGACGTGGTGATGGTGGGCGCCATCTCCAAGGGGGAGTTCCTGCGGGTGTTCCCGAGCGTGTACCGGGGGACGCACGTGGGGCACCGGGCGGTGTCGGTGCGGCGGGTGCGCAAGGTGCGGCTGGAAGCGCTGGACGTGGTGGCCTACGCGGACGGGGAGCGGGTGGGGCCGGTGCCGGTGGAGTGCGAGGTGCGGCCAGGGGCGCTGCGGGTCATCGTTTGAGATCTACATTGTAAAGGCGCTGGGGTGGCATGCGCCCCCTCCGAGGGATCCCGGCTCGCCTCGTCCCCGAGGGATCCCAGCTCGCCTCGTCCCCGAGGGCCGCAGGTCGCCTCCTCTCCCAGGACCTCAGCCGAGCACGGGGGCAGTCCGGAGCAGTGGTGCGGGGATGCGGCCCTGAGGCGGGCGCGGAGCCCTGGGAGCGGTCGCAGGGCCGGCGTGACGGAGGCTGGCGGTCTGCGGTGGCGGAAGTGCGGGAAATAGGCGGGACGGACCGGAATGGCGATTTCGGTAGGCTGACGGGTATGACAACGCCAGCGGAACGCTACGCGGCCTTCCGTCAGAAGCACGGGGACGAAGGGTCCGCTCTCAGATCGTTCCGAGGTCTCTACGACTTCGCGCTGGACGACTTCCAGCTGGACGCCTGCCGAGCCCTCGAGGCCGGCGACGGCGTCCTGGTGGCGGCGCCCACCGGATCCGGCAAGACGGTGGTCGGCGAGTTCGCCGTCCACCTGGCCTTGGAGCAAGGCCGCAAGTGCTTCTACACCACCCCCATCAAGGCGTTGTCCAACCAGAAGTACAACGACCTGGTCAAGCGGTACGGCACCGCAAAGGTCGGCTTGCTGACCGGCGACAACAGCGTCAACGGCGACGCCCCGATCGTGGTCATGACCACCGAGGTGCTGCGCAACATGTTGTACGCCGGGTCGGCCACGCTGGCCGGGCTCGGGTTCGTCGTCATGGACGAGGTCCACTATCTGGCCGACCGGTTCCGCGGCGCGGTGTGGGAAGAGGTCATCATCCACCTGCCGGAGTCGGTCCGGCTGGGGGCGCTGTCGGCGACGGTGAGCAACGCCGAGGAGTTCGGCGAGTGGCTGGGTGAGGTGCGCGGCGACACCACGGTCATCGTCGACGAGCACCGGCCGGTGCCGCTGTGGCAGCACATGATGGTCGGCAACCGCCTCTACGACATGTTCATGAACGACGACGAGACGCCCCGCATCAACCCCACCCTGATGCGGGTGACCAGGGACGCCGAACGGCTCACCGCGGGCCGGGGCCGGCGCGGTTACGGCCGTCCGCAGCGTTCCCGGCCGCCGGACCGGGTGCAGGTGATCGAGAAGCTGGACGCCGAGGGGCTGCTGCCGGCGATCACGTTCATCTTCTCCCGCGCCGGGTGCGACGCGGCCGTGCAGCAGTGCCTGCACGCCGGGATCCGGCTCACCACCGAACGCGAGCGGCACGAGATCAGGCAGCTCGTCGACGAGCGCACCGCGCACCTGCCCGACGAGGACCTGGCGGTGCTCGGCTACCTGGAGTGGCGCGACTGCCTGGAGCGGGGACTGGCCGCGCACCACGCGGGCATGCTGCCGGCGTTCAAGGAGGTCGTGGAGGAGCTGTTCACGCGCGGCCTGGTCAAGGCCGTGTTCGCCACGGAGACGCTCGCGCTCGGCATCAACATGCCGGCCCGCAGCGTGGTGATCGAGAAGCTGGACAAGTGGAACGGCGAAACCCACGCCGACCTGACGCCCGGCGAATACACCCAGCTCACCGGGCGGGCCGGGCGGCGTGGCATCGACGTCGAGGGGCATGCCGTGGTGCTGTGGCAGCCGGGCATGGACCCGCTGTCGGTGGCGGGCCTGGCCGGCACCCGCACGTACCCGCTGCGGTCCAGCTTCCAGCCGTCCTACAACATGGCGGTCAACCTGGTGGGCCAGTTCGGCAGGGAGCGGGCGCGCACGCTGCTGGAGGAGTCCTTCGCCCAGTTCCAGGCCGACCGGGCGGTCGTGGGCCTGGCCAAGCAGCTGCGCAAGCACGAGGAGGCCCTGGAGGGCTACCAGGAGGCCATGACGTGCCACCTGGGCGACTTCCCCGAGTACGCGGCGATGCGCCGCCGCCTGTCCGACCGGGAGGCCGAGCTGGCCAGGCAGCGGGGCGCCGCCCGGCGTGCCGCGGCGGTGCGGTCGCTGGAGGCGCTGCAGCCCGGCGACATCATCCGCGTGCCGGGCGGGCGGCGGGCCGGCCTGGCGATCGTGCTCGACCCGGGACGCAACCCGCGCGGCAACGGCCCCAGCCCGCTCGTGCTGACGATCGGCAAGCAGATCAAGAAGCTCGACCCGGCCGACTTCCCCGTGCCGGTCGAGCCCCTGGAGAAGCTGCGCATCCCGAAGAACTTCAACGGCCGCTCGCCCAAGGAGCGCGCCAATCTCGTCTCCACGTTGCTGGCCAAGCTCGGCGACCGCGACCTCGGCAAGCCGGCCAGGGCCCGCGACCACACGGTGGAGGACGAGGAGGTCAACGAGCTGCGCCGGCGCATCCGCCAGCACCCTTGCCACGGCTGCGACGAGCGTGAGGACCACGCCCGATGGGCCGAGCGCTACTACAAGCTGCAGCGCGAGACCGAGGGGCTGCGCCGCCGCGTCGAAGGCCGCTCGCACGTCATCTCCCGTACGTTCGACCGCATCTGCTCGGTGCTGGAGCAGCTCGGCTACCTCGACGGGGAGGCGGTCACCGACGAGGGCCGCCGTCTGGGCCGCATCTACACCGAGCTGGACCTGCTGACCGCGGAGAGCCTGCGCAAGGGGCTGTGGGAGGAGCTGGAGCCGGCCGAGCTGGCGGCGTGCGTGTCGGCGCTGGTGTTCGAGTCGCGGGCCGCCGACGACGCCCGCCGGCCCAAGATCCCCGCTGGGCGGGCCCAGGACGCGCTGACGGCGATGATCCGGCTGTGGGGGGAGTTGGAGGGCATCGAGTCCGACCACGGGCTGTCCACCATCAGGGAGCCCGACCTGGGGTTCGCCTGGGCGGCGTTCCGGTGGACGAAGGGGCACAGCCTGGACGCGGTGCTCATGGACGGCGTCAACGGCAACGAGCTGGCCGCGGGCGACTTCGTACGGTGGATCAAGCAGCTGATGGACCTGCTCGGTCAGCTGAGCAGCGCTGCCCCGCCCGGCAGCAAGATCAAGCAGACCTCAGTCAAGGCCGTGGACGCCATGCGCCGCGGGGTGGTGGCCTACTCCTCGCTCACCTGAGCGCGCCCGTCATCCCGCGCCGTCAATTCCGCGCCGTCATTCCGCGCCCGTCAGTCGTCGTGGCGGAGTCCGAGGGCCATCACCACGAGGCCCAGAAGGCCCACCACGGCGGCGACGGCGGTCAGCGTGCCGCCGTCGAACCACAGGTGCAGCAGGCCGAAGCTCTTGTCGAAGAAGTGGTCGGCGATGAGCGCGCCGAAGCCCTGAATCATGAGGATGATGCCGAGGAACGTCATGCGCCGATCGTGGCAGCCCGCACGGATCATTCCATCCAACCAAAGTATCGTCCGCCCGCTCCTTGGAACTAGTTCCGAGAAGCATCTTTGACTCTCCTTTTGCCGACTTTACCGTCCGGTGCATTTGCAGCTAATTTAACTGACGCGCGGAATCGCCTTTCCAGGCTGGATTGTCGGGTCAAGTCTCTTTTAAGTCAGTGCATATCCAGTGATTTAGCTGAATTCCGGTGCTATTGTCCGATTTGTGAATGTGTCGGCCATCCAACGGGGGAGGAATCATGGCTAACACGCAGTTCACGCAAGTCGGGTTCCACGCAGGATGGGGCTGCCGAAGACGGCGCTGGCGGCGACGCCGGTGTTGTGGCAGGCACCGTAGGTGGTGGGGGTGGTAAACACACCCTGTGAGAGCCGGCGGCTGAGCCGCCGGCTCTCCTTCGTCGCCTCCGGCCGCGAACTCGCCCCGGCGATCTCCCTTCGCCGCACCTTCCGCGAGTTCTGGCCGGACACGCGCGGGTTGCGCCGGCTGTTCGCGGCCGGCGTGCTGCTCGCCATCGTGGCCGCGCTGTGCGAGGTCGCTGCGATCCGCCTGTTCGGCCACATCACCGACGAGGTGCTCGCCACCGGGGATCTGGGGGCTTTCTGGGTTCCCGCGGTCAGCTGGCTCGGGCTCGCCGCGATCGCGGGGGTCGCGGCCTTCGCCGGCACGTACGTCACCGCGCTCGGCGCCGAACGATTCCTGCTGGGCTTGCGCGACCGGGTGTTCGCCCACATCCAGACGCTCGCGCCGGACTTCTCTGAGAAGCGGCGCCTCGGCGACCTCATGGCCCGGCTCACCGACGACGTCGAGGCCATCGAGGAGCTCGTCGGCTCCGGACTGGTCAGAGCGCTCACCGCGGCCGCCAGCGCGGTGTTCTTCGCCGCGGCCGCGTTCTTCATCCGGTGGGACCTCGCGCTCGTCACGTTCGCGCTCATCCCGGCGTTCCTGCTGGTGTCGAAGGCGTTCGCGGCCAGGTTCCGAACGGCCGCGGCACGCGAGCGGCACAGCAACGGCGCCATGAACAGCGTTCTGGAAGAAGGGCTGGCCAACCAGCCGCTCGTGCAGGCGTACAACCGGCAGCCGGCCGAGTCACGCCGCCTGCACACCGAGGGACGCACGTGGTTGCGCGCCAACATGGCGCAGGCCTGGCTGTCCGGCCTGTACGGTCCCACCGTCCAGGTCATCGAGACCGTCTGCCTGATCGTCATCCTCGGGGTCGGCGCATGGGAGATCGCCGCGGGCCGGCTCACCATCGGTGGCCTGCTCGCCTTCGCCGCGTACCTGGCCCTGCTCTACCCGGCCGTGCAGAGCCTCGGCGAGCTCGCCCTGACGGTGTCGGAGGCGGCCGCGGGATCCGACCGGATCATCGAGATCCTGCGGACCAGGCCCGCCGTCACCGACGCCCCCGGCGCGGTGCCGGCAGAACACGGAAGCGGGCGCGTCGAGTTCGACCGGGTCGGCTTCACCTACCCGGGGCGGGGGCGGCCGGTGCTGCGGGAGGTGTCCTTCACCGCCGGGCCCGGCGAACTGCTCGTGCTCACCGGGCCCAGCGGGGCGGGCAAGTCCACGCTGGCCAAGCTGCTGCTGCGCTTCTACGACCCGGACGCGGGGCGTGTCCTGCTCGACGGCGCCGACGTCCGCGGCCTGACCCGCGCGTCGCTGCGTACCAACGTCACCGTGCTGCACCAGGAGACACTGCTGTTCTCCGGGTCGGTACGGGACAACATCGCATACGGGCGGCCGGACGCCTCGCACGACGAGGTGATCAGAGCCGCCGAGGCGGCCGGGGTGCACGACTTCGTCAAGCAGCTGCCCCAGGGATACGACACGCCGGTCGGCCAGCGGGGCAGGCTCCTGTCCGGCGGGCAGCGGCAGCGGATCGCGATCGCCAGGGCCATCCTGCGTGACGCGCCCGTTCTGGTGCTCGACGAGCCCATGAACGGGCTGGACGAGGCGACGGCCGCCCAGGTCATGAAGCCGCTGCGGCGGCTCATGGCCGGTCGGACGACGATCCTCATCACCCACGACCTGCGGCATGTGCCCGAGGGGGCGCGGATCGTCGAACTGCAGCCCGTGCCCCGCGCGGAGCGCCTC